>NZ_JBVVPZ010000005.1:0-228355 GCF_055811415.1 Mesorhizobium sp. WSM4846
CGCCAAAATCTCCATGCCTTGCGACATCGATGGCGTGAACCACCACGAAAGCGCAAATTTCAGTCCATGCCGAAGCTCTTAGCGCATATGCCTCAAGGGGGAGATTGGCAGTTACACTGGCAGCGCCTTCCTTATCAGCGTTGGCGATTGGCGAAAGCAAAGGGACAGCCAATTTCCCCCAAGTGGGGGAGATGTCCGGCAGGACAGAGGCGGCGCTGTCCGGGGCGCTGTCCCGCCGACATCTCGAAAATGACGCTTCGATTTGACCACCCCCGCCCTCGCCTGTAGCAGTCGAGACGATCCGACAACGGCGAGGAATCGAGTCCCAAAATGTCGAGCGGTTTTTCCGACTTCTTCTACGCCTCGCCGGACGGGCTTGAACTCCACGCCCGCATCTATGGCGAAGCGAATTCCGGCCACTGGCCGGTCGTCTGCCTGCCTGGCCTGACCCGCAATTGCCGCGATTTTCATGAGCTGGCGCTGCATCTGTCGCGGCGGGCGCAAACGCCGCGAAAAATCGTCGCTTTCGACTATCGCGGCCGCGGGCAATCCGCCTACGACCCCGATATCGGCCACTACAATATCGGCGTCGAAGCCGGTGACATCCTCGCCGGGTTGGCGGCGCTGGGCATCGACGAGGCTGGTTTCATCGGCACGTCACGCGGCGGGCTGATCATCCATGTGCTCGGCGTGATGCGGCCGGCAGTCCTGCGGGCTATCGTGCTCAACGATATCGGCCCGGTGCTCGAGGCCGGCGGTCTCGCCCATATCCGCTCATATCTCGAGCGCGCGCCGAAGCCGAAAACCTACGCCGAGGCCGTCGGCGCCCAGCGCGGCGCGCACGGCAGCGACTTTCCTGCCCTGACCGAGGCGGATTGGGAGCGGATGGTAGCGGCGCTCTACCGAGATACGGGTGGAGGATTATTGCCGGATTTCGACCCGAAGCTGGTCGAGACGCTGGCCGGACTGGACCTGACCCAGAAGCTGCCAGACATGTGGCCGCAGTTCGAGGCGCTGGCGGCAATACCCTTGCTCGCCATCCGCGGCGACAATTCGAAGCTGCTGTCCGCCGACACCTTCGAACAGATGCGAAACCGTCATCCTTGTGTCGAGACGATCACGGTCGAAGGCCAGGGCCATGCGCCTTTCCTCGAGACCGGCGGCCTGCCCGGCGCCATCGCCGCTTTTCTGGACAGGACCGAGCAACGCTTCGCCGGGAGCCGGTTTTTTCAACGATAATGGGTCAGGCTTGTTGATTGTGCCGGCGCTTTTCTTTATCCACCAGCGCAACGGAGAGGTGGCCGAGTGGTCGAAGGCGCTCCCCTGCTAAGGGAGTAGAGGTCAAAAGCTTCTCGTGGGTTCGAATCCCATCCTCTCCGCCATACGCCTTTGTTTTTCTTGGATAATCTGTCTTTTTACTAGTTCTGCGTACAATACTGCGCACAGCTCGGGGAGGGGTAAATTGATCGATTGGGATAACATCCGGAAATTTCGCTATACGGAAGATGCCCCACCGCCAGAATGGCCTGAAGGTGTCCAGGCCATAAGCTTGCAAGGCACCACGCTCTTAGGCATCAACCCCAAGACCAACAAACTCTATTGGGACGGCCAAGAGCTTGCGACAGAGAAGCGCCTCGCCAATTTCGAGCGAGGCATGGCGCTGATGGTGACGATCGCCACCGTTGTTCTCGCCTGTATTGAGGTCGGACGCGCAGCCGAGTGGATCGCCCACTGAAAAGCCCCGCCACCAGAGGCAGCGGGCTGGACGAGGAACATTCCGGCTTAACATTTGCTATACGGGCTATGGCAAAGCTGCCCCCGCTCCCGTCACCCTCGTTTCGCATCCTGATTCTCGCGCTGTGCCTTGAGCTTGCCTTGCGCAAGCAGCAACAGGCCATCAAGCTAACGAGCCCGCCACCGTGAGGCAGCGGGCTTGCTGGTGTGCGGATTAGTGCTTGTCACTTCCGTCGCGATCATTCCAAAGACGTTCTGCTTCAGCCCATGTGTCGGCAGGCGGCCCCTGTGCGCCGCAGCGCTTGCACTTGACGTGATAGTCGTCGCCGTTGAAATGAAGCCGTGATCGTGGATGATCTGGAGGCCAAGGGCTTCCTGCCGAAAGGCGCGGCAGAGTGTCCGTTTCACCCCCATTGCGGTTATTTGGTACCGACGCCCAAACCGTAGACAATGAATGCCTCGGCCTACTGAAGTTCAACTGACCGCAGGACGGTTAGCACCCGCCTTCTTCCGCATCGAACAAAAACCGGGACTGACACTTGGTGCCCTCGTTCGACGGCGGCGATGACGGTCGGGCGATTATATATTTGACAAACCCGGCTCATGAAACAAGTCGGTAAGCCCGAGCGGTTATTGTCGCTTATCGCGGTCCTTCTTGTCTCTTTTGGCCCGCTCTTCGTGGACGCGGCGCTTTCCGTCGATAGCCAACGTGCGGTAGAAGGGCTTGTCCTTCTCGGCCTGCTCCCGTTTGGCTTCCGTGCGGGTTTGGCTTTTCTGCCCGAACGTCGCCTTGAACCACGCCACGATGTCATTCAGCATTGCAACCTCCACAAGCGGCCCAGCATACTAGTGGTTGAAGTCTAACGCTCGGCACCGGCTGGCCGCGCGTGTCCTTGAACTTATGTGGACGTCAGGCCTTCTTTAGCAGGACTTGGCTCCGGTCTGGGAAGGGCGGTATAGACCAGAGTAATGAAGCGGTGGAATTGCATCATGTAGTCGCGCAGGAACTCCTCAGTCGAGGGGTCGGTGACCTCGCCGTCGTCGGTGATCAGGCCGGGTTTGAACTGGATGTAGGCCTCGATCGCGTTCATCAGCGGGGAGTTGCAGAAGGCAAGAACGCCGCGAAGGCTTTGTTGCGCCAGCGCAGTCCCGAGCATACCCGGCGAGGCGCCGATGATCGCCGACGGTTTTCGGGTGAACGAATTCTGGCCGTAGGGTCGGCTCGCCCAGTCGATCGCGTTTTTGAGCCCGCCTGGGATCGAGCGGTTGTACTCCGGCGTGACGAACAACACGGCTTCGACTGCGGCGAGCGCATTCTTGAAGGCCCTTGCCTGCGGAGGGAAATCCGCGTCGTAGTCGTAGCTGTAGAGCGGCAGGTCCTTGAACGGGATTTCGGCCATCGAGAGCTCGGCTGGCGCTAGGTTCACGAGCGCCTTGGCCAGCTTCCGGTTGAGTGAGCCCTTGGCGAGGCTGCCAATGAGATAACCGACTTTGTACGCGGTCATGGGAATACCTCCTCGGGAGAACGCCAGTGTGCGGCTGGCGGCGCAGTCGCGAAGGGTACACCCATAGGCAGATTAGTGCACGTGTCTCTGCGGGCCGTCCGGCCGGCTGCAGTTTCTGCCGACCCGCCCTTGGACACGGACTTCCACAAAGAGGTCAAAATTTGCACAAGCGATTACAGCTCGGGAAAGTCTGCAACGGGTCGGCAGCGGTATTCCGTTTCGGGTACCAAGCGTCAGATTTTGACCACTAACTCTCATCCCAGAAATCCTGCAGTGAGGCGTGCCTTAGGTCTTCCTCGCCTCTCAGGTGCTTCACGCGGGCCATGATGCCCGGCTTGACCCACTTTGTTGCCGGCCGCTTTGGCATGTCCTTGGGCGTCTCGCCGGCATGTTCCTGGACGCGCTTACACAGCCGCTCCCGCATCTCGCGGTTGACGCTGGCGCACCTTCAAATCCAGCCATGCCTTTTCGGGGCGAAGCTTGCGCGCAGCTACCTGTTAAAGGTGACTATCTGGGATAGCTCGGCGATGTCGCCATAGACCATCGAACCTTTGACGAGAAAACACTTGTCACCGAGGACTTCGAAGAGTGAGCTTGACGCGGTGCAAACCGGCAGGTTCTTCGAATTGGCGTACGTACCGAGCGTCGCGGTTTCGACCTTACGGTCCGCAGCTTCGGCATAGCTGACGCTGATCGCGAGCATAGCGATAGCAAGGTGGCTCGGGGGCAAGTAAGGTTGCGACATACATCCAAATAGCACCGGCCATTGATGGGCTTCGTCCATCGTTTAGATGAAGCGGCCACCTATATTAGCAATCTCTTGACTAAGACGCCGCCCGCTCCAGACTCATGGAATGGCGCGGGGAATTGGGATTGGAGATCTGGTGGCGATCACGGCCACCGTCCGGAGGCGGGTCACTGAGGACCGCGTCAGCGTCTCCATCCCGAGCTATGGCTTCCCGCATTCGATCATTGATCATACCAAGGTGAAGCAGGGGCAGCAGATCGAGCTCACCGGAGAGATCACGCGCATAAACGAGGAAGGCGGCAGGGTGACCATCGACCTGGGACCGCTGGCTGACGGTCGAAATTGACAAGGTCAGACTGGTCGAGAAATACCGACCGCCGAAGCGCCACTGCGTGACATGGTGGATTAACCACGATTAGAACTTCCGTGATCGCGTATCTCCGCCCGCCCCCAACCTCTGTTAGCTTATTCGTGCGGCGGACCCCAATCCGCCAGGCCGGCGTCCTACGCGCAATTCTACCCCAACACCCCGCTCAAGCGGCGCCGGCCACTTTCAGCCCTCTCGTTCGAATGTTGGCTTCCAGTCTCGATTGCGTGCCCGCTGCTGGCCTTCGTAGTCAGGAATGCATGTGAAGAACACCGACCGTCGGTCACGGCCGGCAGCCTTGCAATTTGAGCAGACAAAGAGCCCGACCAGGTCGTCATGCATCGAGCCGTGGTCACGGACGAGCCTGTCAATCAGCGCCTGGATGTCGAGTTTCGTCGATTTGCAGCACATCGGGTGTCCGCAATTGACATAGATGGTTTCGCGGGCGGCCAGGGTGTCGGCGAGGGTCTTTTGGGGCATGGCGATCTCCGTGAAAGGGGTTCGCCGCAACGGAGAGGATTATATTCCTGAGGTCTATGGGAAACGCAATTGGGCCTCCCGATCAGAGTGTTGACGCAACCGCCTCATCTAATAGCCCGGAACCTGCCACGCCCAGGAGCAACAGCACGGAAAGCGCCAAAACAGCCAATAGCATGATGGGTGTTGCGTCTGGGAAGATGACGGTGATCGCGCGCGTCGACAGAGCCCCCAAAATCTCACCGCCGCCCTCGATCGACGCTTCTTTCCGCTGGCTTCTCCTCATCCCACGGGACGGGACCCCAACATTGTTCATGTTCAAAATTCTGGCCGAGATGTCTCTGGCAATTACCGGATCATCGGACAGATGGCCTGTAATCCATTCAGGGAGGTATTCCTCACCGCGCTCGCTCATGGCACCTAGTAACCCGCGTCACATTTACTCAACTTTTAGACTTAATCATATCAGTTACTACCATCGGTTGCGACAGGCAAGTCTTAAAGCGCGTCGCGTCTGACCGACCTCATGCGACGCGCTTTATCCTGGCGCGCGGCCGGTATGTAGTAGACCCGCCGCTTCATTTGCGAAGCGACGGGCCTCCAACCCGTTCCCCATCCTTGACCATGCAATTGCGGTGCCAGACGTATTGACTCATTGCGGGGCACCTTATGGCTTTACACAGCGGACTACCGCCAGTCAGCTTTGACGACACGACGCCGTACAGCGAAAAGCCCGCTGGCGGGAGGGGCCGGCAGCGGGCTTTCACTTGGGGAGTGTCTTAGCGGCTACATCCTGAAGGAATCGACCGCTGCAGTTGTAATGCGTGATTTCTGCAACGGTTCCGAAGTTTTTTGAGGCAGGGACCACGACCAACCAATCAAGCCCGAGGCGGAGCATTTCGAACATTGTCCAGTGTGCGGGCAGCATTTCGACATGCGCGATCTCGGCCAGGTGCTTCACCATGCGAAGCCGGAGCATCAACCCCTGCAGCCTGTGAATTGAAAAGCCCGCGCTCCACAGAGGAGAATGAACCCTACGGCGGGGTGGCGCCTGCCTTGTCGGCTAGACGCTCTAGCTGCTCCGGGTGAAGCTGCGGAACCACTGGCGAAGGTGCGCGTTAGGCACGACCCTGGTGAGGATGCAGCATGACAGCTCGCCCAATCGACAGCCGCGGCGATCCTGTTCGCCGCCACAAGCATGGCTTACGCCCGGCCGGATGCGGGCACCATGACTTGCGAACAGACGCAGCAGCTGATCCAGAGCCGGCGCGCGGTCGTCCTGACCACGGGCCGCAACACCTATGATCGATATGTCCGCCAATTTGGCAATGAGTGCGACCGCCCCGCCGTGCCCGTCGCCTCCTATGTCCAGACGCTTGACGGTCAATGTCGGGTCCATCGATGCGTGGAATGGCAGCATTTCGATTTCCCGTGAGCCGGATTTTGATCCAATGTCTGTTCGCGCGACGTCTCTGCCCCGCTGAGAAAAGCGAGAGAAGCCCGCGCCTCTGGCGGAGAGCGCGGGCTCGATCGGGTTTGTTGCCGACCCGATCTACAGCGGGCAGCGGAGGTGCGTGCCCGCTGGTCACAGACAATTTTTAGAAATCGCTAAAGTTCCATCCTGTCTTGCCGTGTGTTCGCTCGACAGCGATCACCCTGCCAGCTTGCGGAAGATGGCAGCGACAGGACCGGCATTGAGGGTATCGAACCATGTCCAGAAGTCGTCCGCTTCGTCCTCGCTCATGTTGGCTGTCATGCGTGCCGCACGGCTGCGCAGCATCGCCACCCGCTCGGCCGCGACGCTTCCCCATTCCTCCATCAGCGTGCGACCGGCCGGCGTGGATGCGAAGAGCTTCACCTCTGCCGAACTCGCCGGAGCCACATAGAGCCCCCTGCCTGCCGCGATCTCGTCATAGACGGCGTAGCGCGCCGGCTCCGGTATATCTCTGTCGAATTTCGCCATGAACACGCGCTGTTCGCGCACGCTGCCGAGCGATCGGACGATTTCGCCGACATCGTTCTGGACATGGGTCAAATGCACCTTGAAGCCGCCGGCCTGCTCCCAATCCTTGACGAGGCGGCGGCCGGTTTCCGAACTGCACATCTCGTTGCGCGACACATCGGCCGCGAGCGGACGTGTCGCCGGCATCGAATCCGGGTCAAGTTCGAACTGTTCCGCCTCGAGCAGGGCGAGATATTCCTTGTTCAGGCCGGATCGCTCGTAGAGGTCGAAATCCTCGTTCATGATCCGCTCGATTTTTGCCTTGCGGGTGGGGTTGACAGACAAGGAGGCAAAACCCGCCTGCCCACCGTCACCCGCAAGGCCATCTGTCGCAGGGCCAGTCGCAGCGGCCGCGCCAGAATTCTCGGAAACAGTAATTTCATTGCTCATCAGCTTGCCCTCGCCGGGTAAAGCTGGACCAGAAGCCGCGTCGCGAGTTCGGGGTTCGCCGTGGCCTGGGTCATCGCGTGGCCATCGGACTTGCGTTCCACCACGTAGCCGAAGCCGTTCCATGCCACTCGATAGAGCTCATCCTGAAACAAGGCGTCATAGCGCGCCGGCATGGTCGTCACGCGGGGCTTTGCCAGCACTGCGCCCTTGGAATCGGCACTGGCGACGATCGCCTCCGCAACCCAGGATTCATCGTAACTGACCACGAAAACACGGTCGAATTTCTTCAGCGCATTCCGGGACGCCTGCACCTTGCGCCATGCCGAAGGGCTCTTGAGGTCGTCGGCGACCAAATCAGCCGGGACGCGGGCCATGTACTCCCGCCAAATCTGACCGGAGTGCTGCGGCGTCACGCGGGCCGGGTCGATTTCCGGAACGGCCCGTTCCGATGATGCGGGAATGTCGAGTGCAGCGGTCTTTGCCATCAGAATGATCCTTTCAAGGCGCGGGAAATGTCGGGGGTGGCGAGTGCCTGCTCTTCGGCCCGCCATGGCTTGTCGTAGGGGCTACGGCCCTCGGGGAACGTGATCTGCCCGAACCGCCGGCCAAGGCCGACCAGGGGCTTGATTGCTGCCGCCAAACGCAAGCTCATGCGGAACTCGGATTCGTAAGTGTCCAGCAGCACGGCAGGATGAACACCAAGGGCGCGCAAGAGCCGGGTGGCGTCGGCGCTGCGGGCGCGGACTTCCTTCAGGGCATCGCAGAGGTCGCGGGCTGCCTTCTCGGCACGGTCGACGGCCTCAAGGCGGTTTTCTTCCACGATGGCCAGGGTCTCGCGAAGATTTGCGAGGCGTTGCAGCTCGGCTGCCGCTGCCTGCTCACGCTGCCGGCGGACTGCCTCGCCTTCAGCAGCATCAAGGGCGGCAAGTTCTTTCTCTACCTCGTTCAACGGGCTGTGGTCGAAGTCCTGATCGTCCAGCAGGGCAACGCCCTGCATCTGCCGGAGCGTGGCCAGCCGCGTCTCTGCCTCTGTGCGGCGGGTCGAAATGTCAGTCATTTAGTTGGTCCTTTCATCGCGCCAGGGCGGCGGGCCGTAGCCAGGCCTTGAGCTGTTTGACGTGGGCCGCGCGGGCTGGTCACGCCGGGCTTTCATGTTGGCGTGCCCCAGATGGACGACAGGGGTGCGGAAACTCTGAGAAACGGCATCGGCGCGTCGTGTGGATGGGACGTGAACCAGTGCCCCGAGCGCGGCGTTAGCAACGTCATCCGAGGCACCGGACATATGGTCGACCTGATCCCGGCCCGAGCGTGTGGTGCGGCGTTCAAGCTGCGCAACTTGCCCGACCAGGCGCGTGCTATCGAGCAGCGCCGCCGAGCCCGACATCAGCAGCGGCAGCGCGTCGAGGTAAATTTCGCTGCGGGAACGCTCCGAAGCGATGTAGCGGATGCCCTCCTTACGGAACGCGTCGGAAACCCAGGCGCCCGCATACCGATCGCCGGTGACGCTCGTAATCCGATAGACATCGAGGACACGGCGGAATTCACTGACGACAGATCCGGGGTCAAAGGGCGCGCGAACCTCGCGAATGCAGTCAAGCACCGCAATATCGCCCTCACGGTGCGAGACGCCGAGCGTCATGCTGTCATGGGCGCCGCCGGATGGGTCGCAAAAGGCGGTATATTTCCATTTCCGGTCATAAGGCCGCTCATGAATGCCGACATCGACAAGGCGCTCCACAATGCCACGATCGATGAAGGTGGAGAGATCGGACCTGAAATGCCCATCCCACTCCGCCAGGGCCGCCTCGGGGTCTTCCTCGTGAGCCTTGGCGATGATCGCGGCGTCAATTGTCGGGTTGAAGGTCGCTGTCCCGGCCTGCACGACCAGCACCGAGCCATCATCTCGGCCAAATGAAGCCGCGTGCTTGTTGTAGAGCAATCCTTTTTGGCCGTATGGCGAGCTGATGCCGACCAGCATCCCGTTCGTGGTGGCCAGGGAAGGCAACACAGCCCGATAAACCTCGACATCCGGACTGCTCGATTCCTCTGAACGCCAGAATGCGCTTTCATCGAAAATGGCGGCAATGACGGTGCGTCCGCGGATGGTGCGGTGGTTGGCGGTGTGAATGCAGATTGCCGTCCGATTGGATAGCCTGATCTCATCAGCCGTTATGCTGTCGATCATTCCCGCCAGGATCGGAGAGGCTTCGAGGAACCCGCGCACATAGTTGAACACGTTCTGGGCCTGCGTCTTCGAGGCAGCCAGCACAAGCACGTTTCCAACCTCGCCCGCAGCGAGCCTCGACATATCAGCAGTGACGGCTTCGTAGACGGCCACAGCGCCCGCCATACGGCTTTTGCCGCTGCGTCGGCCTACGATGGCCCAGGTCTCACGAACGCGATTCAGCGGTGGTTCCCTGCCACCAGAAACGGAGGCAAAGACGGCGCGCTCGGCATCGGTCAACGGCAGCGCACGGGCAGCCTTCAAGATGGAGATCCAAACGCCCCAAGTCTCCGCAGGCCCAAGGCCAGCACCGAGCAAGTTCGGGTCGCGCAGAGCCCGATCGATGGTGACGTTGGCAAGAGCAACGGTCATGCGGCCGGCTCGCTGTAATTGTCAGCGAGGTATTGCGACAAGGTCGGGGTGATGTCTCTCGCCTCAGGACTGCCGAGCGTTTCGCCTTCACGACGGCGTGCATTGGCAATGGTCGTGAACTCCGACCAGTCCACACAGCCGCCGTTGAGCCACTGCACTTGCATTCCGCGAAGCTGCGTCGTCAGCACTGCCCAGGTCTCGGCACTGGCAGCCCGAACCACGTCAACCTGATCCCTGCCGCCGCGCTCGCCAATCACCCGGTCAATCAAATCCATGGCGTCCCGATAGGCGGCCGTGCGCCGGTCAAGGTTGTCCAGGCTTGGGAGACGCAGCTTGCCGTTACGCGTCACGCCACGTTCCCTGCGGGTTGCCTGCTTCGTCTCTGCTGCGTCTAGGGCCAATTCTGGGTCTCCAAATCAGTGCTGAATGTACGCGCATTTGTACGTAGCGCAAGAACAAAACGCGAAACGCCTTGTAAATCAACAGGTATAGGCGGAAATACCCTCCGCCGGAGTGGACCAAGTGGCAACTTTGGAGCGTCTTGGAGCGCCTGTCGCCTTCAGAGAAAAACATGCCCGGAACACTGGCTCTGGTCCGTTCGTTCTCTTCCTCCCAAGCCATGCGAACGTTGACGATGCTTTTGCCTTCCGCGATTTTCGCCGGTCTCAGGTCTGGGTATAGGTATAGGTCTTGGTCTTGGTGTGTGGACAGGCTGTCAGAGAGACACCACAGGCTCACCACAGGGTGTGGACAGGCTGTCAGCCATTGCCCTGCATCAATCGAGTGCTCATGAGCCTGGAGGTATTGCCGATGGTTTCCGAGATGGATTTGGCCGTTCCTGATGCTCGGGCTGCTTTCGCGGCTCTGGCGGCGGCCTCTCGCTGGATGCGCACCTCGTTCTCCTCTTCGAAGGAAGCCATGGCTTTCTCCCGCAGGTGGTCGCTGCTGATGGCTTCGATCCTGCGGCGCGTACCAAGGGCATGGTCATCGTTCGTCGGCGGATTGTGGCGGAACCAGCGTTCTATCAGGATGACCTCGGTGTCCGGGTCGTGATCGATCAATCCGGCCTCCAAAAGCTCCTTCAGCACACTGTCGTATCCAGCCTCAGCCCAGCCGAGATCAGAACATGCGTACCCGCGCGGGAGTTCGTAGATCCCCGCGCTGGTGACATGGGCATTGGTGAGGAGATAGAGGTATCCGACCTTGGCTTCTTCAGGCAGTTTGATGAAGCGCGTGGATCTCCACACCATAGGCGATACCTTGGTAAAGGTGCGGGCGCTCATCCTGACACCTCGCATTTCAGCCGGCGATGTTCCTGCTTGTGATGCCGCCGGCAAAACCAGCGAACATCCATCGGGCGATCGTAGTCAGGGTGGTGCGCCTCGGCCACAAGGGCGCCGCAAACCTCGCACGGCTCCTGGATGACCAGACCACGGTTCAGAGCGCTGCGGAGGGCTTGGTGAGCCCATACGGCCTGGGGATTGGCTTCCTTCCACCGAGCTTGCGACGTCATGCCATTGCGGTGCCGCTTCGGTTCCGGTAGGGTTGTCGGGCTGCTGTACTTTGAATTGCCGCTCTCGGATGCCAGTCCGGGGGCGGTTTCAATTTCAAGGCTTGTCATTGGCAAGCCCTCTCATCCGAGCGCTTTCACGCATGGCCTCAACGGCTTCATGGGGGGAAAGGCCAAACCGCTTGCGCAGGAATGGCACCAACGGACGCTCGGCTTTCCACCAATTGGCAGCGAGCCAGACGGCAGCCTCGTCGGACTTATCAGACAGTTCGTGATCGACGCCGGAGTTGGTCATGCGGCAACTCCGTCGCGGGCGTCGATGCGGGTCTTCTGCCAAGCCGCAATATCGCTCTCCAGCCAGCCGACGGCGCGGGCGGAAAGTTGAATTGGCTTGGGAAAGTTGCCGGCGGCAATCTTGGCGTAGATGGTGGAGCGAGGAAGGCCGGTAGCGCGCTCTACCTCGTCGCGGCGAAGGATTGTCTGGACCATGTTTTTTGCTCTCCTAAATAGAGCCAGCGGGAACTTGCTGGCCCACGTAAGAAAGCAGGGGTGCGGGAGTAACTCATTATGAGGGTTACTCCATTTTCAGGCGTCGGCTTTGAACCCTCTCGTCGCGAACATGTGGTTGACAAAATCCTTGGCCGGAATGCCACGACGCTGCAGTTCATCCATCCAATAGCGGTAGGCTGCCACAGCTTCCTCGGACGCCTTGGGTGGTCCCTTTTTAGTTTTCGGTGCCCTGAGGTTCTTTCGTATCTGGCGGAGCGTTTCCTTTTTGTAGCCAAGAGCCCTGGCAACCGTGGTCAACGCTTCGTCCGCCTTACAATGCGTGTTGAGGATATCGACGGCTGCCGCTGCCATGCCGTCGTCGGCGCGGTCCATCACCAATTTGTTCGGCGTCCCCGGAGGCATTGGGACGGGTTTGGTAATTGGATTGAATCGCCCGTACTTCGCGTCGTCCAGGGCAGCCGAAAGCTGTAGAAGGGGCTCGCGCCAAGCCGGCTCGGTGCCTACGTCGCGCAAAAAGGAGATCACCGCATTGAGAGCGGCGGAGGCCTTTTCGCGCCCGAGTTCTTCCTTGTGGCCGGGGACCGCGCACAATCCCTGGAGCCCTATCAGATCGTTGCATAGCTCCACGACGCGCTCATGCATCTGCCTTAAGAGCGACTCATCCATTTGCGCCAGCCCTGATCGGGGTGACGTTCGATGCGGTGGCAGATTTTGCCGTTGCACAGAAATCGGCCCAATCCTGCATCAGCCTACGGCGCTTTTCCATAAGGTCGCCGCGGCGATAGGCGGCTTCCGTCTTGTCGCTGACAGTGTGTGCCAGCGCCATTTCAAGCATTTCGTTCGGGTATGCCGTCTGCTCTGCCGCCCAATCGCGGAACGTACTGCGGAAGCCATGAACCACGGGCTGGCGCCCCGGCGTGTCAGATGGCAGGTCGAAGCCCTTTAGCAGTTCCGCCATTGCGGCGGTGCTCAGTCCGTTGCCGGGCTTGCCGCCAGTGAACAGGTGCGGGTTGTCCTTCTCGCGTGGTGTCGTGCGCAATATCTCAATCGCCCGGTCGCAGAGCGGAACGCGATGCTCGCGATTGTCGTCGTTGAGCTTCGTTCCTTGGCGTGAGCCGGGAACGGTCCAGAGCTTTGCCTCAAAGTCGATCTCCTCCAGCGTCGCGCCAGTGATGGCTTGAGTGCGAGCGGCGGTCAGGATCGTGAACTCCAAAGCCCTGGCCGATATGCTGCTCATGCCGCGAAGCTTCTCCATGAACCCGGGAAGCGCGGTGTAGGGCAACGCGGGCTGGGGCCTGACCTTCTTCACCTTTGACGGCTTCGGCAGCAGCTTGTCTAGATGGCCCTTCCACCGCGCGGGATTGTCGCTGTGCTTCGGGCGGAAGCCCTTCACGCGCGCCCAATCGAGAATGCTTTCGATCCTACCCCGGAGACGGCTGGCGGTCTCGTTTTTCGTGGCCCAGATAGGGTCAAGTATCTGGCTTATGTGGGCGTCCTCAACTTTCGCAACATGCAGCGCGCCGATGACAGGCCACGCGTAGGTTTCGAGTGTGCTCTTCCACTGGTCGCCGTGCTTGGCATTCTTCCAGCCGGCGGCATGGGCCTTGATGTAGCGCTCCGAGGCTTCCTTGAAGGTCAGGACGGTTGAGGATGCCGCCAGCTTCTCCAGCCGTTCGGCCTTGCGTAGGTCGATCGGGTCGTCTGCATCGAGGAGCTTTAGGCGCTGTTCCGCCGCGCGTTCCCGTGCCAGCTTCAGCGGCATTGTATGCACCGAACCCAAGCCCATCTTGCGCGGCTTGCCGGCAAGCATGTAGCGGAAGATCCAGGATTTCGAACCGCCCTTGGCAACCTGGAGATAAAGTCCGAGCCCATCGGCATACAGTCCCGGCTTGTTCTGGGCATTGACGCCGGCCACAGTCAGGCGGTTGATTTGCATTCGAACTCTCCCCTTGCTTGCGAACCCATTGCGAACAAGTCTACGTACAACTTGCGCCGGGACTTGGCAAGACCCCCTTGGACGCTATCGGAACTCAATTCCTTATGATGCAAGGGTTTCAGCCGATATTCTAGACGCTCTCGGAACCCCTTGGATTAGGCGGAGACGGACATCCTCTCCGCCATCCCGCTTCGCGCTTCGCGCTTCGCGCTCGCCGCTTTTCGCCATGCGGCGATTCTGCGGCAATGCCTTGGCCGGCGACGTACAGACATCGCCGCAATTGCGGCAGGCAATTGCCGGAATCGGCCGGATTGCAAGGGCTGGCCCAATGGGTCTCCAACCTGTCTCCGGCAGCCCAATGGTTAACGGGAGCTTTCCGAGTGAGGCCAAATCGTGTCATTTGTGCAACAAGGCAGGGTGATAGCGCCTGCACAGACCTTTCGCCGATGCGATGGTTGTTGAACGCCGCCGCCTCATGGGTAATGTCGGGTTCGAAGGAGCGGCGCGGTGCGCATCTTTTTCGGTAGTGGGGATGGGGCAGGGAACGCTGTCCTTCAGCAAAGAATACCCAGACCCGTTTTTTAACTTTTGACTGGAGGTCAGAAAATGAACATCAAGAGCCTTCTTCTTGGCTCCGCTGCGGCTCTGGTCGCAGTTTCCGGTGCGCGCGCCGCCGACGCCGTCGTCGTCGCCGAGCCGGAACCCGCTGAATACGTCCGCATCTGCGACGTCTACGGCGCTGGCTACTTCTACATCCCCGGCACCGAGACCTGCCTGCGCATCGGCGGCTATGTCCGCTACGACATCGGCGTCGGCGACGTCGGCTCGTTCGACGGTGCTGAGAACTTCGACGTCGAGGACGGCGACATTCAGGACACCTACTACAAGCAGGCCCGCTTTAACCTGAAGACCTGGACCGGCCAGGAAACCGAGCTCGGCACCTTGAAGACCTACACCGAGACCCGCTTCAACTTCGGCAACCGGAACCGGCACGTCAGCAGCACATACGTCCCCGGTCCCGATCCGGACGGCGACGGTCCGCTGGAGCCGCTGCCAGGTGAGACTATCATTGTCGCTAACCCTGCCGAGAACAAAGGCATTTCGCTGAACTTCGCCTGGATCCAGCTCGGTGGCCTGCGCGTCGGTAAAGACGAATCGGCCTACGATACGTTCATCGGCTACGCCGGCAACGTCATCCAGGATACGCTTGTTCCTTACGGCGGTTTCGACACCAACGTCGTCCAGTACTATTTCGACGCCGGCAACGGCTTCTCGGCCGTGGTCTCGCTCGAACAAGGTTATGGCGACTTCACGATCGACAGCTATGTTCCGCATGTCGTCGGCGGCCTGAAGTGGACGCAGGGCTGGGGCGCCATCACCGGCGTCATTGCCTACGACGCCAACTACGAAGAAGTGGCCGGCAAGGTTCGCCTCGACATCACCCCGATGGAGAACCTGTCGCTGTTCATCATGGCCGGCTACGGCACTGACGACAACTACGAGGATCCCGGCTTCGCAACACCCGTCGCCGGCGGCCGCGGCATGTACAAGCTGTGGAGCGGCAACTGGGCGGTCTGGGGCGGTGGCACCTACACCATCAACGAGAAGACCTCGTTCAACACCCAGATCTCGTATGACGAAGGCGAAAACCTCGGCATCGCTGCCAACATCGCCTATGACATCGTTCCGGGCCTGACGATCACGGCCGAAGTCGATTACCTGCACGCCGGCGACTTCGGCGAGGACGACTTCTCCAACTGGACCGCTGCGGACGACGAAGACAGCCTCGGCGGCATGCTCCGCTTCCAGCGCTCGTTCTAATCAGCAGCGTCTGACTGAACTCGAACCCGGCGGGCAACCGCCGGGTTTTTTGTATCGGCGTGGCTGTCAAGGGCGGAATGTTTTCAGCCGAATAATGCAGCTGCACAGAATGAAAGCAGCGGCGATCCTTCTCGTCCCCCTCTGTCCTGCCGGACAGGGCTCTTCTTTCTCCCTCTGTGGGAGAAGGTGGATTGGCGCGCAGCGCCAAGACGGTTGAGGGGTGTTGGACGGAGTGCGGTTGGTGCCAAGCTGGAACACCCTCATCCGACCGAGCTTCGCTCGGCCACCTTCTCCCACAAGGGGAGAAGGAGAGAGCCCCGGTCAAATCTCTGCGAGATCGCCCAGCGACTGTATCAGTGGCTGAATTTCGTTTTCATAATTCTTCCAGCGCTTGACCGACGATTTGTATATCGGTTGGCGAACCTGCCAGCGGCTGGGCGTGTTGACCGAACCATCCCTGTCGAAAAAGCGCAGGCAGGCGTCATCCCAAGGCAGCCCGAGATAATCTATCAGGCGGCGTGACTGCGCTTCCTGGTCGTCGACCAGCGTTTCGTAGCGATTTTCGAAGATAAGGCCTGGAAAGACCTCGTTCCAGTGCCGCATCAGGCGGTCATACTCGCGATAATACAGGCCTAGTGTATTCAGGTCGGTGTTGTAGCTGTGTGCCTCGCTGAATTTGAGGACGAAGCAGGAGACGCAATTGTCGATGGCATCACGGCGGCAATGAATGATGCGCGCGTTGGGGAAGAGAAGCCCGATAAGGCCGATCAGTTCAAAATTGTGCGGTGTCTTATCCACGACGCGAAGTGCGGCAGGCGCCCGCGCCCGCAAATAGGACAGATGCTCTTCGGCCAGCGTTCTGGACAGGTCTTCCGTGATCGAGGTGATCGGCTGGTTCAAATCACCAGCCGATGATGTCTTGAGGCCGATCGCATTAGCAACCCGACTCAGTTTGCTAAGCTCCCCTGCGCCATGAATGTCGGGATGGCTGGCGCAGATCTGCTCGGTGAGCGTCGTCCCCGAGCGGGGCATGCCAACCACGAACACAGGCGCTTCGGAAGGATTTCCATAGCCGGCCCTGGCAGCCAGAAAGTCCGGCGTGAAGGTTTCAATCATCGAATCGACCCACCGACGATACAGATCGATATCGAACCTTTGGCCGGAGGCCTGTTTCGCCTTGTTGAAATGGTCGAATGCCTCGTCATAGCGCTTGAGGTCGTTCAGCACCTTGCCGGCGGCGTGATGGAGTTGCTGCGCGCCTTCCGAACCAAGTTTCGGATTACCGAGCTCACGAAGGATGGATTGGAGCTCCTCGGGCTCCTCGGTGAAGTTTCGCGTCTGTACAAGGTCGTTGTAGGCAGCCGGCACGCCAATACGACGTGCGATCGCTTGCTTCAGATAGGCGGCGGCTTCATCCATACGCCCCAGGCCGCTGAGCGCGCTGGCCAGCCCGGCTCGCACCTTGGGATGATCGCGGTTGATTTTCAGCGCCTTCTCGTAAAGCGGCAGAGCCATGTCGGGCTTGTCAAACGCCGTGTAAGTGCGCCCCAATGCACAAAGTGCTTCGATAAGGCCGGGCTGCAGTTCCAGGGCGTACTGCATATGCTTGATTGCTGGCGCATACTCGCTGACCTTCACATAGGCCTCGCCCAGGCTGAGGTGGTAGTAGGGGTTTTTAGGTTCCTCGCCGACCGCCCGTGCAAAATATCGCAAGGCCCGCTCATCGTCGTAACCCAGATATATGGTCCCCAGGATGTACAAGGCGAGCGGATGGTTTGGCGTGCGCTCCAGAACCCGAAGGCATAGGTCCTGAGCCTCGTCGAGCCGCTTGGCCTGCTGAAAGGCATATGCCTGCTTCAGCAATGCGTCGTCGGCCTGTGCACGCGATTGGGCGCTTGCTTTCTGCGGGCTCACCAAAGGCTTCACTATCGGCGCCTTCGCTTTTGGCGCGGGTCCGGGCTTGATGTGCTTTGACCAGGCAGGCGGGAGTCGATTGTTCATGATATCTCGCTAGCAAAAAGAAATATCTCGCTAGCAAAAAGTGCGGGGGGAATCCAGCATGCTGGCTGCAGCCAAGGCGGGAGCTTGCGCGGCCAACTGTGCCGCGCTAGCAAGAAGGCCCTTTTCGAGCGAGCCCCTTTTTTAGCGAGACTTGCCATGCGCCAGCGCCCTCCCCTCACGCCGATCGTCAGCGTGCTTGCTTCGACGGTGCCGTTTGTCGGCCCGGAGGCGCAGGAGCGGGATCGCGGCCGCGCCTTTCGCGCCCGCATCGGCGCCAATGAGAGCAGTTTTGGCCCCTCGCCGCGCGTCATTGCCCGCATGGCCGGCATCGCCCGCGACATGTGGATGTATTGTGATCCAGACAATCACGATTTGAAGGTGACTGTTGCCGCGCATCTTGGCATTGGCGTCGAAAACGTGGTGGTCGGCGAAGGCATAGACGGGTTGCTCAGCCTGGTGGCGCGCATGTATGTGGCATCAGGCGACGCGGTGGTCACCTCGCTCGGCGCCTATCCGACCTTCAATTTCCATATTGCCGGCGTCGGCGGCCGGCTGGTCGCGGTCCCCTACGAGAACGACCGGGAAAGCCTGGACGGCCTGTTGGCTGCGGTCACCAGGGACAAAGCGCCGCTGGTCTACCTGTCCAACCCGGACAATCCGATGGGAAGCTGGTGGGAGGCGGCGGAGCTCATCCGCTTCATCGAAGCCCTGCCGGAGACCACCATGCTGGTGCTCGACGAGGCCTATGGCGAATTGGGCCCTGCCTCGGCGCTGCCGCCGATCGACGTGTCGCGGCCGAACGTCATCCGCTTGCGCACCTTCTCGAAGGCCTACGGGCTGGCCGGCATACGCTGCGGCTATGCGGTAGCCGACGCTCAGGTGATCCGCGATTTCGAGAAGATCCGCAACCACTACGGCGTCAGCCGCATGGCGCAGATCGCCGGCGTCGAGGCGCTGGCCGATCAGGACTATCTGCAAAGTGTGGTGGCGCGGGTCGCTTCCGGCCGCCGGCGCATCGCGGAGATCGCCGAGGCCCATGGGCTGAAGCCGCTGCCCTCGGCTACCAATTTCGTCACCATGGACTGCGGCGGCGACGGCGCCTTCGCGCTGAAGGTGCTGCAGGCGCTTTTGTCGCGCGATGTGTTCATCCGCAAGCCGATGGTGCCGGTGCTCGGCCGCTGCATCAGGGTCAGCGTCGGCCTCGACCACGAGCTCGACATTTTTGCCGAGGAATTGCCGGGTGCGCTGGCGGCGGCACGGGGAAGCTGAGAGGCCGAACAGGCGCCGCACTTCCTTCTCCCCTTGTTGTGGGAGAAGGTGGCCTCGCGAAGCGAGGTCGGATGAGGGGTGTTCTAGCTTGGCACCGACGGCGCTCCGTCCAACACCCCTCATCCGGCTCGGCGCTACGCGCCGATCCACCTTCTCCCACAAGGGGAGAAGGGAAGGCCGCGCTCTTGAATTAATTGAACGTTCGTTTTATTCTTGCTCTCTCAACGAGGCTTGCATGGCGCGCACGACCGGTTCCGACGGCGAAAAGACCGAAGCAGCGGTCCGCGAGGCGGCGGTCGGCCTGATCGCGCGTCTCGGCTATGAGGCGATGTCGATGCGCCAGCTGGCCGCCGAGGTCGGCGTCCAGGCGGCGGCGCTCTACCGTTATTTTCCGACCAAGCAAGACCTGTTGTTCACGCTGATGCGCGAGCACATGCAAGGGCTGATCGAGGCGTGGGACGCGGCCCGCCCGGCCGCGGCCGATCCGGCGACCCGGCTCGCCGCCTATGTCGAAAACCACATCGCCTTCCAAGTCGAGCGCCGCCATTCCACCCATGTCTCGAACATGGAATTGCGCAGCCTGTCGCATGATCGCCTGACGCGGATCCTGCGTATGCGCACCGCCTATGAGAAGGAGCTGCGCGTTATCTTGCGCGACGGCGCGGAAGCCGGCGTCTTCAGCGTCGAAGACACAGGGCTGACAGCCATGGCGCTGATCCAGATGATGACCGGCGTCATCGTCTGGTTCCGGCCGGGCGAGCGGCTATCGATCTCGGAGGTGACCGCCACATATCTTTCAATGACGATGCGCCTGGTTGGAGCAAAGGCCATGGCGCGACAACGACCTGCAGCGCCGGCGGCCGGCGAGCAAAGGACGCTGTAGCACTTTGATTTTGCGCCCTTCCCGAAATCGAATTCGGGGCCGTGCGCCGGGAGGAACGGCATGTACACGCACACACTCAACTTCGGGCTTGACGAAGACATCGAGGCGCTGCGCGACCTGGTGCGGCGCTTCGCCCAGGACAAGATCGGCCCGATCGCCGCCGAGATCGACCGCTCGAATGAATTTCCGGCGCATCTGTGGGCCGAGCTCGGTGGGCTCGGCCTGCTCGGCATCACCGCCGATCCGGAATTCGGCGGCACCGGCATGGGTTATCTCGCCCATGTCGTGGCGATGGAGGAGATTTCGCGCGCCTCGGCCTCGGTCGGCCTCTCCTACGGCGCCCATTCCAACCTCTGCGTCAACCAGATCAATCGCTGGGCGACACCGGCGCAGAAGGAAAAATATCTGCCTGCGCTGTGCAGCGGCGAAAAGGTCGGCGCGCTGGCAATGTCGGAATCCGGCGCCGGCTCCGACGTCGTGTCGCTCAAACTGCGCGCGGAAAAGCGCAATGATTGCTATGTGCTGAACGGCACCAAGATGTGGATCACCAACGGCCCGGATGCCGAGACGCTGGTCGTCTACGCCAAGACCGATCCGGAACTCCAGTCGCGCGGCATCACCGCCTTTATCGTCGAAAAGGATTTCGCCGGATTTTCCGTCGCGCAAAAGCTCGACAAGCTCGGCATGCGCGGCTCCAACACCGGCGAGCTGGTTTTTTCGGATGTCGAAGTGCCGTTCGACAACGTGCTGCATGAGGAAGGGCGCGGCGTCGAGGTGCTGATGTCGGGTCTCGACTACGAGCGCACGGTGCTCGCCGGCGGTCCGCTCGGGCTGATGGCGGCGGGCCTCGATGTGGCGGTCCCCTATGTGCACGAACGCAAGCAGTTCGGTCAGCCGATCGGCGAGTTCCAGCTGGTGCAGGGCAAGCTCGCAGACATGTATACGACGATGAACGCCGCGCGCGCCTATGTCTATGCCGTCGCCGCTGCCTGCGACCGCGGCCAGACGAGCCGCAAGGACGCCGCCGCTTGCGTGCTGTTCGCTGCCGAGAAGGCGACGCAGATGGCGCTCGACGCCATCCAGCTGCTGGGCGGCAATGGCTACATCAACGACTATCCGACCGGCCGGCTTTTGCGCGACGCCAAGCTCTACGAGATCGGCGCCGGCACCAGCGAGATCCGCCGCTGGCTGATCGGGCGGGAAATCATGGCGGAAGGAGTCTGATGGCACTATTTCCTGAATTGCCATGCTGGACAATTTGCCCCATATTTCTGCTGAGATGTCATATTTCCGGACCGAGGCAGAACATGGCGAACGGAACCGAAAAGGTTGGGTTTGACGAGAACCCGCCGACACAATTCGACGCAGGAGCTCAAAAAACTCCGCTCCGGATGCCAGCGAAACGCGAGCGCGTCAGGCTTGGCGAGGGCGGACGCTTCGTGATCCCGGCTGCGATGCGCGAGGAAATGGGCGTGAAGCCTGGTGAAGACTTGATCCTTCATGTCGAGAACGGCGAGTTGCGGGTAAGGTCGTGGCTTCGGAACCTGCGGCGCGTCCAGGCCGAATTGTCGGCGTTGAAAAAGCCCGGCGAAAGTGTCGTCGACGAATTCCTGAAGGAGCGGCGGGAAGAACAGCGTCGAAGCGATAGACGTTTGGACCGGCTTCATGCCGAAGGAACGGCGGGGAAGGGAGCGAAGTGAAAGCTTACGTCATGGACAGCTCGGCGGCGCTTGCGATCCTGCTTAACGAGAAAGGCACCGATGTTGCCTTGGGTTTCGCGCCGGATGCGCAATTCAGCTCCGTCAATGCGGCCGAAATTATCGCCAAGCTGATCGACAAGGGACGCAGCATGGAAGAGGCCGCGGACGACCTCGCCAGTCTCGGATTGCGGGTCGGTGTTTTCGACTATATTATGGGATTCGCGGCGGGTCAGCTTCGCGTGCTGACGCGGCAGCGCGGCTTGTCGTTGGGCGATCGGGCCTGCCTCGCCCTGGCAATTCGCGAGAACGCCATTGCCGTCACCGCCGACCGCGACTGGGGCGACCTGGATATCGGCTGCAAGATCGAACTGATCCGGTAACGCCAATGGCCCCCCTCACCTCGCAGATCTCGCCAGCTTCCGACACATTCCGCGCCAACGCCGAGCGCATGCGGGCGCTGGTCGCCGACATTACGCAAAAGGCGGCAACCGTCGAGCGTGGCGGCTCGGAGGAAGCGCGTGAGCGCCACCAGAGCCGCGGCAAGCTTTTGCCGCGCGAGCGCCTCGCGCAATTGCTCGACACCGGCTCGCCATTCCTCGAGATCGGCCAGTTCGCCGCGTGGTCGATGTATGGCGAGGACATCGCATCGGCCGGCATCATTACCGGCATCGGCCGCGTCGAAGGTAGCGAAGTGATGGTCGTCGTCAACGACGCCACGGTGAAGGGCGGCACCTATTATCCGCTGACGGTGAAGAAGCATCTGCGCGCCCAGGAGATCGCGCTGCAGAACCGACTGCCTTGCGTCTATCTGGTCGACAGCGGCGGCGCCAACCTGCCCAACCAGGACGAGGTGTTTCCCGACCGCGACCATTTCGGCCGCATCTTCTACAATCAGGCCAACATGTCGGCTGCTGGCATTCCGCAAATCGCCTGCGTCATGGGTTCGTGCACGGCGGGCGGCGCCTATGTGCCGGCGATGTCGGACGAGACGATCATGGTGCGCAACCAGGCGACCATCTTCCTCGGCGGTCCGCCGCTGGTGAAGGCCGCCACCGGCGAGGACGTCAGCGCCGAGGAACTGGGCGGCGCCGAGGTCCACACGCGGCTTTCCGGCGTTGCCGATCATTTTGCGCTGGACGACGAGCATGCGCTGGCGATCGCGCGCCGCATCGTCAAGAACCTCAATCGAAAGAAGCAGATCGGGCTGGCGCTGCGAGATCCGATTGCGCCGCTTCATGCGGCCGAAGAACTCTACGGCATCGTGCCGACCGATCTGCGCCAGCCCTATGACGTGCGTGAAGTGATCGCCCGCATCGTCGACGGCTCCGAATTCGACGAGTTCAAGCAGAATTATGGCACCACGCTGGTCACCGGCTTTGCCCATCTCAACGGCATGCCGGTCGGCATCATCGCCAACAACGGCGTGCTGTTTTCCGAAAGCGCGCTGAAGGGCGCGCATTTCATCGAGCTGTGCTGCCAGCGCAAGATCCCGCTGATCTTCCTGCAGAACATCACCGGCTTCATGGTCGGGCGAAAATACGAGGCCGGCGGCATCGCCAAGGACGGCGCCAAGCTGGTGATGGCGGTCGCCACGGCCCGCGTGCCGAAGGTCACCATGATCATCGGCGGCTCGTTCGGCGCCGGCAATTACGGCATGTGCGGACGCGCCTATTCGCCACGTTTCCTGTGGATGTGGCCGAATGCCCGCATTTCGGTGATGGGCGGCGAGCAGGCGGCCACCGTGCTGGCCGTCGTCAAGCGCGAGGGGATCGAGCGCAAGGGCGGGGAATGGAGCGCAGAGGAGGAGGCAAAATTCAAGAAGCCGATCCTGATGAAATACGAGCATGAAGGCCACCCGCTGTATTCCTCCGCCCGGCTCTGGGACGACGGCATCATCGATCCGGCCAAGACGCGCGAGGTGCTGGCGCTCAGCCTGTCCGCCGCGCTGAACGCCGGGATCGAGGAGACGAGCTTCGGCGTGTTCAGGATGTGACGATGAGCGAGCCCAGGATTCGCGTTCATGTCGGCGACATCACCAGGCTGGCGGTCGATGCCATCGTCAACGCCGCCAACACCTCACTTCTGGGTGGCGGTGGCGTCGACGGCGCCGTCCACCGGGCGGCCGGCCCCGAGCTTCTGGCCGAATGCCGGACGCTGAATGGCTGCAAGGTCGGCGACGCAAAACTCACCAAGGGCTACAGGCTGCCGGCACGCTATGTCGTCCACACGGTCGGACCGGTCTGGCAAGGCGGCGGCAAGGGCGAAGCCGAGTTGTTGACCTCCTGCTACCGCCGGTCGCTCGAACTCGCCACCGACAAGGATTGCCGGACCGTGGCATTTCCGGCGATCTCGACCGGTGTATACCGGTATCCAAAGGACCAGGCGACGCAGATCGCCGTTGGCACCGTGAGCGCCTTCATCAGCCACAACGCGGGTCCGGAAACCGTCATCTTCTGCTGCTTCGACCAACAGACGGCGGACCTGTACCAACAGGCGTTGCTGCGCATGGCGGAGCGCGACCGGCTCAGGTAAGAAAATCCATCCATAGTTTTCAGACTTATTTTCATTCCCCGATCTGGTCAGACGAAAGAATCGAGGCTATTGCTCACTGCAAATACCAATGGGGATTGGGCGAAGATGAGACAGCAGCTTTTTCAGAAAACAACTGTATCTGTACTTGCGGGATTGCTTATATTAGCGGCACCCGGCATCGGAGCGGCGGAATCGATGGCGGGAAGCAAGGGCGACAGACGTTTCGCCGTCCATTTTCCGGCAGGTTCGACCGGAGACTGCCCGAAGGCCTACAAGGCCTATGTCGCGGCGAGCGGCCATTCGGCCTATGCGACGACGTTCCAATCGCGCGTGACCGACCTCTACATCATCTGCGGCTCCAAACTCAATGCACCCTCGCAACAGGCCGCGGAAGAGAGTGCGTTGCGCAATTGCCAGGCCGGCTTGACGAGATGGAAGGTCAAGACCGCGGCCGGCGGCTGCGGGATCGCCGCGTCCAAATAGGTCACGACCGGAGGAGCTTGCGAGATCGCCGCCTCCGAGTAGGCAGGCTGGCTTACCGATCCTTTTGACAATGGCCGGACTGCAAAGCAGGGTGTTGCCACAGCTCGCGTGAAGGAGCATTCGCGCCGTTGGCGGCAAGCTCTGGCTTTGGAGGTCCCATGTTCGCGAAAATCCTGATCGCCAACCGCGGCGAGATCGCTTGCCGGGTGATCCGCACCGCGCGCAGGATGGGCGTGCGCACGGTCGCTGTCTATTCCGACGCCGACGCCGGTGCCTTGCATGTCGGGATGGCCGACGAGGCGGTGCATATCGGACCCTCGCCGGTCGGCGAAAGTTATCTGCGCGGCGACAAGATCGTCGCGGCGGCTTTGGCCACCGGCGCCGAAGCCATCCATCCCGGCTACGGTTTTCTGTCGGAAAACCCTGATTTCGTCGATCAGGTGACAGCCGCCGGGCTTGTCTTCATCGGCCCGTCGGCCGCCTCGATCCGCGCCATGGGGCTGAAGGACGCGGCCAAGCGGCTGATGGAGAAGGCCGGCGTGCCGGTTGTGCCGGGCTATCACGGCGAGGCGCAGGAGATCGTGCTGCTCGCCTCCAAGGCACGCGAGATCGGCTATCCCGTGCTGATCAAGGCGCGCGCCGGCGGCGGCGGCAAGGGCATGCGGCGCGTCGAACATCCCGACGACTTTTCCGAGGCGCTGTCGGGTGCGCGGCGCGAGGCCAAGGCCGCTTTCGGCGACGACCGCGTGCTGGTCGAGAAATATGTCGACAAGCCGCGCCACATCGAGGTTCAGGTTTTCGGCGATAGCTTCGGCAATGTCGTGCATCTCTACGAGCGCGACTGCTCGGCGCAGCGGCGCCACCAGAAGGTGATCGAGGAGGCCCCCGCCCCCGGGATGACGCCGGCATTGCGCAAGGCGATGACGGAGGCGGCGGTGAAGGCCGCCAAGGCAATCGACTATTCCGGCGCCGGCACGATCGAGTTCATCGTCGACGCCTCGCAAGGGCTGAAGGCCGACCGCTTCTGGTTCATGGAAATGAACACCCGTCTGCAGGTCGAGCACCCCGTCACCGAAATGGTCACCGGCACCGACCTGGTCGAGTGGCAGTTGCGGGTGGCGTCGGGCGAAAAGCTGCCGAAGGCGCAGAGCGAGATTGCGCTCTCCGGACACGCCTTCGAGGCGCGCATCTATGCCGAGGACGCGGCAAAGGGCTTTTTGCCGGCGACGGGCACGCTGCATCACCTGAAATTTCCGGATACAGTGCCGGAGGGCGCCAGCATGCGGATCGAGACCGGCGTGCGGACCGGCGATGCCATCTCGCCGTTCTACGACCCGATGATCGCCAAGCTCGTCGTCCACGGCAAGAACAGGCAGGCGGCGCTCGAGGCACTGGGCATTTCCCTTTCGCAAACCGAGATTGCCGGCTCGACCGTCAACACCGCCTTTCTCGCGGCTCTCGCCGCTGACGCGGATTTTTCGGCAGGTGACGTCGACACCGGGCTGATCGGCAGGCACCAGCAAGCGCTGACCGCAGTGCCGCCGCCGAGCAGCGAGATCGTCGCCGCGGCCGCACTTGCGGCGTCCGGCGCCGGGGCTCAGGCGCCGACCCGCGACCCGTGGTCGTCGCTTGCCGGCTATGCGCATTTCCACGCGATGGCGCGGCGCACGCGGCTTCGCTACGGCGAGGACGATATCCTGGCGCTTGTATCGATGCGGCCGGACGGGCGCTGCCAGGTGGCACTGGACGCACCTTATGACAGCGCGCTTGATCTTCGCGCTGCCCCTCGCCTCGCCCGCTGGCCAGGCCATGTCACTGTCTTTTCAGGCGCCGTCGGCTACAGCTTCGCGGTGCCAGACCCGTTGGCAAGGGCCGACGAAATCGCCGCCGGTGCCGACAGCCTGCGCGCGCCGATGCCGGGGCTGGTCAAGCTGGTGCGCGCGGCAAAAGGCGAAGCCGTCATCAAGGGCCAGCCGCTGTTGATCCTGGAAGCGATGAAGATGGAGCACACGATTTCCGCCACGCATGACGGGACGATCGCCGAGATCGCAACAGAGGGCGCGCAGGTCACCGATGGAACGGTGCTGGTCCGTTTTGCCGAGGAAGCCCACGGCTGACGCTGTTCATCCAAGGAGAGGCGACGACGGAAGACGCGCGCCACAAACGCATCACCATATGAAAATGGCCGGATCTGCCCCGGCCATCTCCGATTGTCGCCAGGCGCTAAAGCGCGTCGCACGCGACGCGCTTTAATTCTTGTTTTTGTGCATGTCGTTTTCGCAAAACCGCTGCGCACTTTTGCGCGACATGCAAACGGCGATCAAGGCTGGATCGGCGCGTATTTGCCGTCGTGCCACTGGTTGATGTCGTAGCTGACGTTCTTGAGGTCGCCCTTTTCATCGAAAGTGACAGGGCCGACGACGGTGCTGATCGACTCACCGTTCTTCAGCGCTTCGGCAACCTTGGCAGGGTCGTCGCTGCCGGCGCGCTTGATGCCCTCGGCAAAGGCCTGGATCACGGCATAGGAGAACAGCGTAAAGCCCTCGGGCACGAAGCCGCCCGCCTTGATCTTTTCGATGGCCTGCTTGGCTTCGGGCTTCGCCTGCGGATCCGACGGGAAGACGAACATGGTGCCTTCGCCGGCCGGGCCGGCAACCTGCCAGAATTCCGGCGTGGCAATCGAGTCCGGCATGATCAGCTGGAACTTGAAGTCCTGTTCCGCCGACTGGCGCAGGATGAGGCCGGCCTCTGGGTGGTAGCCGCCGAAATAGACCACATCAGCCTTCAGCTCCTTGAGCTTGGTGACAAGCGCCGAATAGTCCTTTTCGCCGGCGTTGATGCCCTCGTAGAGGATCTCGTTGAGGCCGTTCTGGTTCATCGTCGCCTTGACGGCATCGGCCACGCCCTGCCCATAGGCGCTCTTGTCATGCATGATGACGACCTTCTTGCCGGCGTATTTCTTGGCGATCCATGGACCGATGAAGGCGCCCTGCGCATCGTCGCGCGTATAAAGGCGCATGATCGTCGGCCAGCCGGATTTCGCCGCCGCGTCCGTCAGCTCCGGGTTCGACGAAGCCGGACTCATCATCATCGCACCGGCTTCGGCATAGACGGCCGAGGCCGGGATGCTCGAGCCCGAGCAGGCATGGCCATCGATGAACTTGACGCCGTTGGCGACGATGCGGTTGGCGACCGAAACCGCCTGCTTCGGATCGCACTGGTCATCCTGGACGTCGAGCTTGATCTGGCGGCCGTCGACGCCGCCGGCGGCGTTGATCGCGTCGGCCGCGGCTTGCGCGCCCTGCTTGAACTGGTCGCCGATGGTGGCAAGCTGTCCGGTCATCGGTCCGACCACCGAAAAGGTGATGTCTTCGGCGAAGGCAACCGGCGCACTCATCACCAGGCCGACAATGGCCGCGCTCAAAATACCCAACTTTTTCATGGCGATACAACTCCTCCGCTCGCGCGCGGCCGCTCCGGCCGCGCCTCTTCCAGAATAGGTGGGAGAATTTCACCCTTCGCCAAGCCTGTCTTGGCGCATCGGCAGCACTCGATTGGGCCTGCCGCCTTTCTGTTGACCATGATCTTTTTGTAAAAACCGGCTTCCACTTTTTGGGATCATGGTCCGAAAACGCGAAAAGCCGCGCCTGCCTTGTTCCGGCCGGTCGCGGCTTTGTCGATCGAACAATCCCGAACGCTCCCACGCGCGCCCCGAAACCGCTCGCCTTCCCTGTCGTCGCGCAGCTGGGCGTTATCCGGCCTGCCACGTTCTTGTCATTTGTTGGTCCGGCCGTCTTCCCGCGGCCTTGTTCTTGCCGGTCCGGCCGTCTTCGCGCGGCCTTGAAGCATCCCTGTCGGTGATCTCAGTGTCTGATGAACTCCGGGCCTGATGAGCTCAGGCCTAGACTTAGTGCATCGTCATCCATTCGCGGGCTTCGCGCAGCGCCCTGGCGATCTCGACCTTCGACATGGCGGCCGACAGTTCCGAGCGCAGTTCCGCGGCCCGGACCGAGCCCTTGATCGCAGCGATGTTGAACCATTTGTGGGCGGCGACGACATCGGTCTCGCAATCGCGGCCGATCGCATACATCATGCCCAGTTCGAAAAGAATGTCGGCTTGGGCAGTTGCCCCCATGGCGCCGAAGCCGGCTTCAGGCATTTCAAAACGTGCCATTTCAATCCCCTGTTCTAGCCCCTGTCAGGCTCCCGAGAGCTGCCTCGTTCTGTCCCTTGGAAACCCTTGGGGCGGCTGCTCTTTCGATGCTTTCGAGAATGAACCGAAGGCTTGAATCCGTCGTTAAACGGCGTGCTTAATTTGAGGAAAACAAAGCTAAAACAAGAGGTAAACGCCGAAATTCATTAACGATGCAAAGCCAGCAATTGCGCCGGTTTGCGCCAAAATTGATGAAAATTTGCGAGGCGCAAAGCAAGACTCCGCTAACCACGGAAGACAAAGCCAGCATGCCCGGCATTTCTTTTCTCGCCGACCAGACCGCTTCGGGCGGCTGGAAAAATCCTGAAGTCTTCCGCAGCGGCACCGCTTTTGTTTCGTCGGGAGGTGGATTAGCTTACGTTTGCGTAAGAGGCAGACCGGCGGGGGCGCAACAACGCCCGGCCGGATGCCCACAGGGAGGAGAAACATGTTTCGCAAAATCAGCATGGCCCTCGCGGCCACATTGATCATGGCCGGCACGGCTTGGGCCGACCCGATCGAAGGCAACTGGAAAACGCAAGCCGGTTCGACTGCCGCCATCACGGGCGGTGGCGACGCATTTTCCATCACGCTCAAATCTGGCAAGTTTGCCGGCAAGCGCCTCGGTTCGTTCAAGGTGTCCGGCGCCAACAAATATACGGGGACGATAACCGACCCGGAGACCGACAAGACCTATTCCGGCAAGGCCTCGGTCTCAGGCGCTTCGCTCAAGATGAGCGGCTGCGTGCTCGGCGGGCTGATCTGCCGGAGCCAGACCTGGCACAAGCTCTGATCGTTTCGACTGCACCACAATGAAAACGGGGCCGCTAAGGCCCCGTTTTTGTTCGCGCCTCTGTGTTTGCGAACTCCGATCGATCGCGCAGGCTGCGCCTTCCGCGCCCTAACAGTCCAAATTTGAACCGCAGATGAACGCCGGCATCAGAACCGGTTCAGTTGCATCAGGGCATTCTCATGCGTGTCGAAGGAGACACCACGCCATGTTCGCCCGCCGCTTCACCATCGTCTGCCTGCTGATGAGCCTGTTCGGCATGTCGTTCGCCATCCTGGTTGCCGAGGGGCGCTCGGCCCGCAACTGGGACCAGGCCAATTCCTGCCGGTTCGGTTGCCCGAGCCACCTTCGCCATTGACGCCGACAAAAACCCCCAGAGAGAAGCAACAAGCCATGGACCACATCGTCGCCAACGCCCTCAAGACCCTTCGGCTTGTGCCGCGGGCGACGCTCATCCTGATGGTTCTTGCAGCGCCGGTTCTGGCCGTGCCCACGATGCGCGCCGATGTCGGGTCGATGATCGAAGCGCCGGCGCTGAGGAAGACCGGCGTCGGCTTTGTGCTGTTGGTCAGCCTGCGGCGCGGCTAGGCCAATCGGCCTTCATCAAAACCATGCAAAATAAAAAACGACCCTTCGGCCCCCTCCCAACCGCATGGCCAAGCCTCTATATTGGGTCATGGAAAAGCGAATCTACCCCCAAGCCATAGACTCAGTCGTGATGCCGGAGCCGTTTGGCCGGCAGATCTTCAATGATGCAGCAAAGGCCGTCGCGGCCTTGCAGGCCCTCTACGACCGCAACACCAAATTCCTGCGCGATTCGTTTACGGCGCTCGCCGCAGGCGGCGACAACAACAAGCGCTACCGGGCGTTTTATCCGGAGGTCGGCGTCACCACGACTTCGTTCACCCAGATCGACTCGCGGCAGGCTTACGGCCATATGCCGACGCCCGGGCATTTCTCGACCACCATAACCCAGCCCGCCCTTTTCGAACGCTATCTCATCGAACAGCTTCGCCTGATCATGCGCAATCACGGCGTTCCGGTCACAGTTTCGGAATCGACGACGCCCATCCCGCTGCATTTCGCGTTCCTGGAAGGCTCGCATGTCGACGGCGCGGCAGCCGAGCGCATCAGGCGGCCGATCCGTGACCTGTTCGACGTGCCGGATCTCGACGGCACCGACGACCAGATCGCCAACGGCACGTTCGAAGTGGCGTTAGGCGAAGCCAGGCCATTGGCGGCGTTCACAGCGCAACGCATCGACTACTCGCTGCACCGGATGTCGCACTACACGGCGACCAGTCCCCAGCATTTCCAGAATTTCGTGCTGTTCACCAACTACCAGTTCTACATCGACGAATTCGTCGCCCGTGCGCACGATCTGATGGCGAAAGGCGGCGGCGGATACGTCGAATTCGTCGAGCCGGGAAACGTCGTCACCAAGGCTGGACAAAACGCGCCCAGCCATGGCGTGGCGCCGCCACGCCTGCCGCAGATGCCGGCCTATCATCTGAAAAAGCCGAACCATGGCGGCATCACCATGGTCAATATCGGCGTCGGGCCCTCCAACGCCAAGACGATCACCGACCACATAGCGGTGCTCAGGCCGCATGCCTGGGTGATGCTCGGCCATTGCGCCGGCCTGCGCAACACCCAGGCGCTGGGCGACTATGTGCTGGCGCATGCCTATGTGCGGGAAGATCATGTTCTGGACGACGATCTTCCGGTCTGGGTGCCGATCCCGCCGCTGGCCGAAATCCAGGTGGCGCTGCAGGAGGCGGTCGCCGAAGTCACCGGCCTTTCCGGCTATGACCTCAAGCGTATCATGCGCACCGGCACAGTCGCTACCATCGACAACCGCAACTGGGAGTTGCGCGACCAGCGTGGGCCGGTTCAACGGCTGTCGCAATCACGGGCGATCGCGCTCGACATGGAGTCGGCGACGATCGCGGCCAATGGCTTCCGCTTCCGCGTACCCTACGGTACGCTGCTTTGCGTCTCCGACAAGCCCCTGCATGGCGAATTGAAGCTGCCCGGCATGGCGACCGAATTCTACAAGCGGCAAGTGGCACAGCATTTGACCATCGGCATCAGGGCGATGGAAAAGCTGGCCGAGATGCCAATGGAACGGTTGCATTCGCGCAAGCTCAGAAGCTTTTCGGAGACGGCGTTCCAGTAGCACCGCTCGGCCTGCGACCTTGGTAACGGCGCGGCAGGGCATTTCGTAATCTTGCTTTGGGCTGCATTTCTGCCGATAAGCAAAGTAGATGGCACCCGTTCGAGACATGATGGCTTCGATGGCATTCGTCGCAATGCTCGTCTTCTCGGTCGCGCTGGTGGCCGGGTTTTTCGGAACGCTGCATCCGGCCTTCGATTCCTTCGCTCATTTCCGCGTTCATCTTGCCGTGCTGATGGCGCTTTGCGCGCTGCCGCTGCTGGCGACCTCGTTTCGCCTGCAGGCGGCCACAGCACTGCTCTTTGCGGTGGCTGCCTTTGCCACCACCTCGAACGTCCTGGTGCCCCGCCTGTGGCCGGTCCAGGCAGCCTACGAAGCCGAGGCCGGCGATCAGGCGGTCTACCCCGGTGACCAGATGGTCTACCGCCTGCTGCAGATGAACTTGCGGTTCAACAATCCGACACCGAAGAAAGTACTGTCGCTGATCGGCCGGACCAATCCGGACGTGATCACTCTCGATGAAGTGTCGGAGATGTGGACGACCGAGCTTGGCTATATTGCCAGCGCCTATCCCTACCGGATCATCTGCCCCTACCCCAATGGCGTGTTCGGCGTTGCGCTGCTGTCCAGGCGGCCGTTTGCCGCCGGAACGCAACCGCGCTGCGACAGGCGCGGTGCGATGGCCATCGCGACGGTCGATTTCGGCGGAACCGACGTCGACGTCGCCGCCATGCACCTCACCTGGCCATGGCCGCGCAACCAGTCACGGCAGATCGGCGGATTGTCCGGGGAGTTCGCCTCGCTCGGCGAGACATCGATCATGGCATGCGACTGCAATGCAGTGCCGTGGAGCGCCGCCGTCCGGCGCGTGGCAGGTCTTGGCAAGCTGACCGTGGCGCCTTCGCCGGGGCCGACCTGGCTCCCTATCAAGCTGCCGGAATTCCTGCGCTTCGCCGGACTGCCGATCGACCTTGTTTTCAGCAAGGGCGCGGTTCTCATCCATTCGGTGTCGAGGCTAGAAAACACCGGCTCCGACCATCTTCCGCTGATGGTGGAGTTCTCGCTCAGGCAGGAACAGAAGAAGCCGGTCGACGAACAAGAAACCGCGACGGCATCGGTGAGACAGAACGGCAGGACCCGAGGCTGAGCTACTGCTTGCGCAACAGCGCCCTGATGAGGTGCTCGACATGGCCGCCGTCGCGATGCTCGCGCGCGTCGAAGGCGTTCTGTTTCGCCTCGTATTCGGCATAGACGGCCTTGATCCGGCGCCTCGCCTCGCGGTGGGTCTTGCTGCAAAACAAGTTGTCGGCGAACTCCAGTCCAGTGATCGATTTCTCGGTCGCCCGCATCATTGTCCTGGCGATGCGGCCATGGTTATGCTCGTGAGCACGAACGCCCGCGAAAAACCGCTTCCAGCGCTTCTGCAGCGCCGGTGTCGCGGCTGAGGCCAAACGCGGCAAGGTGTAGGTGAGATCGAGCGTGCCATTGGCTTGGCGCAGACGGCAGACACCACCCTCCCTTGTGACGTCAAGGTCCCAATCCACGGTATAGGCGGCCAGCGCGATGGCGTGCGTCATGAAGCCGTGCCGCTTCGGACCGTTGCGGTCCATGGCCTCGATCAGGGCGGCGCCCGTGGTTCCAGTGATGTCGTAGGTCTGGGTCTTGACCAGCACCTTCGTGTCAGCCAATGCCGGCGGTGCGAAGCCGCACAAGCCGCCAATCGCCACAAGGCACGTCAGAACCGCCAGGCGCATGGTCATCTCCCGGGTCAGAAAGAATGGAACCACAGGCGCCGCCCCGCTTCAACTTCTTTTAGACGCCGCACATATAATAGGCCTTCACGCGCTTTCATTTTGGTCAACAGTCGAGACAGCTGCCGGGCAGATCTGGCTTGCTGGGCTACATGTTCTGGTAGACTGGGCCTTCACCACCTTGTGGCGGCACCCAGGTAATGTTTCGGTTCGGGTCCTTGATGTCGCAGGTCTTGCAGTGGACGCAGTTCTGCGCGTTGATGACGAAGCGCACGTCCTTCGCCGCGGGATCGGCGGCGGCGTTGCCATCCTTGTCGACCCATTCGTAGACGCCGGCCGGGCAGTAGCGTGTCGAGGGCCCGGCATAGACATCGTGTTCGGAGCGCTGCTGCAGGTCCATATCCGCGACCAGCAGGTGGACAGGCTCGTTTTCCTCGTGGTTGGTATTGGACAGGAACACCGAGGACAGGCGGTCGAAGGTGAGCACGCCATCCGGCTTCGGATAGGCGATCTTCTTATGCCTGGCGGCCGGTTCAAGCGTCGCATAATCGGCCTTGCCGTGCTTCAGCGTGCCGAAAGGCGAGAACCCGAACAGCGAATTCAGCCACATGTCGAGGCCGCCGATGCCGACGCCGACGACGGTGCCGAAGCGCGACCACAACGGCTTGACGTTGCGCACCTTCTTCAAATCCTTGCCGATGTCGGTCGCCCGCCATGCCGCCTCGTAGGAAGCCAGTTCGTCATTGGCGCGGCCGGCGCCGATCGCCTCGGTGACATGCTCGGCCGCCAGCATTCCGGAGAGCACGGCATTGTGCGAGCCCTTGATGCGCGGCACGTTGACGAAGCCGGCAGCACAACCGATCAGCGCGCCGCCAGGGAAGGACAGTTTCGGCACCGACTGCCAGCCGCCCTCTGTGATGGCACGGGCGCCATAGCCGAGCCGCTTGCCGCCCTCGAATGTGCCCCTGATCGCCGGGTGGGTCTTGAAGCGCTGGAACTCGTCGAACGGAGACAGATAGGGGTTCTTGTAGTTGAGGTGGACGACGAAGCCGACCGCCACCTGGTTGTCCTCCAGATGGTAGAGGAAGGAGCCGCCGCCGGTCTTCATGTCGAGCGGCCAGCCGAAGGAGTGCTGGACAAGGCCCGGCCGATGGTTCTCCGGCTTGACCTGCCAGAGCTCCTTGAGACCGATGCCGTATTTGCCGGGCTCGCGGCCGTCGGAAAGATGGTATCTGGCGATCAACTGCTTGGCCAGCGAGCCGCGCGCGCCCTCGCCGATCAGCACATATTTGCCCATCAGCGCCATGCCCGGCGCGAAGCCCGGGCCATGCGTGCCATCCTTCTCGACGCCCATGTCGCCGGTGACAACGCCGGCGACCGCGTCCTCGCCACTGTAAATGAGGTCCACGGCGGCAAAGCCCGGATAGATCTCGACGCCCAGCGCCTCGGCCTTGGTCGCCAGCCAGCGGCAGACATTGCCGAGCGAAACGATGTAGTTGCCGTGGTTGTTCATCAGCGGCGGCATCAGGATATTGGGCAGACGGAACGAACCGGCGGGGCCGAGGACCAGGAAATGGTCTGCGGTGACCGGCGTCTTGAACGGATGTCCCTCCTCGTCACGCCAGCCCGGCAGCAGCCGGTCGATGCCGATCGGATCGACGACGGCGCCGGACAGGATGTGGGCGCCGACTTCGCCGCCCTTTTCCAGGACGACAACGGAAAGCTCGGGATTGACCTGCTTGAGACGGATAGCGGCAGCGAGGCCGGCCGGACCGGCGCCGACGATGACCACGTCGAATTCCATGCTTTCGCGTTCGATCTCGCTCATCAACCCCTCACTGGCTGCCGCATTTGCGCATCTTGCTGGCTTATCCGCTGCATAGCGCATCAATTCGCGACGCGAAACCGGCGCTGACGTGACAATGCCGATTTCGTCAAAAAGGCCGCGCATCGTACTACAAAATCGCGATTTGCGGGTCCACCAACATCGATCCGGGTCCGAAGAGAGCCGTTGCCCTGATTTTTTTTAATTGTTCGACGGCTTGCTTATCGGCCATACTTCGCACCATGCGCACATACGGGCCATCCGGCTTTTCATCGACGCGCTTTTTTTCGTCGCCCGGACGGATTTGCCGGGCGCTCGTTTTGGCCCTTTTGCCGCTGGCGTCGGTTGCCGCCCACGCCGAGCCGCAAAGGGTCTGGGTGGCCGGAGCCTACTCCTTTTCCGACGAACTGGGCGGCTTCCGCATCACCAGCGCCTCGGGCATCGGGACAAAGGAGGACCCGCTTGTCATCACCGAAGAGCTGAATTCGGCGACACCAGTGACACTGACGATCCGCACGACAAAGCCGATCCAGCCCTTCGGCACTGCGGGCCAATTTGCCAACGGCCTCATGTATATGCGCGTCGACGTGCTCAACAACAGCGGCCAGGCCTGGGTCGAGTTCCAGTTCGAGCTCCAGGAGATACTCCACCGGCCAAGCGTATTCGGCGACGGCCTGTCGTTCGACCAGCGCAACAAAACGCCTGACAACATCTGGTCGAGCAGCTTTGCCGATTTCGATCGCGACTTCGAACCCTATGACCGGCTGCTGTTCAAGAGCGGCAAGATCGACCCGTTGAAGACAGCAAAATTCGATTACCTGATCACCGACTACACACCACGCTGGACGTTCTATCTGGTGCAGGATCCGCGTATTCCGTCGAGCTGAGCTACTTCGTCATTGCAGGGCGCAGCAGGAGCGAAGCGACGATCGCGAAGACCTTGGATGACGAAATCATGAAGCATCGCGCCAATCACGATGTTGCAAATTCCTGCCGCGCGGCTGAATGTGAAAGCATGACTGCCGTTTCCCGAGACAACCGATCTGATATTGCGGACCTGCTGGCCTTCTACGCCAGCGCCGGCGTCGATGAAGCGCTCGAAGAGGAGCCGCTGAACAGGTTTGCCGAGGCTGCGCCAAAGCCGCCTGAGCGGGGGCCAGCGACAGTTACGCCGCCAACCGGTGAGAACGCAGCGCTGCCACGCTCGACAAGCCTGTCACGCGCCGGAATGGGCGAAAGGCAAGCTGCGGCACCGGCGGCGCGCGCGCCGACCGGTACTGCGACAGTGCCCGACGAGCAGCAAGCGGCATTGGCGCGACACCTGGCGACGACGGCGGCGACCCTGGACGAGCTTCGCCAGCACATGGCGGCTTTCGAAGGCTGCAACCTCAAATTCACCGCCAAGAACCTGGTGTTCGCCGATGGCAATCCGAATGCCGCGGTGATGCTGGTCGGCGAGGCACCCGGGCGCGACGAGGACATCGAGGGATTGCCGTTCGTCGGCCGCTCGGGCCGGCTGCTCGACCGGATGCTGGCCGCGATCGGCCTCGACCGGACCTCGGCCTACATCGCCAATGTCATTCCCTGGCGGCCGCCGGGCAACCGCACGCCGACGCCGCACGAGACCGAGATTTGCCGGCCGTTCATCGAACGGCAGATCGAGCTGGTCAATCCGAAGGTGCTGGTCAATTTGGGCGGCCCCTCGGCAAGCACCCTCCTCAACACCACAGAGGGCATCCTGCGGCTGCGCGGCAACTGGCGCGTCCACACGACCGCCGCCGGCATTGCCATCCCCGCCATGCCAACGCTTCATCCGGCGTATCTCTTGCGAACCCCCGCGCACAAGAAGCTGGCGTGGCGGGATTTCCTTGAAGTGAAGGCGAAGCTTCGGGCGCTGGGTTGAGGGTTCGAGATTAGCCAGTCTCCCCCCTCGTGGGGGAGATGGCCGGCAGGCCAGAGGGGGGCGCGAAGGATGGCCCACTTTCGTGGCATCCCGATAGGTCGGCTGGACAGCGCCCCCCTCTGCCTTGCCAGGCATCTCTCCCACAAGGGGGGAGATCGGCTGTCATCACCGCTTTCGCAAATCTCCGACGTAGATGCTGTACCTATAACCTCCCCGGTAATTGAAATGCATCTGCGGCCGGCCTAGTCATGCGCCCATGACCGTAACCCAGACTTCCGCCGGCAGCCTCATTCGCGAATGGCGCACGCGCCGGCGCATGAGCCAGCTCGATCTCGCCATGGAAGCCGAAATCTCGCAGCGGCATCTGAGTTTCGTGGAAAGCGGCCGCGCGGCACCCTCGCGCGACATGGTGCTGCATCTGGCCGAGCAGCTGTCGATCCCGTTGAGGCAGCGCAACCAGCTCCTGCTGGCCGCGGGCTTTGCCCCCAGCTTCAGCGAGCGTCCGCTCACCGATGCCTCGCTGGCGCCGGCGATGGCGGCGGTCGAGATCGTGCTCAAGGGGCACGAACCCTTCCCGGCGCTGGCTGTCGACCGGCACTGGAACCTGGTGTCGGCAAACGCTGCCATCGGCCCATTCCTCGCCAACGTCGCCGAGCCTTCCTTGCTGAAGCCGCCGGTCAACGTGCTGCGGCTCAGCCTGCACCCGGGTGGCGTCGCGCCGCGCATCGTCAACCTGGCCGAATGGCGCGCGCATCTTCTCGACCGGCTGAAACACCAGAACGACGCCACTGGCGACCCGGTTCTGGTCGAACTGGAGCGCGAGCTTCGGACCTATCCGTCCGGCCTGAACGGCGCACGGCCGGTGCCGGTCGAGCCGAACGCGATCGTGCACCCGCTGCGGCTTGCGCATGGCGATGCCGTGCTGTCGTTCATCAGCACCATCACCGTGTTCGGCACGCCGCTCGACGTGACGCTGTCGGAACTGGCGATCGAATCGTTTTTCCCCGCCGATGAGCAGACAAGGACCGTGCTGGTGCGATTGGCGAACGAGCGGGCCGAGCCGTCCTGATCATCCTTGCGGCGGGGTCGCCTGGCGGGTGCGGGCACGTTCAAGGCCCAGTTGCCGCTCGCGCCAGATGATGAAGATGCCCGCGGCAACGACGATCACGCCGCCGATAAGCATATGAACCGTCGGGACGTCGCCGAAGGCGAGATAGCCGACAACGATGCCAAGCAGCATCGACGTGTATTCGAAAGGCGCCACGACCGAGGCCTCGGCATGGCGATAGGCGGCGGTCATCAGAATCTGAGCGAGCCCGCCGCAAAAGCCTGCAGCAATGAGCAGGCTCGCCTGCGCCGGTGTCAGCGCCTGCCAGCCGAACGGCAGCGACAGCAACGCCAGGAGGCTCGCCGTCACCGAAAACCACAGCACGATGGTTGCCGTCGGCTCGCTCCGGACGAGGTTGCGCACCAGCAGCATGGCGACGGCCGAGATCGCTGCCGCGACCAGTGCGGCGATGACGCCGAGCACCTCTTGATCGCCGAGTGCTGCGCCCGAACCCAGCAGCGTCAGTTCCGGCCATGAGATGACCAGCACCCCGACCAGTCCGACCGCAACCGCGCTCCAGCGATAGACGCGGATCGCTTCGCCGAGGAAGATCGAACTGAACACCACCACCAGCAGCGGCTGTGCGTAGTTCAGCGCGATCGCTTCCGGCAGCGGCAGCCGTATCAGCGCGAAGAAGCCGAGCCCCATGGCGCAGACGCCGACAACGCCGCGCGCAATGTGGTTGAGCGGGCGCTTGGTCGAAAACGCGGTGCCAAGCTTTCCCTGGAAGGCCAGGAAGACGACGATCGGAAAGATGGCAAAGAACGAGCGGAAGAAGACGATCTGGCCGGCCGGCACCGTGCCCGCCGCCTTGATGCAGGACGACATGGCGACAAAGACCGCCACCGAGACGATCTTGAGCATGATCCCGGTCAGCGTGTTGTGCCCGCCGGGATGGTCCGTCGGGTTCACTTGGCAGCTGCTTCCTGGATCGCCGCCCAGATGCGCGCCGGCGTTGCCGGCATGTCGATGTGCCTGATGCCGTAGGCGCGATAGAGCGCATCCGTCACCGCGTTGAGCGCGGCCGGCGTCGCTCCGATCGTGCCCGCCTCGCCTGCCCCCTTGATGCCGAGTGCATTGGTGGTCGAGGGCACGTTGCGGGTCTCGAAATGGAAGAACGGCAAATCGTCGGCGCGCGGCATGGCATAGTCCATGAAGCTTGCCGTCAACAGCTGCCCGTCCTCGTCATAGACCGTGTTCTCGGTCAGCGCCTGGCCGATGCCCTGGACGACGCCGCCATGCACCTGGCCGGCCAGCAGGACAGGGTTCACGGTGACGCCGAAATCGTCGACGATCGTATAGCGGACAATTTCCGTCACGCCGGTGTCGGGATCGATCTCGACCTCGCAGATGTGGGTGCCGTTCGGATAGGTGCATTCGTCCTGCACGAACTCGCCAAAGCCCTTGAGATCGTCCGGGTTCCTGGCGGCCTTGGCGATGCTCGAAAAATCGATCGTGCGATCGGTGCCGACGATGCGGGCAACGCCGTTGAACAATTCGACGTCGTCGGCCGAGGCTTCCAGCTCATCGGCGGCGATGCGCCTGATCTTGATGGCCAGATCCTCGCCGGCGCGAGAAGCTGATACACCGCCAAGCGGAATGGAGCGCGAGCCGCCGGTGCCGCCGCCGGCCTTCAGCTCGTCGGTGTCGCCCTGGCGAACATGAATCTTGTCGATGTCGAGATGAAGCTTTTCCGAGAGGAACTGCGCATAGGCGGTCGCATGCCCCTGCCCGTTGGTCTGGGTGCCGATCTTCAGCGTCACCGTGCCGTCGCCGTTCAATTCGACAAAGGCCGGTTCGGAGCCGGGAAAGGCACAGGCCTCGATATAAGTCGCCATGCCGATGCCGCGGATTTTGCCTTCCGCCTTCGACTGCGCCAGTCGCTCCGGAAACGCCTGCCACTCCGCTTGTTCGATGGCGCGGTCCATATGGCCTGCGAATTCGCCGGTATCATAGAGGCGGTCGGTCTGCGTGCGGTAAGGGAACTGCTCGGGCCTGATGAAATTGCGCCGGCGGATCTCTTCGACTGGCAAGCCCAGGTCGTGGGCGCAGGCGTCGACGAGCTTTTCCAGCAGGAATGCCGCTTCCGGACGGCCGGCGCCGCGGTAGGCATCGACCGGGCAAGTGTTGGTGTAGAGGCCGGTCACCGAAACGTCGAGCGCCTGGATGTCATAGACGCCGGTCGACATGGTGACGCCGATATAGGGGATGAACGGGCCATATTGCGAGATATAGGCACCGATATTGGCGAGGAGATCGACCTTCATGCCGAGAAAGCGGCCGTCCTTGTCCATCGCCATCTCGGCGGTCACGACATTGTCGCGACCTTGCGCATCGGTGAGGAAATGCTCGGTGCGGTCGCCGGCCCATTTCACCGGGCGGCCAAGGCGCCTGGCGGCCTCCAGCACCAGCGGATGCTCGCGATAGACGAAGCTTTTCGGCCCGAAGCCGCCGCCGACATCCGGCGTGATGACGCGCAGCTGGTTCTTCTTGATCTTGAATATGTCGGCCAGGATGTACTGCATGGAATGCACGCCCTGCGAGCCTGTGGTCAGCACGAAGCGGTTCTCCTGCGTGTTCCACTCGCCGATCGCCGAACGCGGCTCCATGTAGTTGCAGACCAGCCGGTTGTTGATGAATTCGATGCGGGTTACATGCGTCGCCCTGGCGAATGCCGCCGCGGTCTTCGCCTTGTCGCCGATGTGGTAGCTGAAGGCGCGGTTGGAGCCGAGTTCCGGCCAGACCAGCGGCGTGCCTTCGTCAAGCGCCGTGGCGGTGCCGGACGCGGCATCCTCGCCCTCATAATCGACCTCGATCAGTTCGGCCGCGTCCTGCGCCAGCGCGCGGCTGTCGGCGACGACGAAGGCGACGGCGTCGCCGACATAATTGACCCGGTCGCGGCAAAGGACCGGAATGTCGCGGGTCGGCGCCTTGGTGCCGTCCGGCTGCCTCTGCATGACGCCGGATTTCAGCTTGCCGAGATGAGCAAGATCCGCACCGGTCAGCACCAGATGGACGCCAGATGCCGCCTTGGCCGCCTCGGTCGAACCGACGGTGAAGCTTGCCTTGGCCACCGGCGAGCGCAGGACGTAGCCGTGCAAGAGGCCGGCCAGTTGGATGTCGTCCGTATAGCGACCGAGACCCGTGATGAAGGCCTGGTCCTCGCGACGCAGCACAGAGGCGCCCATGCCGAATTTCGGTGTGACGACGGTCATGGATACCTCGCGACGATGATTGGAAAACGAGTGCCTGAAATAGGCGCTGCGCCAGTTTTGTCGAGTGACGGTTTCGTGTAAAGAGCGCGTGCTTCACATTTCTTCGACCAGCGGATCCACCTGCCGCTGCGGAAATCGACAGGAAAACCAACGGAATGCGCACGGACACCGGCCAGGTCTTCAAGCTCGAAGACTATCGCCCCACCGACTATCTCATTCCGGAAACCGGCCTGACTTTCCGCCTGTCGCCAGAAGCCACGCGCGTCATCGCGGTGCTGACGGTCGAGCGCCGCGACGGCGTCGCGGCGTCAGTGCCGCTGGTGCTGGACGGCGATGGCCTGACGCTCGGCCGCATCGCAATCGACGGCCAGACACTCGCGCCCACCGATTTTTTCGCCACGCCCGATCAGTTGAAGATCACCACGCCGCCCGCAGCAGCCCGCTTCCAACTGCTGATCGAAACCGAGCTGGCGCCGGCGCACAACGAAACCCTGATGGGCCTCTATCGCTCGAGCAACGTCTATTGCACGCAATGCGAGGCCGAGGGCTTTCGGCGCATCACCTATTTTCTCGATCGTCCGGATATCCTGTCGGTCTATACGGTGCGCATCGAGGCGCCGCACCACGAGGCGCCACTGCTTCTTTCCAACGGCAACCCGGCTGGCAGCGGCGAACTTGCCGACGGCTGGCACTATGCAGTCTGGCACGACCCCTTCCCCAAGCCGTCCTATCTGTTCGCCCTTGTGGCGGGGGCTCTCGGCAAGGTCGCGGACAGCTTCGTCACATTGTCCGGCCGCCAGGTCGAGCTCGGCATCTTTGTCGAGCCGGGCAAGGAGCGGCTCGCCGGCTACGCCATGGACGCCCTGAAACGGTCGATGAAATGGGACGAGGAAGCGTTCGGCCGCGAATACGACCTCGACGTCTTCAACATCGTCGCCGTGTCAGACTTCAACATGGGCGCGATGGAGAACAAGGGCCTCAACATCTTCAACGACAAGTATGTGCTGGCCGACCAGGAGACCGCAACGGACGCCGATTTCGCGAATATCGAGGCGATCATCGCGCATGAGTATTTCCACAATTGGACCGGCAACAGAATCACTTGCCGCGACTGGTTCCAGCTTTGCCTGAAGGAAGGGCTGACGGTTTTCCGTGATCACGAATTCTCCGCCGACCAACGCTCGCGAGCGGTGAAACGCATCGCCGAAGTGCGCACGCTCAAGGCACATCAGTTTCCCGAAGACCAGGGACCGCTGGCGCATCCGGTGCGACCGCGCCGCTACCGCGAGATCAATAATTTCTACACGGCGACAGTCTACGAAAAGGGCTCGGAAGTGGTGCGCATGATCCGCACGATTCTCGGCGCCGAGACGTTCCGGGCCGGCATGGATCTCTATTTCGAGCGCCATGACGGCGAGGCTGCAACCATCGAGGACTTCATCAAGGTGTTCGAGGATGTGTCCGGGCGCGACCTCGCGCAATTTTCGCTGTGGTACCATCAGGCCGGCACGCCCAATCTGACCATCAGTTCGACGCACAATGCGGCGGCCCAGGAATTCACGCTCGAGATCGAACAGTCGGTGCCGCCAACGCCGTCCGAAAGCCGCAAACGGCTGATGCATATTCCGCTGGCCTTCAGCCTGGTCGGCACCGACGGCAAAGCGATAGAATATGGCGGCGTCGAGGGCGCCAGCGTCGAGGACGGCGTCATCCATATCCGCAAGCGCCGGCACATGGTGCGCTTCTCGGGCGTCACTGAGCGCCCGGCGATGTCGCTCAACCGCGGCTTCTCGGCGCCGGTGACGCTTTCCGTCGAACAGAGGGCCGACGATCAGTTCTTCCTTGCTGGCCATGACAACGATACCTTCTCGCGCTGGCAGGCGTTCAACACGCTTTTGACCGAGGCTCTGATATCCACCTTCCGCCAGGTCCTTGACGGCAAGCAGCCCGGTTTCGCATCGCGGTTGATCGAGCTTGCCGGCAAAATAGCCGGCGACGAGACACTCGAACCGGCCTATCGGGCGCTGGCTCTGGCGCTTCCGAGCGAAGCCGATATCGCCCGTGACATCGGCAAGAACATCGACCCCGATGCCATTTTCTCGGCCCGCGAGGCGCTGACGGTCGCGATCGCCGAGGCGAATCGCGAGATATTCTCCGACCTCTACGATCGACTGACCGACAAGGACGCTTTCAGTCCTGATGCGGCAAGCGCCGGTCGCCGGGCGCTGCGCAACATCTTGCTCGACTATCTTTCGCTGCTGCATGGAGGTGCGACGCTTGCGGCCCGGCATTTCCAGTCCGCTACCAACATGACCGACCGGGCCGCCGCATTGAGCGTGCTTGCGCTGCGCCATAACGGTTCGCCCGAGACGGTCAAGGCGCTGGCGGAGTTCGAAGCGAAATATGCGACCGATCCGCTGGTGATGGACAAATGGTTCCATATCCAGGCCAGCGTGCCGGGCCCGCAAACCATTCATGCAGTGCGCGCCCTGACCGGCCACCCGGCCTTCTCGATGGCCAACCCGAACCGGGTGCGCTCGCTCGTCGGCACGTTTTCCAGCGCCAACCAGACCGGCTTCCATCGCGCCGACGGCGAAGGCTACCGGTTTTTCGTCGAAACGGTCCTGCAGGTCGAAAAGCGCAACCCGCAATTGGCCGCCAGGCTGGCGACGGCACTCAGATCATGGCGCTCGCTGGAACCTGCCCGGCAGGGCAAGGCAAGGGAAGCGCTGCTTTCGATTGCCAATACCGAGAACCTGTCGGCCGATTTGCGCGACATCATTGAGCGCACGCTGGCGTAAGGTATGTTGATATTCAGGTGATGCCGGCCTGCGAACGGCGGCTTCCTGCGTTTCCGGTGCTCACGTACCAAAAAGTACGCTCCGCTCCGGTTCTCGGAATCCACCGTTCTCGGCACGGCCTGACCTGAATCTCAACACACCTTAGAAGGTTGCCGCCCGGCACCATCGGGCGGAAAAGCCATTATTTTAGTCGATTTTTAATCTTTTTTCGCTGCGCCTATGGACAAGCCGAATCACCTTTGATTCTTTAGCTGAAGATTCGGAAGTGCGGCGTCGCCGGATCGTCAAGCAGATTTAAGATCGGGGAGAGCCATTTATGGCGAAGGCGGACGCGTGGGGCGCGCCCGGAGGGACGGGTTTTGAGCAGCGTGAGGCGGGAAGCGACGGTCTCGCCGGCAATGCGCGGCTGATCGCCGAACCCGCCTACCGACGGCTTCTGGCAGCCGAGCCATTGCTGCGCCGATCGATACCGGCCCTCATCATCATTTTCCTGATTGTCATCGCGGCACTGCGGTTCCTGTCGCTGATGCACGAGCGCGACGACGTGGAACGCGACGCCAAGGCGATCCTCTCGCTCGCGGCGGGCCAACTGGCCAGTTCGATCAGCGTCGATGCGAACATGGCCTCGACGCCTGGCGCGACGCAGGACTTGTTGGAGGGCATCAGCCGTCAGGGCGCCATGGGCCGAAGCCACGTGCTTGCGGTCACCGACAGCGCGTTCAAGATCGTTGCCGTGACACCGCAATCGACGGGCTGGGAAGGGCGGTCGCTTGACGCCATCGCCCAGGGCGGTCAACCGCTGTTCATGTTCGGTGACCGCGCCGGGGTGATGGAGGTCAGCATCGGCGGCCAGGACTGGTATGCCGCGGTGAGCCTGGCAAATGGCAGGAATGGTGCTGCCGCAGCGCTCGTTCCGCAGGATGCGGTCTTCGACACGTGGCGCAAGACCGTTTCGCTCAACGTCACGCTGTTCGTGCTGACGGCCGGCGTGCTGATCATCGTCCTCTATGCCTATTTCGGCCAGGCGGCGCGCGCCCAGACCGCCGACCGCATCTATCTCGAAGCGCACCAGCGCATCGACATGGCGCTGGTGCGCGGCCGCTGCGGCCTGTGGGACTGGGACATGGTGCGCGGCAAGATGTACTGGTCGCGTTCGATGTACGACATGCTGGGCTATGAGCCCTGCGACACGATGCTGTCGTTCGGCGAGGTCGACGGGATCATCCATCCCGAGGACGGCGACCTATTCCAACTCGCCAACAGGATCGTCGCACGTGAGATCGACCACATCGACCAAGTGTTCCGGATGCGCCACGCCGACGGACAATGGGTGTGGATGCGCGCAAGAGCGCAGGTGATCGACCCGGAAGCGCCGGAGATCCAGTTGATCGGCATCGCCGTCGACGTCACCGAGCAGCGGCATTTGGCGCTGCGCTCCGAGGCCGCGGATCTTCGCCTGCGAACGGCCATCGAAAACATCAACGAATCCTTCGTGCTCTGGGATTCGGCCCAGCGCCTGATCATGTGCAATTCCAAGTACCAGCAGGACAACGGCCTGTCGGATCGCGACGTGATGCCGGGCGCCTCGCGCGCCGTTCTCGAAGACCGCATGCTTGCCTTCGCCTCGGAGCGCCGGCTTGCCAACACCAACGGGCAGCAAGGCGGCGTGACCTTCGAGCGGCAGCTTGCCGATGGCCGCTGGCTGCAGGTGAACGAATTGCGGACCAGGGACGGCGGCACCGTCTCGGTCGGCTCCGACATCACCCAGATCAAGCTGCACCAGGAGAAGCTGGTCGACAGCGAGCGCCGACTGATGGCGACGATCCACGATCTCAGCCTTGCCCGCCGGGCAGAGGAAGAGCGGTCGCGCGAACTGGTCGAGCTCAATCACAAATACATGAAGGAAACCGAGCGCGCCGAGGCCGCGAACCGGGCCAAATCCGAGTTCCTGGCCAACATGTCGCATGAATTGCGCACGCCGCTCAACGCGATCATCGGCTTCTCCGAACTGATGGAACAGGCGCTGTTCGGGCCCCTGGGTTCGCCGCGCTACGAGGAATACGCCACCGACATCAACGGCAGCGGCAAATATCTTCTGGGCGTCATCAACGACATCCTCGACATGTCGAAGATCGAGGCCGGCCAGTTCTCGATGGATCAGGAGGAAATCGACCTCTGCCCGCTGATGCGGGAAACGGTGCGCGTCATCTCGCTGCAGGCGGCGGAAAAGTCGATCACCGTCGAAACACGCATCCCCGATTCGCTGACGCTGTTCGCCGACCGCCGGGCGATCAAGCAGATCATCATCAACCTGCTGTCGAATGCGGTGAAGTTCACCGGCCAGGGCGGTCGCATTGCGGTAAGGGCCCGCAACACCTCCAGCGCTCTGGTGCTGACGATCGAAGACAATGGCTGCGGCATCCCGAAGGAGGCGCTGAGCAAGCTCGGGCGGCCGTTCGAGCAGGTGCAGAACCAGTTTTCCAAGAGCCATGCCGGTTCCGGCCTTGGCCTTGCCATCTCACGCTCGTTGGCCGAGCTTCAGGGCGGCGCCTTGAAAATCCGCTCCACCGAAGGCACCGGCACGATCGTGTCGGTGCGCATTCCGACCAGGAAGCCGACGCAGCCGGTCAGGGCCGCCGCCTGACTAGTGAATAGTGAAATAGTCAGTAGTGAATATCTAATTCCATTCACCATTCACTACTCACTACTCATTCACACGAAGCAAAAAGCCAAAATCCTTCCTGACATTTTGCGACGTCTCCTTGAGGTGCGCTTCCAGCACGCCGAAATCCGGCAGGTCGGTGACCGCCAATAGCAGATCCGAAAGCCCCGGCGGAACGTCGTCGCGTTCGAATACGCCGGTGAGGCAGAGCCGCGTCATCTGGGTCAGCGCCAGATAGAGCGCATAGGCATCGCAAAGCTCCTGCCTGATCTGCGCCTCGGCGAAATCCGGCGCCAGCCTCGACAGCACGTCCGCCGTCCCGGTGACCCGGCGGCCGGCTTCGACCTTTCCCGTGATCACCGCCACCTGCGCGATGAATTCAAGATCGATGAGACCACCCGGGATCAGCTTGATGTCCCAGAGATCGCGCGGCGGTTTTTCCTTCTCGATCATCGCGCGCATCTCGGCCGCCTCGGCCATCACCTTTGCGCTGTCGCGCGACAGGGCAAGTACCTGTGCCACTTCGGTCTCGACCTCGGCGCACAGCGCTTGATCGCCGCCGATCGCGCGGGCCCTTGACAGCGCCATATGCTCCCAGGTCCAGGCGTCCTTACGCTGGTACTTCTTGAAGGCATCGACATGGGTCGCCACCGGCCCCTTGTTGCCGGACGGCCGCAAGCGAAGGTCGAGTTCGTAGAGAACGCCCTCGGCGGTCGGCGCGGACACCGCAGCGATCAGCCGCTGCGTCATCCTGGCGTAATAGTGCGACGGGGCGAGCGGCTTGTCGCCATCGGATTCTTCGGCATCGGCGTCGTGATCATAAAGCAGGATGAGGTCGACGTCTGAGCCGGCCGTCAATTCGCGGCTGCCGAGCTTGCCCATGCCGAGCAGCGCAACCGTGCCGCCGGCGATGCGACCGTGGCGTAGCGCGAACTCGGCGATGACCGCCTGCAGCGCCGCGTCGATGGTGAGATCGGCCAGATCGGAAAAGGCACGGCCGGCGCGCGCCGGATCGATCGAGCCGGCAAGCAGCCTGACGCCGATCAGGAATTTTTGCTCGGACGCAAAGATGCGCAAGCGGTCGAGCACGTCCTCATAGGCCCTGTCGCCTTCGAGGAACGCGGCGAGACGGCCGGACAGATAGGCGCGGTCCGGCAGTTCGGTCAAAAGCGCCGGATCAAGCAGGCCGTCAAACACGTGCGGCCGGCGTGTGATGATGGCGGCCAGCCGGGGCGCCGCGCCCATGATGGTCGCCAGCAGCTTCAGCAGAGCCGGATTGGAGTGGAGCAGCGAGAACAGCTGAATGCCGGCGGGCAGACCGGCAAGGAATTCGTCGAAGCGTATCAACGCCTCGTCCGCGCGGCGCGTCTGGCCGAAGGATTGCAGCAGCGCCGGCGTCAGTTCGGTCAACCGCTCGCGCGCCTCGGCTGACTGGGTGACGCGATAGCGGCCGAAATGCCAGCCGCGGATGACGCGGCAGATGTCGCTCGCCCGCTGGAATCCCAATCTCTGCAGGGTCCGCAACGTATCGGGGTCGTCGACATCGCCGGTAAAGACCAGATTGCCGATGCCCGCCGAAAGCTCGGGCGCGGTCTCGAAAAGCGCTGCGTAGTGGCGTTCGACCTGATGGAGTGCGGCGCGGAACGCCTCGGCAAAGGTCGCCGCATCGGCAAAACCGAGCAGGCGGGCAATGCGTTCGAGCCCTTCGTCATCGTCCGGCAGTATGTGGATCTGCTCGTCGGCGACCATCTGAACGGCGTGCTCGACGCGGCGCAGGAGCCAGTACTGCCTTGTGAGCGTATCGCGCGCATCGGCAGTGATCCAGCCGCGTGCCGCAAGCTGGCCAAGCATCGGCACCGTCTCGCGGCCGCGCAGTTCGGGAAAGCGGCCGCCGGCGATGAGCTGCTGGGTCTGGACGAAGAACTCGATCTCGCGGATGCCGCCGCGGCCGAGCTTGACGTTGTGGCCCTTCACCGCGATCTCGCCAAGACCCTTGTGGGCATGGATCTGGCGCTTGATCGAATGGACGTCGGCGATCGCCGCATAGTCCATGTATTTGCGCCAGATGTAGGGCTGGAGCTCCTTCAGGAACGCAGTGCCGGCGGCGACATCGCCGGCCACCGGACGCGCCTTGATCATCGCGGCCCTCTCCCAGTTCTGGCCCCGCGCCTCGTAGTAGCGCAGCGCCGCCTCGACCGGGATCGCCAGCGGCGTCGAACCGGGGTCGGGACGAAGCCTGAGGTCGGTGCGGAAAACATAGCCGTGTTCGGTGCGGTCCTGGAGCATGCGGACCAGCCGGCGGGTCAGGCGCGAAAACAGCTCCGTCGCATCGAGCGGATCGAGGACTGCTGGCGCTTGCGGGTCGAAGAAAACGACAAGGTCGATGTCGGAGGAGAAGTTCAGCTCATGCGCGCCAAGCTTGCCCATGCCGAGCAGGATCCAGCCCGACCGGCGCGCCGGATCCTCGAGATCCGGCAGTTTGAGCTTGCCTTGTCGGTGCGCGTCGCGAAGCAGGAAGTCGACGGCAGCGCGGGTGCAGGCGTCGGCAAGATCGCTCAGCCGCCGTACTGTGATTGCAGTTTCGGCCTCGCCTGCAAGATCGGCCAGCGCGATCAGAACATGCGCTTCCGCTTTCCATTGCCGCAGCTCCATCATCAGACCGTTCTCAGAGATGGCTTCCGCCCGCGCGGCCTTGCCGATGGCGGCGCCGATCGACGCCAGCCGCGCCTCGACGGTCTCATCGAAAAGCGCATCCAGGATCTGCGGGCGGCGGCGCACCGTGTCGCGCAGGAACGGCGACAGGTCGAAGACTGCCGCGAGAAACTCCTGGACGGCGCCCTCGCCGGCCAGGATTTTCGCCAGCCCGGCAAGCCCCTCTTCCTGCGCTGCGGAAGCGATCTCCGACAATTCCCGCCGGGCTCGGTTCCGATCCAGAGGCACGAGCCTTGCTGCCGGCTTCAGAAGCCAGTTGGTGTGTTCCGCAGCCGCCTTCACCGCCATCAGCGATCCTCCCGTTCGGGAAAACTCATGACGACGGATAATCCAGGATTGGCGGGCAGGAGATCAAGCCGCCCTTTGTGGAATGTCATGATCGCCTTGGCGAGGCTGAGGCCGAGACCGGAACCCGGCTGCGAGCGGCTCTTCTCCAGCCGCACGAAACGCTCGGTCGCCCTGGCGCGATCGGCATCGTCGGGAATGCCCTGGCCGTTGTCGGTGACGGAAAGTCTGATTTCGCTGCCGACGCGATCGAGCGCCACGCGAACGGTCGGCTTGGCTGTCGAGTCGGTCGAATATTTGATCGCGTTGTCGACGATGTTCGATAGCGCCTGGCCGATCAGCTCGCGATTGCCTTCAACGGCGAAGCCGTCCTGCACAGAGGTCTCGAGTGTCACTCCCGCCTCCTCCGCCACCGGCTCGTAGAGCTCGACGACATCGCGCACGGAAGCAGCCAGATCGACCTGGCTGGTGCTTTCTGAGGAATAGCCCGCCTCCAGCCTTGAGATCATCAGGATGGCGTTGAAGGTCTTTATCAGATGGTCGGACTCGGCGATGGTCGCTTCCAGCGCCTGCCGGTAGGCGGCGGATTTGTGCTTGCCGGAGAGCGTCGCCTCGGCGCGGTTGCGCAGCCTGGTCAGCGGTGTCTTCAGATCGTGGGCGATGTTGTCGGAGACCTGCTTCAGCCCTTCATTCAGCGTGGCGATCCTGGCCAGCATGGAATTGAGATTTTCGGAGAGCCGATCGAACTCGTCGCCGGCGCCGGTGACCGGCAGCCGGCCGGAAAGGTCGCCGCCCATGATGCGGCGACTGGCCTGCGACACCGAGTCGATGCGCTTCAGCGCCGCGCGGCCGACGAAGAACCAGATCAAAATTCCGCCAAGCGCCATCATGCCGAGGGCCAACGTCAAGGCGCGGCGGATGACGGCGCGGAACCGCTCAGGCTCGCCGAGATCGCGGCCGACCAGCATGATCATCTGGTTCGGCAGGCGCAGCACCAAGGCAATGGCGTTGTGGCCCTTCTCGCCTTCGACCTGGACTTCGCTCTGGCTGGGTTCATTCGGGTCGGCGATCGGGTTGCGTTGCCGCTCGAGTTCGCCCTCGCCAAAGCGCCGGTAGGAAAACGGCTCCGTCGTCCAGCCCTCGGCCACGAGAACGCCGGGTTCCAGGCTCTGCACGTTGCCGGTCAGGATCTGGCCGTTGGCATCGGCGATCAAATAGAGATTGGCGCCGGGTTGGCGGGAGCGCTGCTCGACCACCCGGACCAGCAGCGGCAAGCCGCCGCGCTGATAGACCCGGGCGAGGCCGAGCACCTCGTCGTTGATGGTCTCCTGCGTCTGGCCGGTCAGCATGCGCGCCGACAGCGAGGTCATGTAGAAGACGAGCAGCACCGCACAGATGGCGAACAGCAGGAGATAGAGCGCCGAAAGCCGCGCTGCCGTCGTCTTCATGATGGCCGGCATTGAAAGGGCCATGCTAACCGCTCTTGAGCATATAGCCGGCGCCACGAACCGTGTGCAGGATGGGCTTGTCGAAGCCCTTCTCGATCTTGCCGCGAAGCCGCGAGACGTGAACGTCGATGACGTTGGTCTGCGGATCGAAATGATAGTCCCAGACATTTTCCAGCAGCATGGTGCGCGTCACCACCTGGCCGGCATGGCGCATCAGATATTCCAGCAGGCGGAATTCGCGCGGCTGCAGCGTAATCTCCCGGCCCGCGCGCCGCACCGAATGCGACAGCCTGTCAAGTTCGAGATCGCCGACCCGGTAGACGGTTTCGGCCTCCCTGGCGCTGGCGCGGCGGTTCAGCACCTCGACTCGGGCCAGAAGCTCGGAAAAGGCATAGGGCTTGGTCAGATAGTCGTCGCCGCCGGCGCGCAAGCCGGTGACCCGGTCGTCGACTTCGCCGAGCGCCGACAGGATCAGCACCGGCGTAGTCTTGCCTCGGGATCTAAGACCGGCGATGACCGACAGGCCGTCGCGGCGCGGCAGCATGCGGTCGACGACCATCACGTCATAGTCGCCGGAGTCAGCGAGCGCGAAGCCGGTTTCGCCGTCGCCGGCGACATGGGCGGTATGTCCGGCCTCGGTAAAGGCTTTCTGGAGGTAATCGGCCGCTTCGCGATCGTCTTCTATGACGAGAATCTTCATGGGACCGTTATACGCGATTTCGCTGGAAGATTGAGTGGCCGGCATAGGCATCATGGCCTCAAGGTGGATCGCGAACAAAATGATTCAAGAACGAGCAGTAAGTCTTTGTTTTACAACGTTATTGGCGTCGAGCCGCCGCATCCTCGGATTTGGGCGACATGCTTTGTTGTTTGAGCATGTCGTCATCCCAAAACCGCTTCACACTTTGGGCGACTGCTCTGTGGTTCGAGCGGCAGCGGGCGATGGGCGCCCGCTGCCGCTGGGGCGGAACACGATGACTGACTAACGTATTCAAGCCCCGTGCTTTCCCATGCGACGGCTCCGGGTATTTGAAACCGCCGCATCGGAAAAGTCTGGAACGTCAGCCCTTGGCGACAGGCAGCGCGACGAAGCGGTTGCTGTCGTCGCGGGTGATCTGCATCAGCACCGCCTTGCGGCCCGACTTCACCGCGTCGGCCATGGCCTTGGCGACATCCTCGGTGCCGTTGACCTCCGTCGAATTGACCGAGGTGATGACGTCGCCGGGCTGGATGCCGCGATCGGCAGCATCGCTGTCGGGATCGACATCGGTCACCACAAGCCCTTTGCCATCGTCGGACCTGGTGACGGTGAGACCGAGATCGGCCAGTGTATCGGCCTTTGGTGGAGCCGAAGGCTGCTGGTCGGCCGAAGCCTGCTTGTCAGTCGAAGGCAGCGTGCCGAGGTCGACCTTGACCGTTTCACTCTTGCCGTCACGCCACAGCGTGACGTCGACCGGCTTGCCGGGCGGGTAGGCGCCGATCAGACGGGCGAGTTCCTTCGGCGAAGCGACGTCCTTGCCGTCCACCTGAGTGATGACGTCACCAGCCGATATGCCGGCCTCCTTGCCGGGACCATCGTTCTGGGCGCTGGAAACGAGCGCGCCCTTATCGGACTTCAGCCCGAGCGATTCGGCGATTTCGGAGGTGACCGGCTGGATCTCGACGCCAAGCCAGCCGCGCTGGACGGTGCCGTCCTTCATCAGATCCTGCACGACCTGTTTGGCGGTCGAGGCGGGAATGTCGAAGGCAATGCCGACGCTGCCGCCGGACGGCGAGAAGATCGCGGTGTTGATGCCGACGACCTGGCCGTTGAGGTTGAAGGTCGGGCCACCCGAATTGCCGCGGTTCACCGAGGCATCGATCTGGATGAAATCATCATAAGGACCGGCGCCGATGTCGCGACCACGGGCCGAGACAATGCCGGCAGTGACTGTGCCGCCGAGGCCGAACGGATTGCCGACGGCCACCACCCAGTCGCCGACGCGAACCTTTGAATCATCGGAGAAGTCGACATAGGTGAACTTGCCGTCGCCTTCGACCTTGAGCACTGCGAGATCGGTGCGCGGATCTGTGCCGACCAACTTGGCGTCGAGTTCCTTGCCGTCATGCATCACCACCGTGAAGGACGAGCCCTCTCCGACGACATGATTGTTGGTGACGAGGTAGCCATCCTCGGAGATGAAGAAGCCGGACCCTTGAGCGACCGGCCGTGGCTGGCGGTCAGCGCGTCCGAAACGTCGCATTCCATCCCGGCCATCCTGATCGCCAAAGCCACGGAACTCCCTGAAGAAGCGGCGCAATTGCGGATCGTCGGGGAGATTGCCGAAGGCGTCGGGAAGGTCGGAGCCGTCGTCAGCGGTCGATTCTATCTTGGATTTGACGCGGACACTGACGACCGCCGGCGAAACGCGCTCGACCACGTCGGCGAAGCTCGGGACCTGAGGCGCCTCGACACGCACGGCCTCGGCCAGGACGGGGGCTGTCCCGGTGGCAACCGCGCCGAAGCCGATCGCGCCGGCAATGGCCACTGATGCGGCGGCAGCCATCAGGCGTTTGCGGGTGCGGGAATGTGAATTGGGGGCAATATTCATGGGTCTCGTATCCTCTTTCAAGGGATGCGCTTCGGTCGGCATCCTCGGCAAGAGAAATAGAGGCGCGCACATTACGGCGCCATTTCCAGTGCATGAAACTTTGGTAATGTTTGCAGGCACCAACCCTTTGGTTGCGCCCGCCCGAGGCCCTATGTTGTACACAGTTCAGCACAAGGCTTTCACCATGACCGCAAGCGCCACCATGACGATTCGGGTTTCGTCCGAAACCAAGCTGAAGCTGGAGCGGATCGCCGCCGACACGCGGCGCAGCAAATCCTTCCTCGCGGCCGAGGCGATATCGGCCTATGTCGATCGCGAGCTTGAGATCATCGAAGGCATCAAACGCGGCATGGCCGATGCGGCAGCTGGCCGTGTCGTGCCGCACGAAGAAGCCATGGCGGAAATCGACCCCATCATCGAAGCGTCGGAAGCCAGGCGCGCAGACAAGGCTTGAAGCGGTTCGTCACCTGGTCTCGAGACATCGTGACACGGCCGCGGTCTTGGCGACGGGGCGGCCGGGCCGAATTAGTTACCCAGCATCTTGTCCAACGTTGCCTTCTCCTCGGCGGTGAGCATGGCCGCAGGCGTCGAACGGCGCGACCGGGCGGTCAGCACGATGAAAATCCCGCCGGCAAGCAACAGAAGGACCGGCGTGCCCCACAACAGCGCATTGCGCAGGCTGAAGCGCGGCTTCAACAGCACGAACTCGCCATAGCGGGAAACGATGTAGTCGATCACCTGCCGGTCGGTATCGCCGGCGACCAGGCGCTGGCGCACCAGCACGCGCAGGTCGCGGGCAAGCTCGGCATCGGATTCGTCGATCGACTGGTTCTGGCAAACCATGCAGCGCAGTTCTTCTGAAAGGGTCCGCGCCCGCGCCTCGAGCGCCGGGTCGGCCAGAACCTCGTCCGGCTTCACCGCAAGTGCGGCGCCGGCAAACAACAGCGTCAGCAGCAGGATCAGGGAGGCCAGGGAAGTTTTTCTTGCGGTCATGGCAGGCTCGCGAAAGGCACGGCGCCCGCCGACTTGCGGCGGCGCGACGGTGCGCCGACGCGCAGCCGCCGGTCCATCAGCGACATCGCAGCGCCTGCCATCATGACAAGGGCGCCGCCCCAGATCAGCGTCACCAGCGGCTTCCACCACAGCCGCACCACGACGGAGCCGTCGGTCGCCTCATCGCCAAGCGAGAGGTAGAGCTGGCTGAAACCGATCGTCTTGATACCGGACTCGGTCGTCGTCATCTGCCGGACCGGATAGGAGCGCTTGGACGAGGTGATCACGGCGGTGGTGCTTCCATCAGCGCCGAGCAGGGCGAAGCGGCCGCGATCCTCGCTGTAGTTAGGCCCCTGGGCCGGATAGAGCCCTTCGAAGCGCAGTGTGTGGCCGGACAGCTGCACGGTCTCGCCTGCACGCATCGACAGTATCTTTTCGGTTCCGAAGCAAAGCGTGCCGACGATGCCCAGCGTCGTCAGCCCAAGACCGAGATGGGCGAGCGCGGTGCCGAAGACCGAACGCGGCAGGCCGGCGAAGCGCCTGAGCATGATGCCGGGCGCGACGCTGCCAAAGCCGGACTTGACGGCAATATCGGTGAGCGCGCCGCAGATCAGCCAGAAGGCCAGGCCGACGCCAAGTGCTGCGAACACCGACGCGCCGTCGATGAACAAGGCCGTCACCAGCACGGCCAGAAGCGCGGCGGCGAAGGCCGCCATCAGCCGCTGGGCGACGGCGAAAATGTCGCCGCGCTTCCAGGCCAGCAGCGGCCCGAACGGAACCGCGACCAGGAGCGGCACCATCAGCGGGCCGAACGTCAGGTTGAAGAACGGCGCGCCGACCGAAATCTTGTCGGCCGAAACGGCCTCGACGACCAGCGGATAGAGCGTGCCGATCAGCACGGTGGCGGTGGCCGTGGTCAGGAACAGATTGTTGAGGACCAGCGCCCCTTCGCGCGAGATCGGATGAAACAGGCCGCCGGCCGTCAACCTCGAGGCGCGAAAGGCGAACAACGCCAGTGATCCGCCGATGAACAGTGTCAGGATGCAGAGAACGAACACGCCGCGCGTCGGATCGGTGGCGAAGGCGTGGACGGAGGTGAGCACGCCGGAGCGCACCAGGAAGGTGCCGAGCAGCGACAGCGAGAAGGTCAGGATCGCCAGCAACAGCGTCCAGATCTTCAGGGCCGAGCGCTTTTCCATGACGATCGCCGAATGGAGCAGCGCGGTGCCGGCCAGCCAAGGCATGAACGAGGCGTTCTCGACCGGATCCCAGAACCAGAAACCGCCCCAGCCAAGTTCGTAATAGGCCCAGTAGGAACCCATGGCGATGCCGCCGGTAAGGAACATCCAGGCGACCAGCGTCCATGGCCGCACCCAGCGCGCCCAGGACGCGTCGATGCGGCCTTCGATGAGGGCGGCGACCGAGAAGGAAAAGCAGATCGAGAAGCCGACATAGCCGAGATAGAGCAGCGGCGGATGGATGGCGAGGCCGAGATCCTGCAGGATCGGGTTGAGATCGCGGCCCTCGATCGGCGCCGGATTGAGCCTGGCGAACGGGTTGGACGTCGCCAGGATGAACAGCAAGAAGGTGGCGCCGATCGCGCCTTGCACGGCCAGCACGTTGGCTCGAAGGGTCGCTGGAAGATTGCTGCCGAAAGCAGCGACGAGCGCCCCGAAGAAGCTCAGGATCAGCACCCAGAGCAGCATCGAGCCCTCGTGATTGCCCCAGGTGCCGGTGATCTTGTAGATCAGCGGCTGCAGCGAATGCGAGTTGTCCCAGACGTTGGCCACCGAAAAGTCCGACGTCGCATAGGCCGTCGCCAGCGCCGCGAAGGACAGAGCGGTCAAGGCGAAGCCGGTCACCGCGACCGGACCGCCGACGGCCATCATCTTCTGGCTGTTGATACGCGCACCGAACAGCGGCACCAGCGCCTGTACCAAAGACAGCGCGAACGCCAGGACCAGCGCGAAATGTCCGGTTTCAACCATAGTGGCCAAGCCCGCCAGGTTTTTGCTTTGCCGCAGGGTCTTGCCGCAAAATCGTGGGAACCCTCGGGTCAAGCCCGAGGGCAGGCTTTTGCGGAACCTGCTTAGTCACTTTTTGCTCTCCTGCCACACGCCCCTGGATTTGAGGCCGTCGGCCACCTCCTTGGGCATGTAGTTCTCGTCGTGCTTGGCCAGCACGCTGTCGGCGACGAAGACGCCGTCCGGGCGAAAAATGCCTTCAGTGATGACGCCCTGCTCCTCGCGGAAAAGGTCGGGAAGAATGCCGGTGTAGGTGACCTTGACCTGCTTCTGGTTGTCGGTCACCGAAAAAGCGACGGTGGTCCCCTGACCGCGCTCGATTGTGCCTTTTTCGACGAGGCCGCCGAGCCTGATACGCTGCCCGGGCTGCAGGCTGGCGGTGGTCAGATCGGCGGGCATGTAGAAGTAGGAGGCCTTCTGGCCGAGCGCGTAGAAGGTCAGGCCTGTGGCGGCACCGAGGAAGGCCAACCCTGCGGCGATCACCGACAGTCTTTTCTGCTTGCGCGTCATTTCTTACTCCGTCGCCGTCAGGCCAAGCGAGGCGGCAAAGGCGGTGAATTTCTTCGCTTCGTCACTATCGGAGCCAAAAACGGCGATACCGCGATTGAGCGCGTCGCGCGCCTGATCGGCCTTGCCCAGCACGACATAGGAACGAATAAGCTGCATCCATCCTTCCACATCGCGCGGGTTTTGCCGCAGTTTTTCGTCAAGCCCCGCAACCATGGTGTTGATCATCGCTTCCCTATCCTGCGGCGACATCGACGAGGCGGCGTCGACATCCCCGGCGTTCGGGCCTTTTGCAGGCACTCCCGAAGCGACGCTGCGCCTGGCGGTTTCGGCCAGTGCCTGCGCGACGGCGCCGCGCCAGGGCGTGTCCTGCGGCAAGGCCGCCAGCATTTTCTGCCAGCCGGCCGTCGCCTCCTCGATGCGGCCTTCCTGCGCCATGCCCATCGCCAGATAAAAGCTGGCCTTCGGAGTCGCCGGATCGAGCTTCAGCGCCGCCTCGAAGGCTGCCTGGGCATCGGCCGAGACAATGCCGCCCGCTTCGCTGGCGATCGCCTCGCCGAGGCCGGCTTGGCGGGCTGCGCTGTCGCCGTCGAGGCGAATGGCGTTGCGGTACGCCGTCACTGCGTCGGAGAACCGCTGCATGCGCAGATAGATTGGCGCCAGGACGTCCCAACCCCTGCCATCGGACGGGTTGGCGGCAAGGTGGGCCTCGGCGCGTGCCACCAGTTCGTCGACCGAACTGTCGGCGGGATTCTTGGCCAGTCGCTCGCTGAGCGGCTGCGACGGCAGATCGGGCGAGCCGAGTTGGCTGTACAAGCCCCAACTGACCAGCGGAACCGCCAGGACCGCAGCCGTCGCGACCAGCCTGGTCGCCATCGACGGCTGCCGCGCCGCTGCCTTGTCGGCGGCATTGTCGAGGCGAAGGATGCGGCGGGCGATCTCCGCACGCGCCTCTTCGGCCTCGGCCGGCTGGATCAGGCCACGCGCCACGTCGCGGTCAAGCTCGGACAACTGGTCGCGATAGACTTCAAGGTCATGATCGCTGCTTGGCGAACCACCCTTCGGGCCGCCGGCCAGCGGCAGCAGCACCGCCAGGCTTGCACCCAGCGTGAGAATGGCGGCTATGACCCAGAACAGCATGCTTCTTCCAATAACGGCAGAGCCCTGCCCTGCCAACACAGGCGTCCTGCGACGCTTTGACGGCAGATGCGTCGCATGTCCTTGATTGATGTCAACCGGACCTAAAGCGCGCCGCGTTCGACCGGCGTCATGCGACGCGCCTTAGATAGTTGTTTTCATGCATATCGTCATCGCAAGATCGCTGCACACCCTCGAGTCAGGCCCGAGGGCATGCTTTTGCGCGAATTCTTGTTTTTATGCATGTCGTTATCGCAAAACCGCTGCACACTTTTGCGCGACATGCATTATCCGGCCGGTCGTTACGTCAGCGGCGTCCAGCTGCCATCGGCGTTGCGGCAAGCGGTTCCGCGCGCGGTGGCGCCGGCGGCGCCGGTAAACACCGTATGGGTGTATTGTCGGCAGTCCTGCGAGCCGACACGATAGGGCTGGGCGGGCACGACTTCACCGTAATGCGCCGACCGATCGCTCTTCCACGTCACCTTCTGGCTGCTCGCCGTGTACTCGAGCGCCCTGTATTCCGCCTCCAGCGCCTTGCGTTTTTCGGGGCCGCTCAAGCCGGTACCGATCGATCCGCTGACGAGGCCGCCGCCCATGGCGGAAATGACCGTCGTCGCGATCTTGCCTTCACTTGGCGGCGTTGCGGCCGGCCGCGGCGCCACCGTGGGGCCAGGGCTGCTGCCCAGCGTCGTGCAGCCAGAGACGGCCAGCAGTGCGGAAACAAGCGCGACGCGAATCTTCATGCCAACAACCGGTTTTCTTGAGTTAAAGCTGGGGGCCGCGCCATCGGGGAAGTCGGCGTGGCCATAGTGTCGATGTTTGTCGGAAATTTGGCCACGGCCGACGGCTCCGGGACCAGTCGACATGCCGCAATATCACGCACCGTCGATCAATGTCGACTGGCCCAGCAAAAAGCATAGGCCTAGTGAAGGCTCCGCAATCGAACCACCGCCTTCAACCCGCCCATGCTGGACCGTTCCAGAGCCAGAACGCCTCCGTATTCGTTGACGAGGTCGGCGACAATGGCAAGTCCAAGCCCGGTGCCCGGCCTTGTCTCGTCGAGACGCCGTCCGCGCTTCAGCGCCTCGCGCGCCTTGTCTTCTGGAATGCCCGGGCCATCATCCTCGATGCTGATCTCGAACAGATTGACAGCACCCTCCTTGCCGGCGCCAGTCTTCTTGCCGGGGATTGGCGCCACCGATACCGCGACCGCGCTCCTTGCCCATTTCATGGCGTTGTCGAGCAAATTGCCAAGCAATTCTTCCAGATCCTCGCGTTCGCCGGCAAAGACGATATCGACTGCCGGCAGCGACAGTGAGAGATCGGTCTGCGGATTGAGTTTTTGCAGGACGCGCACCATGCGCTGGACCAGCGGCGCCACCGGCGTTCGGTAGACGACGCTGTCGCGTTGCGCCGCGACGCGGGCGCGCTGCAGATAATGGTCAATCTGCTTCTGCATCGAGGCGGCCTGTTCGGCTATGAGCTGGCCCTTGGCGCCGCCGAGCGCCCGTCCCTCGTTGATCAGCACCGCCAGCGGCGTCTTCAGCGAATGGGCGAGGTTGCCGACCTGCGTCCGCGAGCGCTCGACGATACGCTTGTTGTTTTCGATCAACGCGTTGGTCTCGTCGGCGAGCGGCTCGATCTCGGCGGGGAAGCGACCGTCGAGCTTTTGCGCGGTTCCTTCGCGCACCATGGCGAGAGCGTCCCTGACCCGGCGCAATGGCTGCAGGCCCAGCAGGATGGCGATGGCGTTGATGGCGATCATGCCGACGCCGAACAGCGAAAGATAGGTCAGCAGGCGACGCTGAAAGGCGCTTATCTCCTGCTCGAGCTCGGTCCGGTTGCCCATGACGCGGAAGCGCGCTGCGCGATTTTTCGCGTCGAGAACGAACTCGCTCTCGAACACTTCCAGTTCCTCGCCATCGATGCCTTCTGCCGTATAGCTGCGCTGGAAGCTGGCATTGAAAGGAACCTCGGCGACGCTTGGCGACAGGATCGCCTTGGTCATCGAGGAGGAGTGCAACTCACCACTCACGCCTTCCGACGCAGGCTCCACCGACCAGTACCAGCCGGAATTCGGCTCCGAGAACCGAAGGTCGCCCAGGTCGGGAGCGCCGGTCAGCGAACCGCCTTCGGACACGCCGACCGAGCCGATCAGATTGAACAGATGCGCCGACAGCAGGCTGTCGAAACCGCGCTCGCTCGCCTGGCGATAAAGGGTTGTGATCAGCGTGAAGATGACAATCAGGGTGAGTATCGCCCAGACCGTGGAAAAGGCGATCACCCGGAACGCCAGCGACCGCGGCCCGAACCGCAGTGAAAGCGGCGTCCTTGCAGTCTGTTTGAGCGGTTCCGCCTTACGCCTCCGGCTCACGCATTCGATAGCCCATGCCGCGAACGGTTTCTATCATGTCGATGCCCATCTTCTTGCGAAGCCGCCCGACAAAGACCTCGATTGTGTTGGAATCGCGGTCGAAATCCTGATCGTAAAGGTGCTCGACCAACTCGGTTCGGGACACGACCTCGCCCATATGGTGCATCAGATAAGCAAGCAGGCGAAATTCATGCGACGTCAGCTTCAACGGCACGCCGTCGACATCGGCCTTGGAGGCTTTGGTGTCGAGCCGCAGCGGCCCGCAGGTCAGCTCGGACGACGCATGGCCGGCCGCGCGCCGGATGAGCGCTCGGACCCTGGCCAGCACCTCTTCGATGTGGAACGGCTTGGTGACATAATCGTCGGCGCCGGCGTCGATGCCGGATACCTTGTCGCTCCAGCGATCGCGCGCCGTCAAAATCAGGACCGGCATCTTGCGGCCGCCGCGCCGCCAGCGTTCGACCACGCTGATGCCGTCCATCTGCGGCAAGCCGATGTCGAGCACCACGGCGTCATAGGGCTCGGTGTCGCCGAGGAAATGCCCTTCCTCACCGTCGAAAGCCCGGTCGACAACATAGCCGGCATCGACCAGCGCGTCTGATATCTGCCGGTTCAGATCCTTGTCATCTTCGACGACGAGTACGCGCATGCGGGAATCACACCCAGTTGAAGAATCCGCCTGTTGAAAAATCGGCCTGTTGAGGAGCTGGACGTCAGATATAGGCCGATTCCAGCGCCTGGGATACGGCAGGCATCAGTTCAGCGGAACGACGATCTCCGTGCGGCGCGGACGCTGCCCATCCTTGCCCGGAACCAGCACGACGATGACGCAGACCGGCTGGCCACCGCGCGTCGACTGCGACGCCTTGGCCAGCGTGCCGCCATTCTGCTCGGCGACCTGCTGACCGATCGCGTAGCAGTCGGAGGCGGCCAGGACGATCGGCCGGTTCTGCTCGGGCACGACGACCGGCAGCGCCGTCGCCTGCGACGCAAACAGACCGGCAGCGCAGAGAGCAAGTGTCGCGGTTGGGAAGTGGGAGCGAAGCGTTTTCATGATCAGCGTCCTAACGCATCGGTGCTGAACGTGATATGAACATTGCCTGCAACACATGCCTGTCTCACCCCCTGAAATGCGACACAACCAACCCCGGTGATTTGGCCGCCCCAACCCGGCAAATCCAGGCGCCAGTCTAGACTGTGTTGCAGCCTTATTGAAAGCGCGTCAGGCGTTTTCTTCCGTCACGGCACGAAAGCGCAGCAGCCCGTGACAGGCTGAAAGATCCTCGTCGTAACGGACCTCGGTGAATTCGAGCCTGAGATTGACGCGGTGATGCTCATCGAGGGCGAGCGCCGCATCCTGGAGGCGGGCGCTGACCATGTCCATCACGTCGAGCATTTCTTTCCTGGCCTCGGATTTCGACCAGAAATGCAGAGTGAAAAGCTGCTCGGCGTCTTTCTTCCTGCCTGTTACCCAATCATAGACGCTGGTCCGGCCGAACGTCACATAGGGAAACGGGATGTTTTCCGGGACATGGTCGAATAGTTTTGCGCCGCCCAGCGCCGCTGACAGGGAACCGTCAGCGTCCAGCGCCTGGAACAAGGCCTTCTGCAACGCGGCAGCCGGCGCGGTCATTGTATTCTCCCTCGCCCGTCGCGGTTGAACAGGCCTTTGTGCCGTCAACGATTCGTGCTTGCAGCGTAGCCGCGTTGAGGTTGCTGCGCCAGATCAGGGGGATCTCAGGTGGCTACCCACACCTTTCATTTGACATGCAAGGCGTTTGAAAAACGGTGCTATGGAGTGTTTGTTTCTCCAGACCTTCGAGGTTGTTTTCGTGCGCGAGCCATCGCTGCTGCCTGTTTTCGGAAAGCTTGGGATCAAGACGCCAGTCGTCGTTGCGGCGGCGCCGACCATGTCGAAAAGCATTAAGAACATTGTGTCCCTTTCTGTCTTCATACGGAGGCCTAGCCTTGAAGCTGTTCGTCGTCGTTTGGACGGTCCTTGTCCTGGCGGCAGTGTTCTACATCACGCAGGCCTGACCAATCGCATTCATCGATCGGGGGCGGAAACGCAGCCGTCGAGCTTAAGCACCAGGTCTTGGTTGGCATGAACACGCGCGATGCAGACGCGATGGTCGGATCGGCTGAACAGCCGAGACGTCAAGCGACGGGCAAAGGCGGAGAGCAAGCCCTGATCCTGCCGCTAGGTTCACTCGGCACATTCGTGCGCCTGGATCGGATCTGGCGCGTTGGCCCTGAACGCGATGACGTTCGGGATTTAACGAAAATCGGCCGCGGTCAGCACATATATGCTCTTGCGGGTTCGGTCATAGGCATTCCTGGCGACGTCGTGGATGGAGCTGGAAGCCGTATCGAAGGCGGCGAGATAGGTGGCTTCTGCAGTTGGTGTCCCTGACTCTGCCTTCGAGATGGCATCCGTGGCGACGGAGAAGGAAATCTGGAACATGCCGTCATGGCCGACGAAGCGGATGCGTTTGCCCGCCTCGTCGTAGCTGCGGCTTCGATTGGGAAATGTCAGGCTCATGACTTGACCTCCGTTGATGCAACGTCTGCTTTCTTGATCGCCCGCGACGCCCGCTTTTTCTTGGGGGCGACGGGATTGAGGGCCTCCGCGGCGCGGTCGGCCTCTTCCTTGGCCAGCCGCAACGCCCGCAATCTTGCCGTCTTAATGGTCCTGGCCTTGGCCTCTGAAACATATTCGGCCGTTGCTTGGTTGCGTTCCGCGGTTTTCTTCTGCTTCTCCATGAAGCGCGCTTCGGCTTTTTCCATGATGTTCTGGCTAACTTCCGCCATCGATTAAAACCTCCTATTGGCTGCAATGATGAAAATGATTTTCTCCCTTAAAATAGTCACTCGATGTGGAAAAATCAAATTCTGACCTATTTTTGATCGAGCAAATTTCTGAAGCGAAAAGGCAAAATAATACTATTCAATGTTTTACGGCGGCCAACGAATATTTTTTGGCACTCCTATCTTTCGAGTGCTAACGCGCCTATAGAAGGGAGCGGCCGCCTAAGCCGGCCCCAGAAAGAAGTTTCCATGAAATTCCGGCCACTCCACGATCGCGTCGTCATTCGGCGCGCCGAAAGCGACACCAAATCCAAGGGCGGCATCATCATCCCGGACAATGCCAAGGAAAAGCCGCAGGAAGGCGAAGTGATCGCCGTCGGGCCGGGCGCGCGTGACGAAAGCGGCGCGCTGATCGCGCTCGATGTCAAGGCCGGCGACCTCATCCTGTTCGGCAAATGGTCCGGCACCGAGGTCAAGATTGACGGAGAGGACCTTCTGATCATGAAGGAGGCCGACATCATGGGCATCATCGACAAGAGCGAGATGGGCATCATCGAGAAGACCGGGGCTGCCAAGAAGGCCGCCTGATTGGAGCGCCGCGCGTCTTGGACGCGCAAAGGACGCTCCAAATTTTTGATTCAGGCGGTGCTGACAGCGCCCTGCCGCAACCAACCGAACTGGAAAAAAGATGTCTGCCAAGGAAATCAAATTCTCCACCGATGCGCGTGACCGCATGCTGCGTGGTGTCGAAATCCTCAACAACGCCGTCAAGGTGACGCTCGGCCCCAAGGGCCGCAACGTCGTCATTGACAAGGCCTATGGCGCACCGCGCATCACCAAGGACGGGGTGGCGGTAGCCAAGGAAATCGAGCTTTCCGACAAGTTCGAGAACATGGGCGCGCAGATGGTGCGCGAAGTGGCGTCGAAGACCAACGACCTTGCCGGCGACGGCACCACCACCGCCACGGTGCTTGCCGCTTCCATCTTGCGCGAGGGCGCCAAATTCGTTGCCGCCGGCATGAACCCGATGGACCTCAAGCGCGGCATCGACCTTGCCGTTACCGCTGTCGTCAAGGAAATCCAGGCACGCGCCAAGAAGGTCAAATCTTCCGGTGAAATCGCGCAGGTCGGCACCATTGCCGCCAATGGCGACACCACCGTCGGCGCCATGATCGCCAAGGCGATGGACAAGGTCGGCAATGACGGCGTCATCACCGTCGAGGAAGCCAAGACCGCCGACACCGAACTCGACGTCGTCGAGGGCATGCAGTTCGACCGCGGCTATCTCTCGCCCTATTTCGTCACCAATGCCGAGAAGATGCGCGCCGAGCTGGAGGACCCTTACGTCCTCATCCATGAAAAGAAGCTCGGCAATCTGCAGGCGATGCTGCCGATCCTCGAAGCCGTGGTGCAAAGCGGCAAGCCGCTGCTGATCATCTCCGAGGACGTCGAAGGGGAAGCGCTTGCGACGCTGGTCGTCAACAAATTGCGAGGCGGCCTCAAGGTTGCGGCCGTCAAGGCGCCGGGCTTCGGTGACCGCCGCAAGTCGATGCTGGAAGACATCGCGGTGCTCACCGCCGGCCAGGTGATTTCGGAGGACCTCGGCATCAAGCTCGAAAACATCACCATCGACATGCTAGGCCGCGCCAAGCGCGTGCTGATCGAAAAGGACACGACGACGATCATCGACGGCGCCGGCGAGAAGGCCACGATCCAGGCGCGTGTCCAGCAGATCAAGGGGCAGATCGAGGAAACCACTTCCGACTACGACAAGGAGAAGCTGCAGGAGCGGCTGGCTAAGCTCGCCGGCGGCGTCGCGGTCATTCGCGTCGGCGGCGCGACCGAGTCCGAGGTCAAGGAAAAGAAGGACCGCATCGACGATGCGCTGAACGCCACGCGCGCGGCAGTGGAAGAAGGCATCGTTCCCGGCGGCGGTGTCGCGCTGCTGCGCGCCAAGGCCGTGCTGAATGGGCTGACCGGAGCCAATGCCGATGTGACGGCGGGCATTTCGATCGTGTCGAGAGCGCTCGAAGCGCCAATCCGCCAGATCGCCGAGAACTCCGGCGTCGAAGGTTCGATCGTTGTCGGCAGGCTCACGGACAGCAAGGATCACAATCAGGGCTTCGACGCCCAGAACGAGACCTATGTCGACATGATCAAGGCCGGCATCGTCGATCCCGCAAAGGTGGTGCGGACCGCGTTGCAGGATGCGGGGTCGATCGCGGCGCTGCTGATCACCGCGGAAGCCATGATCACCGACATTCCGGCAAAAGACACTGCGCCTTCGGCCGGCATGGGCGGCTACTGACCACCCCTCCCGTAAATGGGCCTGCAAGGCCTGGCCCCAGCAAGGCCGGGCGACCGATCCCAACATCAACCAGGAAGGAACTGTCCGTGGCCACACAAAGCAGCAAGCCATCTCTCGCGCGTCGATGGGAAGATTACCAGCCGGCCAAATCCACGCTTTTGTGGGCATGCGCTGCAACCGTCGTCGCCACGCTGATCATCGGTTTCAACTGGGGCGGCTGGGTGACCGGCGGCACCTCGCGCGCGCTGGCGGCCACCGCCGGCGATACGGCGCGCGGCGAGCTGGCCTCGGCGGTCTGCGTCGATCGCTTCAATACGGCGCCCGACGCGGCCGCCAAACTTGTCGAGTTCAAGGCCATAACCGACAGCTACAAGAAGCGGCAGTTCATCGAGACGGGCGGCTGGGCGACCATGCCCGGAAAAACCTCGCCCGACAGGCTGGGTGCGCAAAGCTGCGCGGTCGCTCTCGCCACCTAACATCTTCGACCTCTCGGAGAGAACGTGCTCTTGACGAGAGCCTGAAAGACAGCCGCCGGGCATCCCCCGGCGCGCAGCCGTCGGCAAGGAGATCGATCCATGATTGCATTCGTCCCGAAGCCAAATGCTGTAGTAAAGACCAAAGTGGCCGAGGAAAGCCGCTTCGATCGCATTCGCAGACTCGCCGCCGACAAGCACAGGAAAGCCGATGCCGGCACGATCCGCCGCGACCCGCAGAAGGCAGGCGACAAGCGCCCCATGTAACGCGCGCTTGCTGAACTACATCACGAGACCGGTGCTGCGCCACCCTCTTCCGTGCGCCGCGCAATGAATTCGTCGAGAACACCTGATGTGGCAGCGGCGCAAGCCGGCGGCCGAAAATCGGCCAGCAGCCGTTTCCAGATGCCGGTGGCGCGCTCGGTGGCGGTTCTTGACCCGGCCTCAGTCCAGTTGCCGAAATTCGACCAATCGGCGACCAGCGGCTCGTAGAATGCGGTGCGGTAGCGAGCCATTGTGTGCCCGGCCGAGAAGAAATGCCCGCCCGGCTGCACTTCGGCGATGGCCTCGAAGCCGATCGCGCCCTCGTCACCGGGCGTCGCCGCGCAGAGTTCCGCAATGGTCTGCAGCGCCTCGATATCGGTGATCAGCTTCTCGAACGAGACGCTCAACCCGCCTTCGAGCCAGCCCGCAGCATGGATGCAGACCGTCGCGCCGGCGAGCACCGAACCCCACAGCGCGAACTGTGTTTCGTGGGCTGCCTGCGCGTCCGAAATGTTGGCGGCACTGCCGCCTCCGGACCGCCAGGGAAGGCCGGTGAAGCGCGCAAGCTGACCGGCGCCGAGCGTCGCCTTGACGTGCTCCGGCGTGCCGAAGGCCGGCGCCCCGGACTTCATGTCGACATTGGACGAGAAGGAGCCATAGACGACCGGCGCGCCTGGCCGCACGATCTGGGCCAGCGTCAGCCCGGCCAGCGCTTCGGCGTGCTGCAGCGTCAGCGCGCCGGCCACTGTGATCGGCGCCATAGCGCCGGCCAGGCAGAAGGGCGTGATGATCAGCACCTGCCCCGCCTTGGCAAGCCGCAGCATCTCGAAGCCGTCCTCGACCTGCGGCGTGCCGCGCGCGAAGACGAACGGCAGCTTGTCGGAGAGCGTCAACTGCGCGCGGCTGACGGCATAATGGCGGAAGCGGTTGTCAATGTCCTGCGGCTCGATGCAAGGTCCCAGCATATGCAGCACGTCGAAATGCTGCACCAGCCGGATGAGATCCTCGAAAGCGGCAAGCGTTCCCGGCCGCCGGCCGTGCTCCAGATCGGTGACGTTCGGCGCCCCGGATCCTGCCAGGAACGTCATCGAGCCGAGATCGAGCGTCAGGTCGCGGGCACGGTCACCGGCATGGACGCGGATCGATTTCGGCGCCGAGCCCAGCGCCGCCGCGACGATGTCGCGGCCGATGCGCACCATCTGGCTGTCCTCGTCGACCAAAGCGCCGGCACGGGCAAGAATAGCGCGCGCCTCCGGCAGCAGCACCTTGACGCCGAGTTGCTCGAGCACGCGCAGCGCCGTGTCATGGATCGCAGCGACCTGGTCGGCCGAAAAGATCGGCTGCGGCAGAAACGGGTTCTTCAGCGAACGATAGTCCGGCCGGCGGCTGGTCTCGCTGCCGGCCTCGCCGGTTCGTCCGCGCCTGCGTTCGCGCCTGAGGTTGCGTGCGGCGTCATCGACCATGGCGGATACTCCTCATTGCCGTATTGCCCTGCGTTGCGGATCGTAGGCAGGAGCCGCGATGACGCGCGTCGGCCGCTCGGCCCAGTTCGTTGAGGCAGACAGGATACTTGCCCTGTACATATGTGTCTAGTACGGTTGTATGCAGTTCGCCCTCATGCCTTTGTGCGGCCATGATCATGATTTCTCCGCAGGACGAGCCGGCGTCCGGCAACACCAAGGTGACGCGCCGCGACTGGATCAATCTTGCGCTCCAGACACTGATTTCAGACGGCATCGCAAGCGTGCGCGTGCTGCCGCTCGGCCAGAAGCTCGGCGTATCGCGCTCAAGCTTCTACTGGTATTTCGAGAGCCGTCAGGACCTGCTCGACCAGTTGCTTGCCCATTGGCGGGACACCAACACCAAGTCCATCGTCGAACGCGCGCAGCGGCCGGCCGAAAGCATCATCATGGGGGTCATGAACGTGTTCGAATGCTGGGCGGACGAGCGCCTGTTCGATCCCAGGCTCGACTTCGCCATCCGGGAATGGGCGCGTCGCTCCGAGGACGTGCGCCGGGCCATCGACCAGGCCGACAATGACCGACTGGGTGCGATCCGCGACATGTATCGCCGGCATGGCTACGGCGAAGAGGATGCCTTCATCCGCGCCCGTGTGCTCTACTACATGCAGATCGGCTATTATGTGCTCGACCTCAAGGAACCGGTCGAGGCGAGGGTCAGTCATCTCGCCGCCTATCTGCGCAGTTTCACCGGCCAGGAGCCAAGCGATGCCGACGTGGCGCATTTCATGCGCTTTATCGCGGCGCAGTAAGCGGGCGCGAGGTGGCGGAGGTGGCAGGCCCGACCCTGGTATCAACAAACTGTACCGCGAAAGCTCCCCTCACCCTTGTGAGCGAGGCCAAAATGGACAAATAGTCTGGTAGGAGTGCCGCTTCTCAGTGGGAGGCGTAGCCGCAGCCGGATCTTGGAATGGCCAGTCCTTTGAAAACACGCAGGAGAAGGGGTCCGATTGCCGCAAGACTGCTGGCGGCGGATGCGTGGTTCGATTCCTCGCTTTACGAGACCGGCTTCAAGGCGCGCCGGTTCTGGGAAGCGGCCACCATTTTTTTCCGGCGCTTCCGCGTCTCCGGCTGGCGCCGCGGCATCATCGAACTGTTGAGTGAGGGCTTCACGCTCGGCGCCGGCGGCATCGTCGTCATGCTGGCGCTCGCCTTGCCGGCCTTCCAGGAAACCGCCGGCGACTGGCGCGCCCAGGGCGATTTCGCCATCACCTTCCTCGACCGCTACGGCAATGAGATCGGCCAGCGCGGCATCATCCAGCGCGATTCGGTGCCGGTCGACGAGATGCCCGACCAGGTCATCAAGGCGGTGCTGGCCACCGAGGATCGGCGTTTCTTCGATCACTACGGCATCGACGCGCTCGGCCTTTCGCGCGCGATCTTCGCGAACGTGCGGGCGAATTCCGTGGTGCAGGGCGGCTCGAGCATCACCCAGCAGTTGGCCAAGAACCTGTTCCTGACCAATGAACGGACGTTGGAGCGGAAGGTCAAGGAAGCCTTCCTGGCGCTGTGGCTCGAGGCCAATCTGTCAAAGAAGGATATCCTGCAGCTCTATCTCGACCGCGTCTATATGGGCGGCGGCACTTTCGGCATCGAAGCGGCCGCCGATTTCTATTTCGGCAAAAGCGTCAAGGATGTGAACCTCGCCGAAGCGGCGATGCTGGCCGGCCTGTTCAAGGCACCGACCAAATACGCGCCGCACATCAACCTGCCTGCTGCCAGGGCGCGGGCCAATGTGGTGCTGTCGAATCTCGTCGAAGGCGGCTTCATGAGCGAGGGTCAGGTGCTGCAGGCGCGGCTGCATCCGGCTGAAATCGTCGACCGCGGCGAGCAGAAGAGCCCGGATTACTATCTCGACTGGGCATTCGAAGAGGTCAAGAAGATCGCCGCGAAGTCCGGCCAGCATTCGCTGGTCGCCCACACCACTTTCGACGCCAACATCCAGAAGGCGGCGGAAGAATCGATGGAGTTCCATCTCCGCCAGTTCGGCAAGGAATACAACGTCACCGAAGGCGCCATGGTCGTCATCGAAACCAATGGCGCAGTCAGGGCGATCGTCGGCGGCCGCGACTACGGCGCCAGCCAGTTCAACCGCGCCACCAAGGCGCTGCGCCAGAGCGGCTCATCGTTTAAACCCTACGTATACGCAACGGCGATGGAGCACGGCTTCACGCCGGACTCCGTCGTTTCCGGCGCGCCGATCTCCTGGGGTGCCTGGTCGCCGCACAATTACAATGACGGACGGGCCGGCAAGGTCACGCTGATCACGGCGATGGCCAAATCGGTCAACACCGTGCCGGTGCGGCTTGCCAAGAATCATCTCGGCATCAAGCCGATCAAGGCGATGGCGGAAGCCATGGGCGTCGAATCGCCGCTCGAATCGCACAAGACGATGGTGCTCGGCACATCGGGGATGACCGTGATGGACCAGGCGACAGGCTTTAGCGTGTTCGCCCAGAACGGCTTTGTCGGCTCCCGGCATGGCGTCACCCAGCTCGTCACCCGTACCGGCGAGGTGGTTTACGATTTCGCCAAGGATGCGCCGCCGCCGCGCCGTGTGCTCTCGGAGCAGGCGCTGAAATCCATGAACACCATGCTGGCGGCGGTGCCGGTGATGGGCACGGCGCGGCGCGCTGCGCTTCCCAATATCGTTTCGGCCGGCAAGACCGGCACAACACAGTCTTACCGCGACGCATGGTATGTCGGCTTTACCGGCAACTATACGGCTGCCGTGTGGCTCGGCAATGACGACTTCACCCCGACCAACAACATGACCGGCGGCTCGCTGCCGGCGATGGTTTGGCAGCGGCTGATGGTCTATGCGCACCAGAATATCGACCTCAAGCCGATCCCCGGCCTCGATCATCCCTTCGTCGACGAAGAGATCGCCGCCAAGGCCGAGGAAGCGGAGCAGAAGAATGCCGAGCAGGCAGCGGCCGACACCGCTGCCGAGCGGCCGCCGGTGCTGTCCAGCCAGACGACGCGGGCGCTCAGGGACATCACAAGGCTGTTCCAGTCGGCGCCCGTCCTCCAGGCGCCTGCGACACCGGAGACCCTGTCGGCGCTTTGATGCCGGCACGACGGGCCAGGCCATCCCTCGCGCCGCAATTCCACAGAGGTCCGCTTGCCATGGCCCCCTGCCCCGCGATATCCCCGAGCGGCACTCCTCTTGCCCGCGGCTCTTCATGTTCAAGAACGCATTCCTGACGCTCCTCGCGCTTGCCATAGCCATCGGCGGCGGCGGCGGCAGCGTCTGGTACGCTCTCAAGACGCAGGATGGCATTGGCGCGATCAGGATCGGCCAATGGACGGCGTTTCCCGATATCGGCACGCAGACGGCGGATCCTTATTCGAAAGCCCGCGTGGCGCGCGAGGGTGTCCTTGCACTCGGGCAGGCAGAAGGCCTGTCGTTTATCGCCGAACGCGATTCCGATGGCGAACTATTGAAACGCCAATGCGGCTATGAAATCGAAGGCGGATTTCCCACAGCCCGGTTCTGGACCCTCTATGCCGCCGATCGGTCGCTCGGCGTGGTCGAGACCGGCAAGCCAAGGCTTGCGGCACTTCAGTCCTACCAGGTGCTGCGCCAGCCCGACAATTCCGTGCTTATTTCCGTCAGCAACCGCCCCGCGCCCGGCAACTGGCTGCTTTCCGACGGCTTCGGCCGGATGTATCTCGTGCTGACATTCTACGACACGCCGATCGCCAGCAGCACGGGCCTTTCGGATGTCACGCTGCCGCAGATCGTGAAGGTCGGCTGCAATGCGTAGGCTGCTGCACGCGATCCTGCTCGGCCTGCTTGGCGCCGGCATCGTACACATCATCGTGCTGCTGCTCGCCCCGGAATTTTCCGAACGCAATGCCTGGTCGCGGCTGGCCATGGCCTCCAACCTTTATCGGATGACCAGGCTGGACGCTGAGGCCGGCGGTACGCCTGTGGTGAAATCGGTCGATCCGCTGTTTTATGCTGCGGCTTGCCGCTTCGATTTGTCCGATGGGATGGTTCGGGTGAAGGCACCGGGATACGTCCCGTTCTGGTCCGTATCGGTCTATGACCGCAGCGGCCATAACATCTACTCCTTCAACGACTACAGCGCGACCGGAAGGGTGCTGGACAGTATCGTACTGACGCCGGCGCAGATGATCGAGATCCGCAAGGATCTCCCGGAGGAATTGCAAGGGGCAATCTTCGTCGAAGCGCCGATCGACGAAGGCATGTTCGTCATCCGCTCCTTCGTGCCCGACGACAGCTGGAAGCCGACCGTGTCGCGGTTTCTCGAGCAGAGTTCCTGCGAGCTGCAGGACTACTGACGTCAACCGAAACATGCCGCCGGTTCCGGCCCATGCCTTGCGAGCCGCCGCGGCGCTCATTCAAGGAGATAGAGCGTCCTTTGCGCGCCCAACAGGGCGCGGCGAATCCATTCAGCCGCGACGCGCTTTAATGATGCGGAACAGGCAACGTCCCCGACGTCCCCGGCATCGTCCTTGACGAACCCGGCTTGTCCGGACCGGCGCCTGGCCGCGTCTCGCCCGTCAGTGGCGGTTGCTCGTAGCGGACGCCGGGGAAAATGATCACCGCCGCCGGCGCTCCGGTGTTTCGGTCTGCTCGATTGGTTGCCGCCGGTCGCGGCACGAAAGACAGTACCATGCCCATGGTTCGTGCATTCCTCTCGGTTGCCCCGGAGCACAACGCAACGCCTCCAACCTGATTAAGGAGCCAGTAGGTTAACGGAACGCTAACGGATCGCCGCTAATTTGATCTTTGTTCTGAGGTCAGGAAGTCCTGACCCGTGGCAAATGCGAAACCGACACAGTCCCGGTCGAGCATGGTCCAGATTGTGTCGAGTGTCAGGCGTATCCTTCGTGTCATCTGCGGATTTCAGGCAAATCGCTATACGGGCTGAACCGGGAAAGGCCGAAAGGCTGTTCCGCGCCACGGTGTCGGCGTTCTGTTCGCTGACCCGCCCTTCGCGCCGGGAGATCGCGCAACTTGAGGATCTGACGCTGCCGCTTTTCGCCGATGTGCCGATCGAATCGCGCCGCTACGTCGCCGCCGCCCTTTCCGAATGCGAATATGCGCCCGCTGCGCTGGTCCGGCGGCTTTGCGAGGAGCCGGTCGACGTTGCCGCGCCGCTGCTCATCCGCTCGCGCGCGCTCAGCGATATCGACCTCATCGCGCTGATCGGACGCCATGGCCTGCCGCATGCGCGCGCCATTGCGCGCCGCAAGGATCTGAACCCGACCATCGCCCACCTGATCAGGGCGCTTGAAAAGCCGACGCTGGTGAGCGTGCGGCAGCCTGAGGCGAACGCCAAGATGGTGCCCGAGAGCGCCGAAGTCGTCGCCGACAGCCAGCAGGCGCCCGGCGCCGCCGCCGAGACTGCACGGCGCCGGCTGCGGTCGATGATGCGTGATGCCGAGAGCGGCGGCGCGGCCATCAATCCGTTCGCCGGCGCGAACACCTATGTCAAACTGCGCGAGACGGCGCTGACCGGCAATGCCGCATTCTTCCAGACAGCACTGGCCGACGCGCTCGAGATCGATTTTTCAACGGCGCGGTCGCTCACCGCGCACCAGAGCTACACGTCGCTGCTGGCCGCCCTGCGCGCGCTCGATCTCGGCGAAGAGAGGGCGTTCCTGATCACCGCCGCCGTCTATCCCACAGAGTTTTCGCATCCGCAGGCCATCCGCATCTTTCTCGACCGCTATCGGCTGCTGCATCGCGACGCAGCGCTGGACAGGCTACGCGGCTGGAAAGCCGAGACACTGTCGAAGGCCATTCGCAATGCCGGACCGATCGCGGCAAACGCCGACGTCCGCAAGGCGGACAGCGACAATACTGCCGCCAGCCCTAAAGCGCGTCGCGTTCGACCCTGAAAAGAGATTCAAGCGAACGCTCTAAGCCTTTGTCTGCATATCGCTATTGCGACTTGACGGAAAGAAGCTCCTCGACGGGAACAGAGCCGGCCTCGATCTCGACCACCCAGATGTCGGGATCGAATTTCTTCTCCCTTTCCAGTCGCCCGTCGAAGACGGCGGCATCGTCGCCGGCGCCGAGCAGACTGAAGAAACGGTCGTCGGGTTTGGCTGAATCGTAGCTCGTCTGCGGCGCCGGGCCAAACAAGGCAATCTCGCCCATGCGGCCACGCGCCAGCACGAAGACGGCGCCGGCCTCGGTTGCGCCGCGCTTGACCACGGCGGCAAAGCCGCCGGCGCCGAAAACCCGGCGCAGCAGGGCCGACACCCACAGATCGGTGGTTACGCGCATGGCAGCATTCTGGACGACATCGGACGGTACTTAGAGCGCTTTGCGTTTGGGTGAAACCAAAAACCGCCCGCCTCCAATCATCAGTTGGTCAGGCCGATCTCGCGCATCTTGACGTAGACGACCTCGTCGGGCTCGCCGGTCTCAGGCAGCCCGAACAGCGACTGGAACTCCCTGATCGCTGCCTTGGTGCGGGCCCCGACCACGCCATCGAGCTGCATGTCGTCATTGCCGAATGCCTTCAACCCGGCCTGGATCTTGATGATGCGGGCGTCGGGTGCCTGCCTCGGCGCATCTGCCGGCGAAGCCGAGACGGGAATCGCGGCCATGTCGTCCGGACGGGGTGCCGGATGCGGCACGACTGTCGAGGCGGTTGGCATGGCGCCCAGTTGATCGAGCAGAATGGTGTCGATCTCGCCGGAAGCGTTGAGCCCGACCTTCTGCTGATAGGCTTGGATGGCCTTGCGCGTGTTGGGGCCGGAAATACCGTCAACGGTGCCGGAATAGAAATCGAGATCCTTCAATATGCCCTGGACCTGCTCGACGACCGGATCGCTCTTGATCGGGGCCGGCTCCGGCCGCACGATGTTGATGGTGGTTTCAGGCTCGTCGGCGCCGGCTCGAGGAAAGCCCTCCATGCTCCTGGTCGCAAAAAAAGCGCCGGCATGAGGAAAAGGCTGATACCACAAAGCGTTCGCCGAGACGTAGAACAGCGTCACCAGGAAGGCGGTCGAACCGCCAACCAGAACCGGATTGCGTGAAATCTGGCTGCCGAGGGCGACCGCGCTGCGTTGGAAGGCATTGCCGCGGCGCTTGACCGCCCTAGGCTCTTTTGCGGAGCGAGCCATGCCTGTCCCCTTTCGTCTCCGCCTTGGCTGCAGGCATCGGCAGTACGCCGGGCTTGTCGTTCGAACGTCCGTTCGGTCCGTTCACCGGCAAGCTGATCGTGACCGTGGTGCCCTCCCCCGGCATGCTTTCGATCGACATCGTGCCCTCGTGCAGCGCCACCAGACCCTTCACCAGCGACAGGCCGAGCCCAGTCCCCTCGAAGCGGCGCGTATAGTCGTTCTGGATCTGCATGAACGGCTTGCCGAGATTGGCAAAGTCTTCCTCGGCGATGCCGATGCCGGTGTCCCTGACCCAGAAATGCAGTCGCGAGCCGATCCGCTTGGCGCCGACGACGACATCGCCGCCATCGGGCGTGAACTTGATGGCGTTGGAGACGAGGTTGATGAGTATCTGCTGCACGGCACGACGATCGGCGTTTATCTCGCCTGCATCCGGTGCGATCTGGGCCTGAAGATCGATGTTCTTTGCGTCGGCCTGCAAGCGCATCATCGACTGGCACATTTCGACCGCTTCGACGAAACGGAATGGTTCCGGCTCGGTTGCGTAGGCGCCGGCTTCGATCCTCGATACGTCGAGTATCGAGGTGACGACGGCAAGCAGATGCTGGCCGGACTCCTTGACCAGGCCGACATATTCCTTCTGCCGCGGATCCTTGAAGGTGCCAAACATCTCATGCAGCAGCATGTCGGAAAAACCGATGATGGCGTTCAACGGCGTGCGCAGCTCGTGGCTGACGACCGCCAGAAACCGTCCCTTTGCCACTTCGGCAGACGCGGCCGCCTCTTTCGCAGCGGCAAGCTCTTCGCGCAAGCCGGCGAGTTCGTCGTTTTCGCGCAGGACGAACGTGAGGACGTCCTGCTGCTCTTCCCCGCGCGCCAATTCAAGCGAAAACGGCCGGTAATTGTCCGCCGTCGGGCCATTGCCGTTTTGCGGCAGCCGGACGCGAAGATCCAACCGGCGCGCTGGCGCGCCATCGCGCATGTCGGCCAGCGCGCTAAGGTATGCGACGCGATCGGACAGATGGATGCGGTCGAACAGGCCGGTACCGAACAGTAGCTCCGGCTGCAGCTTCAGGATCGTGCGCGCCTTTGCCGACGCATCCAGAACCTCGCCATGCCTGCCGGCCCGCAGGACAACGGCGTCGATGATGTTCTCGAGCCGGTCGTCGGTCGCCGGATCAAGCTGCGCGCCGGCCGGGCTGCCAAGCGCTGCGACGCGGGGAACGAGAGTGAGCCCCCAGGCCAGCGGCAGCAGCCAATGCCAAGCGGCGATTTCCGCCGGGCCGAACGGAAAGACCGAACCGGCAAAAGCCTGCAGCAGGACAGCGACACATGTGGAGACGGCACCCCAGAGTGCAGCGCGACGAGACGCGCCGATCCACCGGGCTTCGAACGGCAGCGCGACGACAAGCATGGCGACCGGCGAGGCCATCCCGCCCGCCGCGGCGATGACACCGGCAAGAGCAAGACTGCCCATCACCAGGGCGACCTGGCCGGCGAACGCCATCTTGCCCGATGCGGCCACCAGCAAGGCAGCAAACCAGCAGAGGCCGAACGTCGCAAAGATCGCAGCCATGGTCACGGCCACGCCCATGCCCGAGGTGACCAGCGTGACTGCTGCGCCTGCGGCAAAGAACGGAGCGGCCAGCATGACACCGATAAACCGCCTCTGGCACCGGCGGTCGTTCTGTCCGAGGATCGACGGATGAACCATACGTTCGCAACCGGCTGCCATCGCGCCGGGCAACTCAACGTATCTGGCCCTTATCGAACTCAACTCAACGCACTCGCACCTGGTCGTGAACAGCCCTGCTTCGCAGATGCTTTTGTTGATCTGAAACTCGCATCCAGCGTTTAAGGAATGGATAAGGCAGGACCGATCAATGCCCGGCCTGAGGCAGATATTGGGAGTCCGGCACGGGGCAAACCTTGGCAATTGCGGCCATAGTAAATGGAGCGTTATCCGGGCGAACCGCCCTCCCGCCTTTGACAGTCGCCCCCGGTAAGCCATGCTTCTGGGAAATACACAAGGCAAACAGTTGGATAGATGGTTAACCTTAAGTGAAGAAAATCGGCTGGACTTGAGGCAAATCCATTGCAAATGCTTCGTTTCGAATTTGCCTAAAATTTGAGGAAAATTTTCGCTGACCGGGCAAGCCGTCCTTTGCGCGTCCATGTCACTATCGTATCCATAAAGAGGTCATGCCGCATGAACGCATGATCCGGTCACGAATGAGGGCATACAGATGGGCTTTCTGATCAGAATGGCTTTCTGGTTTTCGCTGGTGCTTCTGGCATTGCCGCTGAATGTCGGCTCTGACGAGACAGGCCACCAAAGCGTCGGGCCGATCCAGGCGTTGTTTGCGGCACGCGAGGCGGTCGGCGACATTGCCGGCATATGCGAGCGCAAGCCCGACGTCTGCGAGACTGGCAAGTCCGCAATGCACACGATCACCGCCCGGGCCAGGGAGACAGCCAAGATCGCGGCCGCCATGTTGGACGACAAGACCGCCGAACCCGACACGGCGACAACGACCGGCAGCGTGCCCGAAGACATCGTGTTGCCGGCGAAAGTCGATTTGCCGGCGAAAAACTGAGATATTTTTCAGCGCATCTGTCACAGCACCGCACCCCGTCCGCCCTAAAGCGCTTTGGCCGGCCTCACGCGACGCGCTTTTCCTCTTTTTCCGTGACGCGGCGCCGCCGGATGATTATATCCGGGGCTATGACCACGACGATCCAAACGATCCGCGACGACTTCTCCCTGCTTGACGAGTGGGAAGACCGCTATCGCTATGTGATCGAACTGGGCGAGGCCCTTCCGCCGTTTCCCGACGAGGAACGCAACCCTGCCAACAAGGTGCCCGGCTGCGTCAGCCAGGTCTGGCTGACCACCGAGTATGGTCCGGGGCCCGACCCAGTCGTCACCTTTGCCGGCGATTCGGACGCGCATATCGTGCGCGGCCTCGTCGCTATCATGCTGGCGCTGTTTTCCAGACGACCCGCCAGCGAGATCCAGAAAACCGACGCGGAAGCCACGCTGAAGGCACTTGGCCTCGACGAGCACCTGTCGCCGCAACGTGCCAATGGTCTTCGTTCCATGGTCAAGCGCATCAAGCGCGACGCAGAGGCGGCCTTGAAGCAGACCGCCTGATCAGACGAACAGCGCGCGATGGCCCGACATGATCGGAGCCGCACATGTCGCAACGCATATCGATTGCTCCAGCATCGCCCCAAGATCAAAACGGCGCCCGGAGGCGCCGTTGATCATCTAACCCAGGTTGGGAAGAGAGCCGGTATCAGCGCCCCTTGCGCTTGCGGCCGAGACCCATCTTCTTGGCGAGCTGTGAGCGGGCGGCAGCATAGTTGGGAGCAACCATCGGGTAGCTTGCGTCGAGGCCCCATTTTTCACGATACTCGTCGGGCGTCAGACCGTAGTGGGTCATCAAGTGACGCTTCAGCGACTTGAACTTCTTGCCGTCTTCAAGACAGACGATGTAGTCGTCATGGACGGAGCGTTTCGGGTTTACTGCCGGCTTCTGCTTGTCGGCAGGGGGCTGTTCACTGGCCCCGCCCACGCGCCCGAGGGCGGCATGGACATCGGCGATGAGGCTCGGCAGCTCGCCGACCGGCACCGGATTGTTGCTGACATAGGCGGCCACGACATCGGCCGTCAATTCGATCAGCGCATCACTATTTCTGGAAGGTGTTTCGACAATATCCATGGCTTCCTGGCCCCAACGTGAGTTGTTTCTACCTGCGCCCTATTTTTGATAGGTCGGGCATCGCGCGAAATTTTTGCAGGAAAGAGCCTCTGCGATTCGCGTCGTAGCATCCTAATGAGCCACTAAGCCAAGTAAGTCAATTCGCTTCTTGCGCTGTATTCATCGATGGCAATAAAATATTCGACGATCAGCTTCAACCTTTCGTGCACTCTGTAACTTTGCGATATTTTCTGGGCAGACCAGCAGCGGCGGACGCCCAGTCAAGCTGCCGTTACATCCATGAGAGCCAATAAAAAAAATCTCAATGCTTGGCTATGCTTGGTTGTGGCGTAGGCTATCTGGTTGTTTTTAGAATCTACAAAACCATAGGTTGCGATTTGCTGTTGCAAGCAAGCCGGAAATCAGCACCGCGGACCGGCACCGATCCATCAATGTGGGGTGATGTATTTTCCGTAGACCCAGCCGGTGACGAAATTGCCGTTCTGGGCCGGATCGTGCCAGACTTCGCACCAGCGATAGCGGATCTTCTGTTCCTGCTTCCAAACCGGCTGTTTGCCGATGTCGAGCAGGTTTATGCCGCCGGTGCATCTCCCGGTCATCTGCAAAACGGCACCGTTGGGGTAGGCGGCCTGTTTCTGGGACGATCCGGCCGGATACTTGCGTACGTTGAGCGTGTCGCCAAACGGAAGGTTGGTCACTTGCCAAGCTGCGAACACGGTTGCATGAGATTGGCCGATAAAGGCGAAAACTGTCGAAGCGACGGCGAAAGCCGCAGCAGCGTGAAAACGGAACTTCATTTTTCCCTCTCCTCCGGCTCATCTTCTGGAGCCCGGCGCAAACATATACTCCGGCTCTTGAACCTGCGCTGATCGGCGTGTTCATTCTCCATACAAGTAACTTCCACAGCGAGACGCAATGACCCGAACCCCGGCATTTCCAACTATCAGCCCGCCGCAACCTGAGAAGCGACCGGTCTTCGATGTGCATCATGGAGTGACCCGGACGGACGACTATGCCTGGCTGAGAGCTGACAACTGGCAAGAGATGTTCAGGGATCCGTCGCTGCTCGACACCCAAATCCGCGCCCATCTCGAAGCCGAGAACGTCTATCAGGCAGCGCTCATGGCCGACACCGCCCAGGTGCGGAAGCAGCTTTTCAAGGAGATGAAGGGCCGCATCAAGGAGGACGATTCGTCCGTGCCGATGAAGGATGGGCCGTACGCCTATGGGTCATCTTTCAAGCTTGGCGGCGAGCAGCCGCGTTATTTCCGCACGCCGCGCGACGGCGGCGACCAAGAGATCCTGCTCGACGGCGATCTCGAGGCCGAAGGCAAGGCCTATTTCCGCCTCGGCGGTGTCGACCATTCGACCGATCACCGCAAGCTTCTGTGGGCCTTCGACGACAAGGGTTCCGAATTCTACACGCTTCGCGTCCGCGATCTCGCCGACGGCAACGATCTGGCCGACAGGATTCCGGATACCGGTGGCGGCGGCGTGTGGGATGCCGGAAATGATGGATTTTTCTACACCCGCCTCGATCCCAACCATCGTCCTTCCAAGGTGCTGTTCCATGCCCTTGGCGACAGTCCTGAGAACGACCGGCTGATCTACGAAGAAACCGATCCGGGCTTCTTCATGAATGTCGGCGGCACACGCTCCAACGAGTGGATCATGGTTGGCATCAACGACCACGAGACCTCGGAATATCGCATCATGAGCGCCAGCGAGCCGTTCGCCGAACCGAAGCTGGTTGCTGCGCGCGAGACCGGCCTGCAATACGACCTCGAAGAAGGCGGCGGTGTCTTCTTCATTCTCACCAATGCCGACGGCGCCAAGGATTTCAAGATCATGACTGCGCCGGCGAGCGACCCGGTGCGCGCCAACTGGCAGGAGCTGGTGCCGCACGAAGCGGGCCGGCTGATCCTTTCGGTAATCGGTTTCAAGGACCACATGGTCAGGCTTGAACGCAAGGAAGGCCTGCCGCGCATCGTCGTGCATGACCGCAACAGCGGCGAGGAACACCTCATCTCCTTCGACGAGCAAGCCTTCTCACTCGGCCTGTCGGGATCCTATGAATACGATACCGAGATCATGCGCTTTTCCTACTCGTCCATGACAACGCCGGCGCAGGTCTTCGACTACGACATGCGGACCCGCGAGCGCGTGCTGCTGAAGACCCAGGAAGTTCCGTCCGGCCACGACCCGGACCACTTCGTGACGCGGCGGCTGATGGCGCCCGCAGCCGACGGCGAACTGGTGCCGGTCTCGCTCATCCACCATCGCGACACGCCGCTCGACGGATCAGCGCCTTGCCTGCTTTACGGCTACGGCTCCTACGGCATCACGGTCCCGGCCGCCTTTAACACCAATTTGTTATCGCTGGTCGACCGCGGCTTCGTCTACGCGATTGCCCATGTCCGCGGCGGCAAGGACAAGGGCTATGGCTGGTACGACGACGGCAAGCGAGCGCACAAGATGAACACGTTCACCGATTTCATCGCGGTCGCCCACCACCTCGTCGCCGAGCGCTACACCGCCCATGATCGCATTGTCGCACAGGGTGGCTCGGCCGGCGGCCTGCTGATGGGCGCCGTCGCGAATATGGCGCCGGAATGCTTCGGCGGTATTGTCGCCGAGGTTCCGTTCGTCGACGTGCTCACCACCATGCTCGACGCGACCTTGCCGCTGACGCCGCCGGAATGGCCCGAATGGGGCAACCCGATCGCCTCCGAGGAAGACTACCGGACGATTGCCGCCTACTCGCCCTATGACAATGTCGCCGGGCTCGACTATCCGCCGATCCTGGCGCTTGCCGGCCTCACCGACCCGCGTGTCACCTATTGGGAGCCGGCCAAATGGGTGGCGCGGCTGCGCGACCGCAAGATCGGCGACAATCCGGTGCTGTTCAAGATCAATATGGACTCCGGTCATGCCGGTGCATCCGGCCGGTTTTCCCGGCTCGAGGAAATCGCCTTCACCTATGCGTTTGCGCTGAAGGTGGCGGGCAAGGCCGACCTTGCCACCACAGCGCCGCCGACCCTGTTGGACGCACAGACGGCGCTGTAGGAGCTTGATCTTGCGCACCATCCCCACCAGCGGAAAATCGATTCCGGGTCAGGTCAGGTCGATTTTCCGCTCGCGATTGCCATAGCTGCGCGCTACCCAATGCGCGGCTTTTCGCAGCCGCGCCACCCAAAAATCATCCAGTCACGCCAAGGGTCCGCCATGTTGCTCGTCGACGTCTATCTCGACAAATCGCCCATCCAGGGCATCGGTGTCTTTGCCAAGAACCACATTCCCCGCGGCACACTGGTCTGGAAGCTCCATCCCAATTACGACCGGCGCATCCCAGTCGAGGTCTATGAACGCGAAACCGGGCCGGTCAGAGCCTATCTCGATCGCTATTCCTATCCCGACCGGCGCGACCCGAACTTCGTCGTTTTCGAAGCCGACGACGCCCGCTTCATGAACCATGCCGATGACCCGAATTGCGACGTCGCCTCGCCCGAGGAGACATATGCATTGCGCGACATCGCGCCCGGCGAGGAAATGACCTGCGACTACAATCATTTCTTCGAAACCGGCTTCGATTTCCTCGGCGACCGCTGACGCGCCGCCATCCCGTCCGGCTCCCGGAATCAGTTCGCTGGCTGCTTGCGCGCCGGATAGCCGTTGGGATGCGGCGGTATCGCCTTGAGATAGGCTGCTATCGCCGCACGGTCGTTCGGTGCCAACTCGGCCATGTTTCTCTGCACGTCGACCATGGCGCCACTGACGGAATCGAAATCCGGGGTGAAGCCGGTCTCCAGAAAGTAGGCTATGTCGGCCTCCGACCAGTCACCGAGCCCGCCTTCACCCGACGTGATGTTCGGCACGATGCCGCTGCCTTCGGCAGCCGCGGCCCCCGCCAGCCACTCGCTCTTCCTGGTGCCGCCAGCAAAATCGCGCGGCGTGTGGCATTCGCCGCAATGGCCGGGCCCTTCGACCAGGTAACGGCCGGCCATCACCGGATCCGGCGTGCCATCGGGGAAGGAAACCACCGGCTGGTCACTCAAATAGAGATGTTTCCACAGCCCGATGCCGCGACGGATGTTGAACGGGAACCCCAGTGAATTGGGCGGCGCCTTTCCCGCCACCGCCGGAAGCGTTTTCAGGAAGGCATGGAGATCGGCTATGTCGGCCGGCTTCATGCGTGCGTAGGATGCATAGGGAAACGCCGGATAGAAGTGCTCGCCGCTCGGCGACACGCCCTTCAGCATGGCGTTGGCGAGATCTTCGACTGACCAGCCGCCGATACCGTCCTCGGCATCCTGTGAGATGTTCGGTGGCACGAAGATGCCGAACGGCGTCTTGAGTTCGAGACCGCCGGCCAGTTGAAGGCGGGCGTCGCCTTGCGAGCCTGGCTTCGCGTGACAGGACGTGCAGCCGCCGGCATAAAAAATGCGCTTGCCCCTGGCGGCATCGCCGGGGCCGAGCTGCGCCAGGGTCTCGCTGTCGAGCCTGACCGGTGCCGACAGGAACCAGCCGGCGACCGCGCCGGCGGCGCCCAGAACGAGGGCGGCGCCGACGAGTTTTTTCAGCAGGCGCATCGCCCGCTATCAGCCCTTCTTAATCCTGTATGTCTGGTGGCAGGTGCCGCAATCGCCGCCTATGGTGTTGAACCCCGCCTTCAAGGAATCGACGTCGGCAGGAGCGGCGGCCGCCGCAGCCTTGACGTCGGCGAGATATTTGCCTTCCACCGCCTTGAAGCCGGCCATATCCTCCCAGATTTTTGGGGCAGCGGTGGTGTCGCCGGTGCCGCTGCCAGCCGGGAAAAGAGTGTCGACTTTTGCATGGAACTTCTCGGCGTTTGCCTCCAGCGCCTTCAACGCCGCCAGCACGGCCGCTGCGTCATAAGGGGTCTCGCCCTTGACGACTTTCGACAATTGGCCGGCGATCTTTCCACGTTCCTTCATAATGGCCTGCCGCTCCTGGATCGGATCGGCAAACGCCGCCGAACCGGCGAAGGCGAGCATCGAGATGGCGAGGATAAGCTTTCTCATTCAACTGGCTCCATGGTGAAGATGTTTCGGGTGAAGGTCCGACTGATCGATAACGGCAAAACTGGCTTGAAAATTCCGGAAATTCGCCTCACGCTGGTGTGAATTTTTCGCGACGGTCGTTGGAAAAGGGCGGCCGATCATTTGGCACATAGAGAAAAGCCCCGGTTTTGCCGGGGCTCTTCTGCAACTCAGTCAGGCCTACGCCTTTTCGTAGAGCTCGAGGACATGGTCCCAGTTGATGAGACTGTCGACGAAGGCTTCGAGATATTTCGGCCGGGCGTTGCGATAGTCGATGTAATAGGAGTGCTCCCAGACATCAACGCCCAGGATCGGGGTCGCGCCATGGACCAGCGGGTTCTCGCCGTTCGGGGTCTTCGAGATCGCCAGCTTGCCGTCCTTGACCGAAACCCAGGCCCAGCCCGAACCGAACTGGGTGGTGCCGGCGGCGATGAAATCGGCCTTGAACTTGTCGTAACCGCCAAGATCGCTGTCGAACGCCTTTTGCAGCGCGCCCGGCAATTTGTTGCCGCCGCCGCCCTTCTTCATCCACTGCCAGAAGTGGATGTGATTGTAGTGCTGACCGGCATTGTTGAAGAGCCCGGGGTTCTTGCCGAAGGATTGTTTCACAATCTCTTCGACCGACAAGTCGCCGAGCCCGGCTTCGGCAGCCAGCTTGTTGCCGTTGTCGACGTAGGCCTTGTGGTGCTTGTCGTGGTGATACTCCAGCGTCTCCTTCGACATGTAAGGCTGCAATGCCTCGTAGTCATAGGGCAAGGCGGGCAATTCAAAAGCCATCGGTCGTACTCCTCGTGGAAAAATCCGGTGTCGATACCGGACTAACATAGGTCTGGATTGGTGTGGAGCAACTCCGGAACGGAGCGCCGGTTCGCTTTTTAGCCAGTCAGCCGGCCGAAGTCGAATGCGCCCACTCCCAATAGAGTTCGCGCGCCTTTTTCGCTACGGGCCCGGGCTGGAGACTGCGATCCTCGATGCGGGTGACCGGCACGACTTTCGAGTGGTTTCCGGTCGAGAATATCTCGTCGGCTTCGAGGAATTCGCGCACCGACAACACCTTTTCGATGGTCTTGAAGCCATATTCGTCAAGCAGCGTCATCGTCCGCGAGCGGGTGATGCCGGACAGGAACGTGCCGTTCGGCGCCGGCGTCAGGACATGGCCATCCTTGACCAGGAAAATGTTCGAAGTTCCGGTCTCGGCGACATTGCCCAGCATGTCGAGCACCAGGGCGTTGTCGAAGCCGCGCATCTTGGCTTCGAGAATGGCACGACCGTTGTTGGGATAAAGGCAGCCGGCCTTGGCGTTGGTCGGCATGGTCTCGATGGTCGGACGCCGGAACGGCGAGACGGTGACAGAAAAGCCTGCCGGCGAGATCATCGGCGATTCGTAGAGGCAAAGGCAGAAACGGGTCGAGGCCGGATCTGCCGGCACGCCCATATAGCCACCATGTTCGGCCCAGTACATCGGCCTTATGTAGACCGCCGTCTTGCCGTCGAACTTCTTCAGCCCGTCCCAGGTCAGCCCGACGATCTTTTCGGCGCTCATGGATGGTTTGAGACCAAGCGCGATCGCCGAGGCGTTCACCCTCGCGGCGTGGCGGTCGAGGTCAGGGGCGACGCCCTCGAACCAGCGGGCGCCGTCGAACACGCTGGTGCCGAGCCACATGGCATGGCTGCGCGGCCCCAGAATGGCGACGTTGCCTTCATACCAGTCGCCATCGACGAAGGTCCATGTCGCGGATTGTGCCGCAGCCGCCAGTGTCATCGCTTGATTCCGCGTTTCAAAAAGCTGTCCTGTGTCGCCATTGGAAGATGCTTTGGCGCCTGCCGTCAACTGATATGGCCGAGATTTATTGAGGCCAGCGGTCTGTGACTTGCAATCCGTGCTTGCGCCTGGCCTTGCCGCGCCGCAAAACTGTTGCCATGCAACATGCCGCTTACGTTTTCGACGCTTACGGAACGCTGTTCGACGTGCACGCAGCTGTACGCCGTCATGCCGACCAGATCGGACCGGACGGCCAACTCCTGTCGGAGATCTGGCGCGCCAAACAATTGGAATATTCCTGGGTGAGGACGCTGATGGGCGCCTATGCCGATTTCTGGCAACTCACCGAACAGGCGCTGGATTTCGCCTTGCGCAAGGTTCCCTCCGCGGACAAGGGGCTGAGGGCCAAGCTGCTCGACGCCTATTGGCGACTGGACTGCTATCCGGAGGTGCCGGCCGTGCTCAAGGCGCTCAAGGCGTCTGGCGCCAAGCTGGCGATCCTCTCCAACGGCTCGCCTGAAATGCTGGAAGCGGCGGTCAAATCGGCCGCGCTCGACCAGGTTCTGGACGACATCTATTCCGTCGAGGCCGTCAAGCGCTTCAAGGCCGATCCGTCGGTCTACGACATGGTCACGACAGGCTGGCGTCTCTATCCGGGTGCGGTGTCGTTTCAGTCATCCAACCGCTGGGACGTCGCCGGCGCCACCAAATTCGGCTTCCGGACAGTCTGGATCAACCGCTCCGACCAGCCCGAGGAATACCCGGACTTTCCGCCGGCCCTGATCCTGCCCTCGCTCGAGGGCCTGCTCGCCGCAGGCTGACACATAAGCCCAAATCGGAATCGATTTTTGGAAAGGATCATTACGCGCGGCGCTGTGGGCCTGTTGCCTCGGCGCAACAGGGGCTGAACCGTCACAGCTTTGCCTTTGTTTGTTCACCCTCAGGCCAGAATCGGAACCGCCTATCGCGCCAGGCATTGGTAGGGCTGGCGCGCCGTACTGATTGGCGTATTCATGTTCTGTTTCGATATCTTAAAAAAGGCAACGATGTTCATAACCGAAATCGACTCCTATCGCCTGAGCCGTCGCGGCTTTCTCAACGCCGCTGCGCTCGGCGCCGCCTCGATTGCGGTTTCCGCCTGCACCACGACGGCAGGCCGGCCTGTCGAGCCGCCGCCGCCAGCCAATGTCGAGCCGCCGCTCATGGACTATGCAACAATGTACGGTCCGGTCAGCGACAGTGGGTTCGAGCTGCCGGGCATACCCTACGAGAAAATCGACGAGCAATTTCTGCGTCAGATCGTTCCCGATCCGACCGGCCAAGCCCCCGGCACCATCGTCGTCGATACGGCCGGCCACCACCTCTATCTCGTGCGTCCGGGCGGACAAGCCATTCGTTATGGGGTCGGGTTGGGTCGCGCCGGTTTCGAATGGTCTGGCGATGCTGTCGTTCAGTGGAAGCAGAAGTGGCCGAAATGGACGCCGCCGGCCGAAATGATCGCCCGCCAGCCCGAGTACGCAAAATACAGCGCCGAGAATGGCGGCATGCCCGGCGGGCTCACCAATCCGCTCGGAGCGCGGGCGCTGTATCTCTTCGAGGGCAACGAGGACACGCTGTACCGCCTGCACGGCTCGCCGGAGTGGTTTTCCATAGGCAAATCAGTGTCATCTGGCTGCGTTCGCTTGATAAATCAGGACATTATCGACCTTTATGACCGTGTGCCCAACAAGACGCCGGTGATCGTTACTTCCGGTGTCGGTCAGGAACTGGTTGCCACGGCAGACCGCAAAGCCATTCCAATCGATGCGGGCGTCCCGGAAGGATCGATCCTGCTCGGCCCGGCAAGGGCGATCTCGGAACCGATCTTCTGAGCTGGTCGAAGGCGCTGGAGCGGCGGACTTTCGGCGCCGCGAATTTCCGGTCCGATGCTTTTCCCCGAGCATCGGATTCTCGCAAAACCGGTGACCGGTTTTGGGTCCGATGCGGTGCTTTCAGCGCCGCCCCCTAGCCAGGCTGCCGAGGATGCCGCGCACGATCGCCCGTCCAACCGACGTGCCGACCGAGCGAACCACCGATTTGATCGCCGCCTCCGCCACCGTCTGGCGATTGGACGCTCGCGGCGCCGGTGCTCGCCTGCCGCCGGTGGGCTGGGGGGCGGGATCGTCATTGCCGAAGCCTGGAATGGTCCAGCGCGAGCCGCCGCTCTCCTGCTGCTGCGCCTCCGCGTCCAACGCATCCTTGGCTTTTTTCTGCAGCATCTCGAAAGCCGATTCGCGATCGACGGTCTGATCGTACTGTCCCACAACCGGGCTCTCGGTGATCAGCGTGCGGCGCTCGTCAGGCGTGATCGGGCCAAGTCGCGACGACGGCGGGCGAACCAGCGTCCGCTGGACCATGGACGGAACACCTTTGGCTTCCAGCGTCGAGACCAGCGCCTCGCCGGTGCCGAGCTGCGTGATCACGGTAGCACAGTCGAAGTCGGGATTAGGCCTGAACGTCTCGGCGGCGGTCCTCACGGCCTTCTGCTCCCGTGGCGTGTAGGCGCGCAGGGCGTGCTGCACCCGGTTGCCGAGCTGGGCCAGAACGGTTTCGGGGATATCCAGTGGATTCTGGGTGACGAAGTAGACGCCGACGCCCTTCGAACGGATCAGGCGGACCACCTGCTCGACGCGGTCGATCAGCACCTTCGGCGCGTCGTCGAACAGAAGGTGCGCCTCGTCGAAGAAGAAGACCAGCTTTGGCTTGTCGGGATCGCCGACTTCGGGCAGCTCCTCGAACAGTTCCGACATCAGCCACAGCAGGAATGTCGCATAGAGCCGGGGATTCATCATCAGCTTGTCGGCGGCCAGCACGCTGATCGCGCCGCGCCCGTCGCGGGTGGTGCGCATGATGTCGGCGATCCGCAATGCCGGCTCGCCGAAGAAATTCGTCGCGCCCTGCTGCTCCAGAACCAGCAGCGTGCGCTGGATTGCGCCTACCGAAGGTTTCGTCACATTGCCGTAGCGAGCGCCGATTTCTTCGGCGCGTTCGGCGATGTTGGCAAGAAGCGCTTGCAGGTCCTTGAGGTCCAGCAGCAACAAGCCTTCCTCGTCTGCGATGCGGAAGGCGATGTTCATGATGCCTTCCTGCGCCTCGGACAGGTTCATAAGCCGCGACAGCAGCAGCGGCCCCATTTCCGAGACGGTGGCGCGGATCGGATGGCCCTGCTCGCCGAAAAGATCCCAGAATATGACCGGAAATTCCTGGAAATCATAGGGATCGAGCTTGACCTGCTCGGCGCGCTTGACCAGAAAATCCTGTGCCGCGCCCATCATGGCGATACCGGACAGGTCGCCCTTGATGTCGGCGCAGAAGACCGGCACGCCGGCATTGGAGAAACCTTCCGCCAAAATCTGCAAGCTCACGGTCTTGCCGGTGCCGGTCGCGCCGGTGACCAGGCCATGACGATTGCCATACTGAAGCAGCAGGTTTTCGGCGCGCTGGTAGCTGTCATCAGGCTTTCGGCTGGCTCCGATGAAAATACTGGTGTCGTCAGCCATGTGTCGGGTCTCCGCAACCTGAAGTGTTGAATGCCCTGATCTATTGAAAGTAGCGGGGCTCGCCGCAGGTATAATGACGCCATTGCGCAGCGACAATGGCCATGGTCGAAATTGGGTTTTGGAGCTTGCGGATTTTGCGCATGTTTGGCAATCGGTTGACGGTTCACCGTCGCAGGGCGCGTGTTGCATTGTGATATGCGACGGGGAACCGTAGACTGACGTTCCAGGCCTATCGGCCGAGAAGACGAGGAGAGCGGATGGCCGGTGCCTTGAACCACGATGCCGAACTTCCGAACCCTGACCGGCAGCGGTGGCTAGCCCTTGCGGAAAAAGCCCTGGCCGGCGGATCCTTCGAGGAAAAACTCGTATCCCATGCGGACGATGGCATCCGCATCGAACCGCTTTATGATCGTTCGGTCACCGCAGAGCCTCTCCCACGGGCAAACCCCGGATCGCCGTGGATCGTCAGCCAGCGTATCGACGATCCGGATGTCGGCCGCGCCAAAGCCCAGGCCCTGGAGGACGTCGCACAGGGCGCCACCGGATTGTCGCTTGTCTTCGAAGGCGCGCCGAATGCGTTCGGCTACGGCCTGCCGAGGACTGCCGAGGCGCTGGAGACCGTGCTGGACGGCGTGCCGCTCCACCGCATCCAAGTCCGCATCGACGCGCATCCCTGGAGCCGCGCCGTGGCCGACTGGCTGGTTGCGTTCTTGAGCAAGCGCCGGTCAGACCCGGCAAAGCTCAACCTGTCCTTCGGCATCGACCCGGCGGCGATCTTTGCCGGAACCGGCCGGTTGCGGATGTCGATCGAGGCCTTGCAGGCGTCGATGCCGCAGTCCCTGGCGCACTTTTTCTCGATGGGCGTGCCCGGGGTCCTGCTGGAGGCAGACGGACGCGTCTTCCACAATGCCGGTGCCACCGAAGCGCAGGAGCTGGGCACCATGATGGCTTCGGCGGTCTCCTATCTCCGGATGTTCGAGGAGGCGCGCCAGCCGCTTGTCTATGCGGCGCCCCATATCGGCTTTGCGCTGAGCGTCGACCAGGACCAGTTCGTATCGATGGCCAAGGTCAGGGCCCTGCGCAGGCTGTGGACGCGGGTCCAGGAGGCATGCTCGATCTCCGCCGCCACCGCCAACATCCATGCCGAGACATCGTTCCGCATGATGTCTTCGGCGGACCCGGAGACGAACATCCTGCGCACCACGATCGCCGCTTTTGCCGCGGCAACCGGCGGGGCGGACTCGGTCTCCATCCTGCCTCATACGATCGCGCATGGCCTGCCGGCGGGCTTTGCCCGCCGTGTTGCCCGCAATACGCAACTGATCATGGCCAACGAAAGCCATATCGATCATGTCGCCGACCCTGCTTGCGGTTCGGGCGCCGTTGAAGCGCTGACTGGCGAACTCTGTGAAGCTGCCTGGGAAGAATTCCAGCGGATCGAGGCGGAAGGCGGCGTGCTGTCCAGCCTGCAGCAAGGACACATCCAGAAACGGGTTCAGGCGGCCGCCGCCCGCCGCAATGCCGCCTATCAGGCGGGCGACCGGGCCATCATCGGCACGACCCTTCACCCGTCGAAGACCGGACGTCCGGTCGAAACCTTGGCGGCGGAGCGGCGGCCCTCGGTCACCGAGGGCGTCGCGGTGTGCGAGCCGCTGTTTCCGATCCGTATCGATCAATCGATCGGAGCAGCATCATGATCCCGGATTTCAGCCAGATCGGCTGGTCGGCGCCGCGCCGGGCGCCGATTGAGGTCAAGGGCCAGCGGATGACCCCGGAAGGCCTGGCCATCAAGCATCTGTACAACCAGGGCGACCTCAAGGGGTTGCCGCATCTCGACACTTATCCGGGCCTGCCGCCATTCGTGCGCGGCCCCTACCCGACCATGTATGTCCAGCAGCCGTGGACGATCCGGCAATATGCCGGCTTCTCGACGGCGGAAGAGTCGAACGCCTTTTACCGGCGCAACCTCGCGGCCGGCCAGAAGGGACTGTCGGTCGCTTTCGACCTTGCCACGCATCGCGGCTACGACAGCGATCATCCGCGCGTTGCCGGTGATGTCGGCATGGCAGGCGTCGCCATCGATTCCATCCTCGACATGCGCCAGCTCTTCGACGGCATCCCGCTTGACGAGATGACGGTGTCGATGACCATGAACGGCGCGGTGCTGCCGATCATGGCGCTCTACATCGTCGCCGCGGAAGAACAGGGCGTTGCGCAAAAGGACCTCGCCGGGACCATTCAGAACGACATTCTAAAAGAGTTCATGGTGCGCAACACCTACATCTATCCGCCAAAGCCTTCGATGCGGATCGTGTCGGACATTTTCTCCTATACGTCGCAGCACATGCCGAGGTTCAATTCGATTTCGATCTCCGGCTATCACATGCAGGAGGCAGGGGCGACCGCCGACCTCGAGCTCGCCTACACGATCGCCGATGGAATCGAATATGCCCGCGCCGGTGTCGCGGCGGGGCTCGATATCGACCGTTTTGCGCCGCGCCTGTCCTTCTTCTGGGCGATCGGCATGAACTTCTTCATGGAAGTCGCCAAGCTGAGGGCAGCCCGCCTTTTGTGGTCGACCCTGATGCTGAAGAACTTCTCGCCGAAGGACGAGCGCTCGCTGTCGCTGCGCACCCATTGCCAGACTTCGGGCTGGTCGCTAACGGCGCAGGACCCTTACAACAACATCATTCGCACCATGATCGAGGCGATGGCGGCGACGCAGGGTCATACACAATCGCTGCACACCAACGCCTTCGACGAGGCGATGGCGCTGCCGACCGACCATTCGGCCCGCATCGCCCGCAACACGCAGCTCATCCTGCAAAAGGAATCCGGCACCACCCGCATCATCGACCCGTGGGGCGGCTCTGCCTATCTCGAACGGCTGACGCATGACCTGGCGGCGCGCGCGCTTGCCCATATCGAAGAGGTCGAGAGCCTGGGTGGCATGGCCGCCGCAACCGAAAAAAACATACCGAAACTGCGCATCGAAGAGGCCGCCGCGCGCACGCAGGCGCGGATCGATTCCGGCGAACAGATCCTGGTCGGCGTCAACGCCTATCGTCCCGGGACGGATATCAAAGTCGACGTGCTGAAGATCGACAACGCCGAAGTCAGGGCCCGGCAATTGTCGAAACTGCAGCGGCTGAAAGGCACGCGCGACGTCGGCGCCGTCGAGAGCGCACTGAGTGCGCTGAGCCGGGCTGCGGAGAGCGGCGAAAATCTGCTGGAGTTCGCCATTCGCGCCGCACGCGCCAACGCCACAGTCGGCGAGATTTCACTGGCGCTGGAAAAGGTTTTTGGCCGCCATGTCGCCTCCGTCCAGACGATCTCCGGCGTCTATCGCAAGGCGCTCGGCGACAATCCGGCGGTCGATCGGCTGCAGGACAAGATCGTCGCGTTCGAGGAGAAGTCCGGCGGCAAGCCACGCATTCTCGTCGCCAAGATGGGACAGGATGGCCACGATCGCGGCCAGAAAGTGATCGCCACCGCCTTTGCCGATCTAGGCTTCGACGTCACCGTCGGGCCGATGTTCCAGACGCCGGACGAGATCGCCAGGCTTGGCGTCGAGCACGACGTGCATATCATTGGCGCCTCGTCGCTGGCCGCGGGTCATTTGACCCTCATTCCCGAACTCAGGGACGCGCTGAAGAAGCTTGGCCGCGACGATATGCTGATCGTCGCCGGCGGCGTCATCCCGCCGCAAGATCATGAGGCGGTACGGCAGGCGGGTGCTGTGGAAATCTTCCCGCCAGGCACCGTCATCCCGGAAGCGGCGGAGCGGCTGATGGACAGGCTACTGCAGGCCGGCTGAACTTGTTATAATCCATGTTGCAACGACCGACAATTTGAGTTATAATTGGCGTTGCAACAAGGGTTGAATCCATGAACACGACCATTCGCAAAATCGGCAATTCCGAAGGCGTGATCCTGCCCAAGGAAATTCTCGATCGCCTGAATCTGAAGGCCGGCGATCAGCTTGAGATCGTCGAAACGAGCAAGGGCATCGCCCTTCGGCCAGTGGACGACAGCTTCGAGCGGCAGATGGAAGCTGCTCGCCAAGTCATGGACAAATACAAAGTCGCGCTTCAGAAGCTCGCCGAATGAGCTGGGAGTTCCTGAGCCGGCGTGCGGTCGAAGCCATGCACGCCGAGCAGTTGCGTCGGCACGGCGGAGCGCACGGTTTGAGGGATGAGAATGCCCTCGAATCGGCGCTCGCCCGAGCCGAGAACAAGGCGAACTATGGTGATCCATCGATCGAGGATCTGGCGGCGGCCTATATCTTCGGCATCGCCAGAAATCACGCCTTTGTCGACGGCAACAAGCGCACGGCCATCGTCGCCGCCGGCGCATTCCTGATTGTCAACGGCTATATGCTGACGGCCGACAACGGCACGATCTATGAGTTCGTAATGGGCGTCGCCGCCGGCGAAATCGACGAGGCGGGTGCTGCGGCGTTCTTCCGCGACCATGTCGTCAAGGTCGAGGGCTAATGTGCGTCGCGTTCGGGATGGATTCCCGCGACGCGCTTTAAGTTCTCGTTTTTATGCGGTCGCTATCGCAAAACCGCTGCGCACCCTCCGGTCAGGCCCGCATGCTTGGGCGACATGCATTAGCTGTCGGAGAGCTTCACAATCTCCCACTCCCTGCCGTTCACCACGGCAATTTCGCCGATCCTCTTGCCGAACAAGGCCAAGGCCATCGGTGAAACATGGGAAATCGTCCCCTTGGCCGGATCGGCCTCATCCTCGCCGACAATCCTCCAGTGCACCTTCCTGCCGTCATCGCCTTCCAGCGTGACGCCCATGCCGAAGCGAACCAGGTCGCTGCCCGGATCCGGCACGGAAAGCTCGGCGCTTTCACGCCGCGCGGTCCAGTAGCGCAGGTCGCGCGAGATGAGCGCGATGCGCTCGCGGTCGGCCCTCTTTTCCGCTCTGCCCAGATCGTCGCGCAGGGCAGCCAGTTCGGCGTCGATCAGCGCCAGGCCGCGTTGCGTCACCAGATTGCGATGGTGGCTGATCGGCCGCTCGCCGATGCCGGCGATGGCGTTTTCGCTATCTTCTTCGCGCGTGAAGGCTCTGCTCATCAGTCGAGCTTATGCCTCGCGTGGCGACTCCACAAGCTATTGCCGGCAAACCGGATCTGCCGATCCGGCGTGACACGATTCCTGCGGCGCGACGGCCGGACACTCGGACTCTGTGCGGATATGCGCATCTGACCCTCGGACGCAATCCTGGGAGCCGAAGCCCGTTCTCAGCCCAGCGCAGCAGTGGGGCGGAGTGAGCCGACCTTGGCGCCGATCCGGTTTTCCACGGGCGGATGTGCCTGTTCGACCAGTATCGCCGCCAGCGCCTTGTCGGCGTGCAAAACCTTGGCCATGCAGGCCGCGACCATGACTTCAGCGGCGCGGCCGGCGCCATCATCGCATTTCAGCGCAATGCCAAGGCCAAGCTCGGGAAGTGCCGCGCAATAGACGCCTTCGGCCCCTCCCTTCACAAAAATCCGGCCTGACGCAGCCTGCATCAGCGCAACATCAGCCCTGCCCGTGCCAGCGACGAAAAATGGCTCGGCCATGCAAGCGGAAAGCAGCCGCTTTGCGGCTTTGGCGCGAATGGGTTCAAAGCCAATACCTGTCGCCATGCGGGCAAGGCCGAGCGCGAAGCTGCGTAGCGGCACGGCGTAGGTCGGGATCGAGCAGCCGTCAGTGCCGCAATGATCGACATCATGGGCAGCACCGGTCACCGCTTGCATTGCATCGCGCACCATGTCCTGCGAGGCATGGCCGGATTTGACATAGCCGCGATGAGCGACGCCGGCGTGGACGCAGGTGCAGAGAAAGCCTGCATGCTTGCCAGAACAATTGTTGTGCAGCGCGTTTGGCGAGGTGCCGGCACGGGCGAGCGCAACTGTCGCGTCATGGCTTGACGGCCAATGCGCGCCGCATTCCAGCGCCGTGTCGTCCAGCCCGGCTTTGGCCAGCATCGCCCGCGCCAGTTCGACATGCGCCGGCTCGCCGGAATGCGAAGCGCAGGCCAGCGCCAGTTCGCGATCGCCGAAGCCATACGCAGCGGCGGCGCCGCTTTCGACCAGCGGCAGCGCCTGGATCGCCTTGACCGCCGAGCGCGGAAACACCGGGCGAGCCGTATCGCCGATTTCCAGGAACGGCTTGCCATCGGCATCGAAGACCGCAATGGCGCCACGATGCGCGCTCTCTACCACGGCGCCGCGCAAAACTTCGACCAGAACCGGATTTGTCATGAATTCCCCGCTAACGCATGACCTCGAAAATCGGATTCGATTTTCGAAAAGGATCATGCGTAAAATCAAAGTGTTACAGCGTCCTTTTCGCGTCCGGAAGGGCGCGCGACGCTGTAATGCGGGCCGCTTTTATCTGATCCGATCGAGAATGGAAACGTAGTTGGCGACCGCGGCGCCGCCCATATTGAAGATGCCGCCGAGCTTTGCTCCGGGCACCTGGATGCCGCCGGCCTCGCCGACGAGCTGCATGGCGCTCAGCACATGCATCGACACGCCGGTGGCGCCGATCGGATGGCCCTTGGCCTTCAGCCCACCTGACGGATTTACCGGCAGCCGGCCGTCCTTCGCCGTCTCGCCGTCCAGCGCCAGTTTTGCGCCCTCGCCCGGTCTCGCCAGGCCCATCGCCTCATATTCGATCAGCTCGGCGATGGTGAAGCAGTCATGCGTCTCGACAAAGGACAGATCGTCGAGCGTCACACCGGCCTTGTTCAACGCCTGGCTCCAGGCCTGCTCGCAACCCTCGAATGCCAGGATGTCACGCTTCGACATCGGCAGGAAATCCTGCACATGCTCGTTGGCGCGGAAAGCGACGGCGCGGCGCATTTTCAATGCCGTCGCGGTGTCGGCAAGCACCAGGGCGGCGGCGCCGTCCGAGACCAGCGAGCAGTCGGTACGCTTCAGGGGACCGGCGACGAAGGGGTTCTTCTCGCTCTCGTGCCGGCAGAACTGATAGCCGAAATCCTTGCGCATCTGCGCGTAGGGATTGTCGACGCCGTTCCTGTGGTTCTTGGCGGCGATCATCGCCAGCGCGTCCGACTGATCGCCATAGCGTTGGAAATAGGCTTGCGCGATCTGGCCGAAAACGCCGGCGAAGCCTGCCGGCGTGTCGCCCTCCTCGGGCAGATACGAGGCCTTGAGAAGATTCTTGCCGATTTCCGGACCAGATGTCGTCGTCATCTGCTCGGCGCCGACCACCAGCACGATACGCGCCGCATTGGCGTCGATGGCGCGGATGCCTTGCCTGACCGCCGCCGAGCCGGTGGCGCAGGCGTTCTCGACCCGCGTCGCCGGCTTGAAGCGCAGCCGGTCGTCGGCCTGCAGGACCAGGCTTGCGGTGAAATCCTGTGCGGAAAAGCCGGCATTGAAGTGGCCGAGCACGATCTCATCGACCTCGTCCGGACCGATGCCGGCATGATCGAGCGCCTCGCTAGCCACCTTGGTGATGAGGCCCTCCAGCGTCTCGCCTTCGAGCTTGCCGAAGCGCGAATGCGCCCAGCCGACGATGCATGCTGTCATGGTTATCTCCATCCCTGCGGCCGGGCTACGCGATGTCGCGGCGCGCTATCAACATTGTTCAAGAATGAACCGTTCCAGCGACTTCGTAAAGGGGCCAGAACCACACAGCGACTTGATCTTGATATCTGGTCACGGCAGCTGACATTTGCCACACAATCGCGTCGGATTTTTGTTGATTGATCCGTCAATAAAAAATAGTCTTGCCGCAACGGACCGGAGCAAAGATGCCGAAAATCGGAATGGAGCCGCTGCGCCGCAGGGCGCTGATCAACGCGACGATCTCGGCGATCGGCGAGCGCGGTTCGCTTGATGTGACGATGTCGGAAATCGCCGGGCGAGCCGGGGTGTCCTCGGCGCTCGCCCATCACTATTTCGGCGCCAAGGACGAACTTTTGCTGGCGACGATGCGGCACATCTTGGCCGAGCTGACCGCCGACATGCGGCGCGCGCTTCGATCGGCCAGCACGCCACGCCAGCGCGTTTCGGCGGTGGTCGCGGTCAATTTCTCCGACGCCCAGTTCCAGCCGGAAACGATAGCCGCCTGGCTCGCCTTCTATGTCGAGGCGCAGAAATCGCCAGCGCTGCGCCGGCTGCTCAAGGTCTATGCGCGACGCCTGCATTCCAATCTGTTGAGCGGGCTGACCTGCATCCTGCCGAGAAGCGAAGCCGACCGCGTCGCCGAGGCGACAGCGGCGCTGATCGACGGGCTCTACATTAGGCGCGCGCTGAAGGACGGCGTGCCCAATGCCGCGACCGCGATCGCGCTGATCGAGGACTATCTCGAAACGAAACTCGGGCGGCGGAGCGCGCAGTGACGTCGAAGCGACCCAATTTTCTGATCGTCATGGTCGATCAGCTCAACGGCACATTGTTCCCGGATGGGCCGGCAGACTTCCTGCATGCGCCGCATCTGAAGGCGCTGGCGGCTCGTTCGGCGCGCTTCAAGAACAATTACACCGCCTCGCCGCTCTGCGCGCCGGGCCGTGCGGCGTTCATGAGCGGCCAGTTGCCGTCGCGCACCGAGGTCTATGACAATGCCGCCGAATTCGCCTCGTCGATCCCGACCTATGCGCATCATCTGCGTGCCGCCGGCTACCACGCCTGCCTGTCCGGCAAGATGCATTTCGTCGGGCCGGATCAGTTGCATGGCTTCGAGGAGCGGCTGACCACCGACATCTATCCGGCCGATTTCGGTTGGACGCCGGATTATCGCAAGCCCGGCGAGCGGATCGACTGGTGGTATCACAATCTCGGCTCGGTGGCCGGCGCCGGCGTCGCCGAGATCACCAACCAGATGGAATATGACGACGAAGTCGCTTTTCACGCGGTGCAGAAGCTTTATGATTTCGCCCGCGTTTCGGACGATGCCGCGCGCCGGCCGTGGTGCCTGACCGTCTCCTTCACCCATCCGCACGACCCCTATGTCGCGCGCCGGCGCTATTGGGATCTCTACGAGGATTGCCCGGCGCTCGAGCCGGAAGTCGGCTTCATCCCCTATGACGAACAGGATCCGCATTCGCAGCGGCTTTACCGCGCCAGCGACTCTGACAGTTTCGACATCACCGGCGAGCAGATCCGCCGCGCGCGGCGCGGCTATTTCGCCAGCATCTCTTATCTCGACGACAAGGTCGGCGAACTGCTGTCGGTGCTCGAGCGCACGCGGATGCTCGACGACACGATCATCCTGTTCTGCTCCGATCACGGCGACATGCTCGGCGAGCGCGGCCTGTGGTTCAAGATGTGCTTCTTCGAGGGCTCGGCGCGGGTGCCGCTGATGATCGCCGGAAAAGACATTTCGGCCATCCTGATCGACGCACCGGTCTCCAATCTCGACGTCGTGCCGACGCTTTGCGACCTCGCCGGCATCGACATGAGCGGGATTGCGCTATGGACCGACGGCCAGTCGCTGCTGCCGCTGCTCGACGGCAAGACGCGCACTGAACCTGTGCTGATGGAATATGCGGCCGAAGGCTCCAACGCGCCGATGGTGGCGATCCGCGAGGGCCGTTATAAATTCATCCATTGCGAGATCGATCCGCCGCAACTGTTTGATCTTGAATCGGATCCGCGGGAATTGACCAACCTCGCCGCCGACCCGGCGCACGCGGCTTTGGTGGCTTCTTTCACCGATAAGGTCCGGGCGCGCTGGGACATGGCTGCCTTCGATGCCGCCGTACGCGCCAGCCAGGCGCGCCGCTGGGTGGTCTATCCGGCGCTGCGCAACGGCACGCATTACCCCTGGGAATTCCAGCCGCTGCAGAAGGCCTCGGAACGTTACATGCGCAACCACATGAACCTCGACCTGCTCGAAGAGCAGAAGCGCTTTCCACGAGGCGAATGATGACAACCCAGGTCCCCTCCCTCGATCACCTCAAACAGGCCTATGCCGTCACCGCCAAGGCGACGCAGATCACGCCGCTGCTGGAATCGGCGGCCTTGGCCCGAGAGACCGGCGCCTTGCGCGTCTTCGTCAAGCCGGAGTCGCTGCAATGGGCGGGTTCCTTCAAGGTGCGCGGCGCCTTTTGGCGGCTGAAGCGGCTTTCGCCCGATGAAGCCAGGAAGGGCGTCGTCGCCTATTCCTCCGGCAATTTTGCGCAAGGGCTGGCCGCCGCCGGCCAGGCGCTGGGCATTCCAGTGACCATCGTCATGCCGATCGACGCGCCGGCCGCCAAGCGCGACGCAACGACCGGCTATGGCGCGCGCGCGGTGCTGACCGACCATGGCGAGCGCGCGCGTGAGGAGGTTGCCGCCGCCACGGCGCGAGAGATCGCCGAGACCGAGGGGCTGGCGCTGCTGCATCCGTTCGATGACCCCGAGATCGTCGCCGGCCAGGCTGGTGCCGGGCTGGAGGCACTCGAGCAACTCGATGCCAAGAATGCCAGCGCCGATCTGCTGTTCTGCACGGTCGGTGGCGGCGGGCTGATCGGCGGCGTTTCGCTGGCTTTCCACTATCTGTCGCCGGCGACCGAGATCATTGGCGTCGAGCCGGACGGTTTCGACGGCATGGGCGCGTCGCTGGCGCATGGCGTCATCGAAACCATGCCGATCGGGCCGAAATCGATATGCGACGGGCTGATGGCGCGCAGGCCCGGCGACGCGCCGTTCGCGGCGGTCAGGACCGCGGGCGTTCGCGGCATCACCGTCGACGATCAATCGGTGCGCGGCGCGATGCGCGTCGCCTTCGAACGGTTGAAGCTGGTGCTGGAACCTTCGGGCGCTGCATCGCTGGCGGCGCTGCTCGGCGGCAAGGTGGATGTGAGCGGCAAGAGCGTTCTCGTGGTGACAACCGGCGGCAATGTCTCGCTCGCCGATTTCATGACGCATACGAACGATGGGCGCATATGAACCATGCTTGAGGCGGATTTCGTCATCATCGGCGCCGGCTCGGCCGGCTCGGCCATGGCCTACCGGCTGTCGGAGGATGGCAAATATTCGGTGATCGTCATCGAATTTGGCGGCAGCGACATCGGGCCGCTGATCCAGATGCCGTCGGCGCTGTCGATCCCGCTCAATATGAGCCTCTACGACTGGGGTTTTGCCAGCGAGCCGGAGCCGCATCTCGGCGGCCGTGTGCTGGCGACGCCGCGCGGCAAGGTCATCGGCGGCTCGTCCTCGATCAACGGCATGGTCTATGTACGCGGTCACGCCCGCGATTTCGACCATTGGGCAGAACAGGGCGCGGCTGGCTGGGGGTTTGCCGACGTGCTCCCCTACTTCAAGCGCATGGAGGACGCCAACGGCGGCGAGAATGGCTGGCGCGGCCACGGCGGCCCGCTGACCGTGCAGCGCGGCTCAAGGACGAATCCACTCTACGGCGCCTTCGTCGAGGCAGGCCGTCAGGCCGGCTTCGAGCTGACCGACGACTACAACGGCGCGAAGCAGGAAGGCTTTGGTCCGATGGAGCAGACCATTCGCGGCGGCCGCCGCTGGTCGGCGGCGAGTGCCTATCTCAGGCCGGCGCTGAGGCGGAAAAATGTAAGCCTGGTCAAGGGCTTCGCCCGACGGGTGATCATCGAGAATCAACGCGCCACCGGTGTTGAGATCGAAGTGCGCAGACGGATTCAGGTGATCAAGGCGCGACGTGAAGTGATCGTTGCCGCCTCCTCGATCAATTCGCCCAAGATCTTGATGCTGTCCGGCATCGGCCCGTCCCAACATCTGAGGGAATACGGCATTCCGGTGATCGCCGACCGGCCCGGCGTCGGCCGCAACCTGCAGGACCATATGGAACTCTACATCCAGCAGGAATCGACGCAGCCGATCACGCTGAATTCGGTGCTGAACCCGTTCTCCAAGGCGCTGATCGGCGCGCAATGGCTGTTCTTCAAATCGGGCCTCGGCGCAACCAACCATTTCGAGGCGGCCGCCTTCGTGCGCTCGCGCGCCGGCGTCGACTATCCCGACATCCAGTATCATTTCATCCCGGCGGCGGTCCGCTATGACGGCAAGGCGGCGGCGAAAGCGCACGGTTTCCAGGCGCATGTCGGGCCGATGCGATCGAAGTCGCGCGGTTCCGTCACGCTGCGCTCGCCCGATCCCGGATCGAAGCCGGTGATCCGCTTCAACTACATGTCGCATCCGGACGACTGGATCGAGTTCCGCCACTGCATCCGGCTGACGCGCGAGATCTTCGGCCAGTCGGCCTTCGACCCTTATCGCGGCAAGGAGATCTCGCCGGGCTCGAAGGTGCAGTCGGACGACGATCTCGATGCCTTCATCCGCGATCACGCCGAAAGCGCGTACCACCCCTGCGGCACTTGCAAGATGGGCCGCAAGGATGATCCGATGAGCGTCGTCGATCCGCAATGCCGTGTCATCGGCGTCGACGGGCTGCGGATCGCCGATTCTTCGATCTTCCCGCGCGTCACCAACGGCAATCTCAACGCGCCGTCGATCATGACCGGCGAAAAGGCCGCCGACCACATTCTCGGCCGCACGCCGCTGGCGCCGTCCAACCAGGAACCATGGATCAATCCGCGCTGGCAGGTGTCGGATCGATAGAACGACTTGGGTCCATTCGGACGCACAAGCGCTCTATCGCTTTTTTAGTCCTCGCATCGTGCTTTCCGAAAATCGATTCCGGTTTTCGGGCCGATGCGATAAGCGATGATCCGGCGGTGTCTGCCCGCCGGGCCCATCGAAAGACAATTTGGAGAAGATCCCATGCGCGCCCAGCCAAAGGCATCGCACTATGTCAACGGACGCTACATCGACGATGAGCAAGGTGCGCCGCTGCCGGTCATCTATCCGGCAACCGGCGAGACCATCGCGATGCTGCGTTCGGCGACGCCGAACGTGCTGGAACTGGCGATCGAAGCAGCGCGTGCAGCACAACCGGCCTGGGCGCGGCTGAAGCCGGTCGAGCGCGGGCGCATCCTGCGCCGCGTCGCCGACATATTGCGCGTGCGCAACGCCGACCTGGCGCGCATCGAGACGCTGGATACCGGCAAGGCGATCCAGGAGACGCTGGTGGCGGACGCGCCATCGGCAGCCGACTGCCTCGAATATTTCGGCGGCGCGGTCGCTGCCTATAATGGCGAGTCCGTCGATCTCGGCGGCGCCTTTGCCTATACAAGGCGCGAGGCGCTGGGCGTCTGCGTCGGCATCGGCGCCTGGAACTACCCGATCCAGATCGCCGGCTGGAAATCGGCGCCGGCACTCGCCATGGGCAACGCCATGGTGTTCAAGCCGTCGGAGAACACGCCGCTGTCGGCGCTGGCGCTCGCCGAAATCTACACCGAGGCCGGCCTGCCCGACGGGCTGTTCAACGTCGTGCAGGGCTATGGCGATGTCGGGGCCGGCCTCGTCGGGCACGATGTCGTCGCCAAGGTTTCGGTGACCGGCTCGGTGCCGACCGGCCGCAAGGTGCTGTCGCTCGCCGGCTCGAAGATGAAGCACGCCACCATGGAACTTGGCGGCAAGTCGCCGCTGATCGTCTTCGACGATGCCGATCTCGAAAATGCCATTGGCGGCGCCATGCTCGGCAATTTCTATTCAACCGGCCAGATCTGCTCGAACGGCACGCGGGTGTTCGTGCAGAAGGGCATCCACGACCGCTTCGTCGAACGGCTGGTCGAGCGGACCAAGAAGATCCGTATCGGTGATCCGCTCGACCAGGAAACGCAGATGGGGCCGCTGGTCTCCAAGGCCCAGCATGAAAAGGTCATCGGCTATATCGAGACCGGCAAGCAGGATGGCGCCGTGCTCGCTTGCGGCGGCAACGTGCCCTCACTGCAGGGTTTCGGCGGCGGCTTCTTCGTCGAGCCGACGGTCTTCACCGGCGTCACCGACACGATGCGCATCGCGCGCGAGGAGATTTTCGGGCCTGTCATGAGCGTGCTGAAATTCGACGGTGAGGACGAGGTGATCGAGCGCGCCAACGATACCGAATTTGGCCTTGCCGCCGGCGTGTTCACGCGCGACCTGCCGCGCGCCCACCGCGTCATCGCCGAGTTGCAGGCCGGCACCTGCTGGATCAACGCCTACAACCTGACGCCCGTCGAAATTCCCTTCGGAGGCTTCAAGCAGTCGGGAATCGGGCGAGAAAACTCGCTTGCGGCGTTGGCACTCTATTCGCAGTTGAAGTCGGTCTATGTCGAGACCGGGGATGTGGCGAGCCCCTATTGAGGCTCACCGGCGCCGCCGACCAGAGACCTTAGCCAGAGAACTTAGAACGTCTGGTTGTAGGCGCCGACCTCAGGGCTGCGGCGCAGCACCGCGTCGACGGCTTCGAACATCTGCCGGCGCCGCTCCGATGACACCGGGCTCTCCACCACGACGACAAGCTCCGGCTTGTTCGACGACGCCCGCACCAGGCCCCAGGTGCCGTCCTCGGCAACGACGCGAACGCCATTGACGGTGATCAGCTCGGCGATCTTCTGGCCGGCGAAGACGGCGCCGTCATGCTTCATGGCCTGAAAGTCGGAAACGACCCGCTCGACCACCCCATATTTCAGCTCGTCGGCGCAGTGCGGCGACATGGTCGGCGTGCCGAAGGTCAGCGGCAGGTCGCGGTAGAGATCGGCCATGCTGCTTGTCGGGCTGCGATCCAGCATCTCGCAGATGGCGATGGCTGTGATCAGACCATCATCATAACCGCGCCCGATCGGCGGGTTGAAGAAGAAATGACCGGATTTCTCGAAACCGGCGATGGCGCCAAGCTCGGCCACGCGCCGCTTTATATAGGAGTGGCCGGTCTTCCAATAATCGGTGACGGCGCCATCGGCGCGCAGCGCTGCGTCGGTATTGAACAATCCGGTCGACTTGACGTCAACGACGAAGGTCGAGCCTGGATGCAGGCGCGCAATGTCGCGCGCGAGCATGACGCCGACCTTGTCGGCGAAGATCTCGTTGCCTTCATTGTCGACCACGCCGCAGCGGTCGCCATCGCCGTCGAAGCCAAGCCCGACATCTGCTCCTGTCTCCAGCACCTTGTCGCGGATCGCGTGCAGCATCTTCATGTCTTCGGGATTGGGATTGTAATTCGGAAACCTATGATCGAGCTCGACATCGAGCGGGATCACCTCGCAGCCGATCCGTTCCAGCGCTTCAGGTGCAAAAGCGCCGGCAGTGCCGTTGCCGCAGGCGGCGACCACCTTGAGCTTTTTCGCTATGCGCTTGTCGCGGGTCAGGTCGTCGAGATAGATCTTGCGGAAATCCGCAACGAAGTCATAGGAGCCGCCGCCGACCAGGTCGAAGTCGCCGGCAAGCACGATCGCCTTCAATGCGCTCATTTCCTCCGGACCGAAAGTCAGCGGACGCGCCGCCCCCATCTTGACGCCGCTCCAGCCGTTCTCGTTGTGCGAGGCGGTGACCATGGCGACAGACGGCGTGTCGAGCGCGAACTGGGCGAAATAAGCCATCGGCGATAGCGCCAACCCGATATCCCTAACCCGCGCGCCGGCGGCCATCAGCCCGGAAACCAGCGCCAGCTTGATCGCCAGCGAATAGGAGCGGAAATCATGCCCGGTCACGATGTCCGGCCCGGCGCCCAAACGCCGGATCATCGTGCCGAGCCCCATGCCGAGCGCCTGGACACCGATCAGGTTGAGCTCCGGCGGCTCGGCAGAGCCCGGATGGCCGAACCACCAGCGCGCATCATACTCACGAAAGCCGGACGCCTTGATCAGCGCCGAGGTTTCAAACTCGAAAGTGTTGGGAACGGCTTCGCTAACAATCTTCAGGGACAAGACAGCAACTCCAAGCGGCTGGATTCAGAGTGGTTTCAACGCAGGTGGCTATGCCTATTACACGAGCCGTCAAGCGGTGTTTATCCCGCAGGGAACTGAAACCTGTATGACGTTAGAGCGAAACGGCAAGAAATGCGACAGAAGCGCTGCCATTGGCGCTTGCAGGAACGAAGTACGGCGGCTATAAGCCCGCGGTCTGGTCACGGAGTGTAGCGCAGCCTGGTAGCGCACATCGTTCGGGACGATGGGGTCGCAGGTTCAAATCCTGCCACTCCGACCAGAAAAAACAATGGCTTAGCTTTTTTCCGAAAGCGTTAGCCCATCGCGGCCACAGTCTATTTCCTGAAAAGCAAACGCCCCGGCGGGCACCAGGGGCCGTCCCGCACTCTATGTTCTCTTCACGATTCTCGGCTTAATTGGCCGGCGGGATTGAGCCGCACTCTCAAGGGCCAAGGCCAGCCGCTTCTCGTCTTCGATGGCGCGATCGACTGCCTCGATTTCCGCTTGGAGCTCCTTCAGCTCGGCTCCGTAGCTGGAGCCGTCGCTGTCCCCGATCTGAAAGCCACTTGCCCGCATTGCGTCGCGGGTATGGTGCACGTTACGGACTCCTTCGCGTCGAGTCGCGACCAGGATTTCCCTGAACTCTTCAAGACGTTCAACGTGATTGCGAGTCATTGCGTTCTCCTATTTCGTCGTCATCGGCGCTGAGGGCGATTCAGCACGGCTAAAACTTACGGCGCAGAAGGTTTAAGCGACTCTAAGAGATACGCTCGACAAAACATGAATAAGGAAGCTCAAATTTGACCGTCTTGCAGTAAAGTGGAGCGCAGGAAATTGGCTTGGGACCCGACCGCTCACCGACCAGTTGCTAGACTCTTGGGCCGAACGCGCTTGCTGGTCCATCCAGCTGCCGATTCTGGATCGCGAGGGTCCGTTTCTGAGCGCACGGCGACGCTGTTCTCAATGTCCGATAAGGGCGCATTGCTGCTCGAGAGCATAGTGGGCCGTAAGCAGTCCGGCAGCTGTCAGGAAGCGGCGCAACAAGCGGCCGTTCTGTTGACCGCCCCCTTTTGGGGACTCAAAAGCAGGGTTCACAGACGAAGTGAGAACGATAGCGTGGGTCCTCTAACAGCGTGCCAAAGCCGAGAAGAAATGCTCCCTGTGCGAGCACAACTGCCACAGCCATGATGCCAACTCCTGAAGCCAGTTTGCAAGCCAAGCCGACCGATGAAGAAAAGCGCCAAGGGCGTATCAATGCAACGATTGCGGCTGATGCCAGCAAAATAAGCGCTGGAACGCCTAAGACCACAGCGTGCATCTCCAGCATAAGGGCGAACGGAGTACCCGCTTTTATCATCGGCTTAATCTCCCCTAAAACCTGAAGGCATTCAACATCGCGACTCCAATGACTGAAGCGTTAACATCCACCATTTATAACCTGCCATTGGCGCTGTGCGCGGGACTTAGGCTGCCGCGGATCGGACACCGCCGGCACCGGCGAGTCGTCCAACGATCTTGCTCAGCGTTCGCAGCGTCCAGGCCAGCGGCGCCAGAACCATCCTCAGCAGAGAAGCCAGGACAAGACAGAGTATGAGGTAGGCTGCAAAGGCGCCGAGCCAAGCCGGGAGACCTGCTTGTTCGGCTATCCAACCGGCTGCGTTTGCCAGAAGGTGAGGTCGCGTGATCGCCACATAGGGAAGTGCGACGACGGCGGCGACACCGGCTGCGGTACCGACGGCGGAAAGCGATTGGAACGCACCTTTGCCTGCAGCCCTCAGATGTACTATCCGCACAGTTCCGCGACCAGCTGCGGCCACCGGTGCCCTCGCAACGCGCAATGCCTTGGCTGTGGCGCCCATGCCCCCGACGACGATTGCCGCATCGAAGGCCGCCCAACCCATCTCGCCCCAGGTCGGAAGCCGCTCGCCGCGGGTGATCACCCCTTCCAGATCGGAAACGCCGCCCAGGACTATGTTCTTCGCACCAAGCAGCGTGCGGGTGAACTGTCTGCGGACTGCTGTTCCGTCAACGATCTCGAACTCCGACAGCATCTCATGCCCGCGATCCTTGAGCTCGTGAATGGCAATAAGCCCATATTGCTCCGGCGAAATCTCGGCGAGGCCGAATCCCACCTGCCGGTCGTCCCATAGGCTCGAGAGGCCCTGACCGATGGTTTCCTGCAACAAGTACTGCGACGATCCATTCTTCACGAAGTAAGCAATCACCGGCACGACCGGATGGCCGAGGCGGTCGAAAACCTCCACGAAATCCGCATCCTCGCCATAGACGAGGAACACTCTGGCTGCATCGTCGCCATATTTCGCCGCTGCCTCATGCCAGCCGAGCCCGCCTGCCGCGCAGGCTGCAAGAACCCATGGCCGAGCCTGCTCCACAGCTTTGCTGCTGAGCGGGCAACGGGTGTCGTCCCGGCGAACTTCCTCCGCCAGCGCGGCTCGCATGACGTCATCCTCGAAGTGATGGGGCTCCAGCCATTCCCATCTGAGCGTCAGGACGATCGCCACAACGAGTGAGGCTGCTAGCAGATATCTCATTCTCAAGGGGGCATCCTCCCGCAGTCATGCATGCCAAGACGTGCCGAAGCTATCAGCCAATCCCGATGAAGCGATCGTTAGTTCTGGGATGTGGTGGAAATTTGCTGGAGGGTGCGCCGACAGCGGACGTTCCGTTTTCCACCAAACCTCGCCGTTCATGGTCATTTTGGGGCAGAGGGGCGTCCGTCAGCTTTCGGGAATGCGATGTCGAGAAGTTGCCGTTCCGCTGCGCGAGACATGGGATAAATGCCGATACTAGGATTGCGCCGGCATCTGTTGTGGAGAGTCGGAAGCGGTTGCCTCTGGGGTCACAGGTATCGGCCCAATCAGAGGGACTCGAAAAGCTTGTAACCGCACGCGGTCACCCGTCAATTTCCACTTCGGCTTCGCAGTTTACGGGCGCATTCAAAGGGATGGCCATGCCGATGGACGAGCGGGCGTGGGCGCCCGCGTCAGGCCCGTATAGGTGCAGTATCAAATCGGAATAGCCGTTTGTGACCAGTGGTGTCTCATTGAAACCCGGAGCAACATTCACCATGGCGAAGACGCGCAGCCAAGCAGTAACCCGATCGAGGTTTCCGACGGCCCGCTTGAGGCTCGCGAGATGGGCTAGGGCAACGAGCCGCGCAGATGCGTAACCCTGTTCTGGCGAAACCTCGGTCCCGACCTTGCCGAGGGGTCTTGCCAATGTTCCATCCCGGTTACACGCGACGTGACCCGAGATGTAGGCGCGGCTGCCGCGCACCCGGACCCAGGCGAAAGGCATATGCAGCCCCTCGCGAACTTTCAGAGGCTCGGGCAGTTCCAGGCCCATAGCAGCTAGACGTTGTTCGATGATGGTCATAGAGCACCTCCCGGCCCGATGAGGGTACGATGTCGTCGAGCTCCGGCATCAGCACGACGCTCTCGTTTGCTGCGGGGTCGTTGCGGGCACCGAGGAACTCGGCATTTTCCGTGCTGCGATTGACGGCCACGTGCGGAACGCCGGCCGGAATGAAAAGGTAGTCGCCGGGGAGGACCATATCGCACCGTTCGAGCGCGGCCCCCGACCAGATCTCGATCTCTTTGCCTGCGGTCATAAGAAGGGCTGTCTCGTGCCCCTGATGGCGATGGGCGCTGGTTCGTCGCCCTGCAGGTAGCGAGATTGTTCCGAGCCACAGCATGCTAGATCCGACGCTCTCCGCCGACACTCCCGAGCGATAGACAGATCCTTGCTCGGCGATATAGCTGTCACTCCCGCGTACGATTTTCGCGGATAACGCAGAAGCATTTTTCGGTTGCATTGTTTCGTTTTTCATCGCTCTCACCACCTCAACGGCTGCATGGAGCTGAATCTGCGCGCGGAGTCGGCACAAGTCCTGAAACGACGCCGAAAAATTCCGAAAAACTGCAAAATCGGGCGTATCATTCCCAATATGAGCGCCCAGCACCTTGTATTCGGCCCCTTCGAGTTCATTATCGAGGACGGATGCCTTCACCGTGAGAATCGGCATGTCTCCATCGGCACCCGCGGCGCTTCGCTGCTTGCCGCTCTGCTCGCGGCACATGGGCGTGTCGTCACCAAGTCGGCGCTGATGGATGCCGTTTGGCCTGGGCTCGCTGTCGAGGAGAGTAATCTTTCCGTTCAGATTGCTGCCCTTCGCAAGCTGCTTGGCCCGGCATCAGACGGCGGCGACTGGATCGTCACGGTCCCACGGGTCGGATACAGATTTTCCGGTCCGGTAGAGAGCCGGTCGGCCGGACTCGGTAGCGAAGGGCGTTCAGAGGCGAGATCCAGCTCCGCTATTGCAGTACTGCCTTTCGAGAATCTCGGCGGCGGTGCAGAGAGACAGTATCTGGCCGACGGTATCGCCGACGACCTGATCATGGCACTCGCTCGGTTCCGATGGTTCCGCGTCGCGTCGCGCGGGGCGAGTTTCGCAAGGGGGAATGTCTCGAAGGATCCGAAGTCTATCGCGCGCGACCTTGGCGTCGATTTTCTTGTGGATGGAGCCATCCGGCGCGCCGGCGATCGGATGCGGATATCGGTGCACCTCGCCGACGCAATAAAGGGCGCCACCATCTGGTCCGAACATTACGATCTTCCGGTGGCCGAGGTATTTGCTGTGCAGGACGCCATCGCCGAGCGGATCGCAGCGGCGGTCGAGCCCGAGTTGCTGTTGCGCCATGGACTTCAGGTTGCTCCGCACACCGGCAACGTGACCGCCTGGGATCTCGTACGGCAAGGCACATTCAACTTTCACAAGGTCACGCAGCCGACGCACAGTCTCGCACGACAATTCTTCCGAGAGGCAACGGAACTCGATCCCATGCTTCCCGAGGCGCAGATTTGGCTGGCGCGGGTCAACGCAGGCCTCATCGCCTATGGTTGGACGGAAAATCTCGCCGCAGACGGGAAGGAAGGACTCGATGCGGCCCTGCGGGCGATATATCTCGATGCTCGAAATCCCTATGCCCACTATGCGTTGGCGATTGTGTCAGCCTACACAGGCAGGGCCGAACATGCGATCCTCGCAGCGGAACGGTCCATCGAACTCGGTCCGAGCTTTGCCTTGGGGTATCTCGTCCTCGGTATGGCCCGTCTTTTCGTGGGCGATGCGGCCGGTGCGCGAAAGCCATTGGCTCGCGGCCTCGAACTCAACCCCCACGATCCCCAGAATGCGGTCTGGTTTAGCCTCTTGGTGCTTGCGCTGTTTTTTTCGGGCGACGTCGAGGGCGCGCTCAACTCGGGACGCGCGGCGCTTAAGGCGCGGCCTGATTGGCCGGCGCTCATCCGCATTCAGGCATGCTGCCAAGCGGCCGCGGGACATAATCAGGAGGCTCGCCGCCTTGCCGTCGCTGCAAGCGATCTCCCGGAGCCTGCAGGCGACGCGCTTGGTCCGTTCAGAGATGGGAACAGGGAATGGGCGGCTCGCCTCGAGGGCCTGCTGCGAAAGGCGGAACACGGGTCGGGACCCATAAACTGAGCGAAGACTCGGATGACGGCTTCGAGCCGCAAACGCGACCCCGTCTAGGTCTGCCGCGTTGTCCGCTTCCAGGCGAAGGCAAAGTTTACCCCTACGACAGACATTAGGCGCATTGCGGACCAAGCGTTGGGCCGTATTGCGACCGGAAGCTTCAGGACAAAAAGACCTCCTAGGCGGATAGTTCGCATGCCGCCGTGTCCGGCTTATAGCGGACATTCGGCAATTTGGCAGCGAATGACCACATTGTGACAATCTTGCCGAAGACGAACCTCTAACCTAAACCCTCATCCCAGGACATCAACCAAATTGGAGCCACTGTTTGGGACCGGGCGTAGTTGCGACGTTTGCCCTATCCGGACGTGTGAGCAAATGCCGTGGGCAACCGTGATGCGTGCATTTTTTCGTTCGGTTGCTGCGACGATCGTGATGTCCGGCCTGGCAGGTTGCACGAGCATTTCCTACTATGCACAATCCTTGAAGGGTCACGTGGAGATCATGGCGGCGCGCCAGGATGTCGAAGAGCTGATCGACGATCCTTCGATCCCTGGGACATTACGCGCTCGAATGGAATCGGCGAGCGCCATCCGACAGTTTGCGATAGATGAACTAGCGCTGCCGGACAACGATAGCTACCGCAGCTATGTCAACGTTGGTCGGGACGCGGTGACATGGGCCATCTTCGCCGCGCCGGAATTCTCGCTGACGCCACGAACATGGTGCTTTCCGGTGTTTGGATGCGTTCCGTACCGAGGATACTTCTCCAAAAGGTCTGCGATTGAAACCGCTGTCGAACTTCAGAGACAGGGCCTGGAGGTCTATGTGACGGGCATCACTGCATATTCCACGCTTGGCTGGTCAAGTGACCCGCTGCTAAGCACGATGCTCAGCCAGGATGAAACGTACCTTGCAGGGCTAGTTTTCCATGAGCTGGCCCACCAACGCGTCTATGTGAAGGACGATTCCGCATTCAACGAGGCATTCGCTGTCGCCGTCGAAACAACCGGCGTGAGAAAATGGCTGCGCGCGGCTGGTGATACTGGCGAGTTGCGCCGTTACAAAGCCGACCGGAGGCGCAGAGCTCAATTTCTTGCGCTGGTGTCGCAGACCCGGGACGAGCTAAGCCATGTCTATGACGGCAGCGCTACCTCTGAGCAGAAGCGGGCCGCGAAGATGGCCGCGATCGAACGGCTGCGGATGCGCTACCGAGAGATGCGCGACACTCGCTGGCGTGGATACCAGGGATACGATGTCTGGTTCGATTCTCCGATTGACAACGCGAAGCTCGCCGCGACTTCCGTCTACGGCGATCAGGTGGCGACGTTTCTCCGCTTGTTCGATTTGTGTTCGGGCGACTATCCACGGTTCTTCGCGTCGGTTCGACGGATCGGAGCGTTAGACAAGGCTTACCGCGCCGAAGCGCTCAAAGCAGCAGATTCATGCGATAGCCGGTCAAATCCGAAGGCCAGAAGCGGCGAGTCGGTCGCCGATGTGCTCGGCAGCCGGCGCAGGTGATTGAATTGACCATTTGTCGGCCGATTTCCCAGGAACTTTGACGTCGGCGGGGCCGGAAGCCGCATGTCGGCCTACAGAAGCCAAAAGCGGACTTGCCTGAACTCCCCGGCGGATCCTGGACCACAATGTTTGCCGGCGGGCCGTGGCGCCTCAGGCTGCGCCCTACTAGGCCGAAAACCTCACGCTCACGCCGCGCTGCCGAAAATAAGCCTGCATCAGCTTGCGGCCCGAACGGTTGTTCTGCGCCAGCCTGGTCGGATCGAACACCGCCTGTTTTATCCCTTCTCGTGTCATCGCCGCCTTAAGCGTCGCGATATGCGCGTCGATGTCGGCATTGTCCGCCCGGAGGGAGGCATAGATACTTTCGGTCGCCTCGGCCACGGTCGGTTCGCTCACAGGTGTCGTCCTTTGGTTGGTTGAGCGGCGGCTTACCACAGATTCGCGGCTCCGCCGATACCGATGAGACGGCTAGATGGGCGGCAACAGTATCCCTTGGGATTTAAAAGGGATGCCAATGACGGGCGCCGGCGGCTAACGCGCCATAAGGATCGGCATCGACGGGTCTTCAAGCATCGAGACGGTGACGCCACCGAAGATGCGCTCGCGCAACCGGGAATGACCGTAAGCGCCCATCACCATCAGGTCGGCGGCGATGTCGAGCGCGTGCCGGCGAAGCACGTCGACGACTGAATGGTCCAGGCTGGGCAGCCGGTCGACTGTGACATTCACGCCATGCCGCGCGAGATAGGCGGCGGCGTCGGCTCCGGGTTCGGCCCCGTGGCGGTACTCGTCCTCCACCGGATCGACCATGACTAGGTGCACCTCATCGGCGCCTGGCAGCAGGCCGAGGGATTCGCGGACGGCACGCGATGCCTCCAGACGGGCGTCCCATGCAATCAGCACGCGTTTCGGCTTCAGGGTCGGCTGCGCCCCCGCGGGGATGAGCAGCAAGGGCTTTTCCGAAGAAAACAATGCGCCTTCGATCGCTTTGCTTTTCAGCGTTTCGTTGGCGAGCAGCTCCGGTCCAATGACCGTAATGTCGGCATAGCGGGCACGGCGGCCGATGGTGTCGTCGGCCCAGCCGGCTTCCGGATATTCGCTGGAGACATCGGCCGAAAGCACGCTGCCGGCGAGAAAAGCCGACAGGTCAGCAGTCCGCTTCTTCAACAGATCCTCGACGGCCCGACGCTCGTCGAGCCAGGCTTCTGAAACGACCGCGGCATACTCCCCGACTGGTGGCGGCGCAGCTACGGCAACGACCAGAACAGCAAGATGGGCGCCGATCTCGTTGCACAGGTCGGCGGCAGGCTTGAGATCACCGTCTCCCTCGTGCGGTCCCGTAACGGCAAGTATCGTCCTGAAAGCCATGGCGGCTGCTCCCGATTTTGCCCCAAAGCCCAATCGTCGTTGCAACAACAGCGAGACGGCTCGGCGCGCTGCTAGCGCTGAGTCAAGAACGCCGCCGGTCATCATTTGATCCGTATCAACATGCCCACGTGCCGACGCCAACAGGTTTCAGGCCGCTGGAGGACGCCAAGAATACGCCCCGAACACCGGAGCAGCAGCATCACGGAACGCATTCGTGACCTGGCTGGTTATATCCAGGCGCTGTGGCAGCAAGGGCCTGATGGCGTGGAATTTCAGCGACCACGCTCGCTGGCTTCCCCAGGTTGGGTACAAAACAAAGAGGCATCCGATGATCGTCGAGGATCAGCAATCCGTGGCCGCGATGTTGATGGACCCTGCCGCATATGGCGAGAGCGGACCGGTCGAGGCGATCGAGACCCATATCTCGCGGATATTCCTGGTTGGCCAGCGCGCCTACAAGATCAAGCGAGCGGTCAAGCTGCCCTATGTCGACTTCTCGACCCCGGCGCTGCGGCTCGCCGCTTGCGAGAAGGAGGTCGATCTCAACTCCAGGACTGCCCCCGGCCTCTATCTGGGGGTGCGGCGCGTCACCCGCGAGGCCGGCGGCGAGCTGGCCTTCGACGGAAGCGGCAAACTGGTCGATGCGGCGATCGAGATGGTCCGCTTCGATCAGTCGAAGCTGCTCGACCGAATGGCAGTCGGTGGCGAACTGACGCCTGCGCTGATGACGGATGTCGCGCGCATGATCGTGCGCTATCATCGTGGCGCGCCGGAGGTCCACAAGGGCAGCGGATCCTCGAACCTGGCAGGCGTGCTCGCCATCAACGAAGCCGGCTTTGCCACCAGCCATGTTTTCGACGAAACCGAGATCAAGGCATTCGCCGGGATGTTTCGCACCGCCCTCGCACGTCATTGCGAGTTGCTCGACCGGCGGGAGACGGCAGGCAAGATCCGACGATGCCACGGCGACCTGCATCTGCGCAACATCTGTCTCTTCGACGGCGAGCCCCGCCTCTTCGATTGCATCGAATTCAACGACCAGATCGCCAGCATCGATGTGCTTTACGACCTGGCTTTCCTGCTGATGGACCTCTGGCATCGCGGCTTTCCGGAACTCGCCAACCTGGTGATGAACCGCTATCTCGACGAAGCAGACGACGAGGACGGCTTCATCCTCCTGTCGTTTTTCATGGCAGTGCGGGCCGCGGTGCGCGCGCATGTCACCGCAACCCAGATCGAGGAAAGCGGTGACGATTCCAGCGGGCTGCTTGCCGAGGCCAGATCCTATTTCGAGCTTGCCCGAACACTTCTCGAGGAAAAGCCTCCTCGGCTGATCGCCATCGGCGGCTTGAGCGGTTCCGGCAAAACGGCCGTTGCCGAGGCACTCGCCGCACATGTTGGCGCGCCGCCCGGCGCACGCATTGTCGAAAGCGACCGCATCCGCAAAGCCCTGCATGGGGTGCCAGCCGAGACGAAGCTGCCGGACAGGGCTTATCGACCTGATGTGTCGGACCGCGTCTACCGCGAAATGGCATGGCGCGCCGACTTGATCCTTGCCGAAGGCGGTTCGGTGGTCGCCGATGCCGTCTTTGACCGACCGGCCGATCGCAACCGCATCGAGAAAGCTGCAAACGGCAGAGACGTTGCTTTCGCCGGATTCTGGCTGGAGGCGGATCCGCTCGTTCTTTGGCAGCGGGTGAGCGAGCGCAGTGGCGGTCCTTCTGACGCCACAGTCGATATCTTGTCGCGGCAATTGCAGCGAAAGGCTACCCCGTCCAACTGGCGCAAGGTCGACGCCGATCGAAAGCTCGCCGATATCGCCGCAGAATTGGCCAAGGTTTCGGACGCGGTCGCTTTTGCGCAGAATCCTCCACTCAAGACCGCATCGTGACGGCGACAATCGACGCGCATAAAGACGGGTAAATGGGAATGACGCAGGAAAAACTGGTGGTTTGCGGCAAATGCGGCGGGGTCAATCGCCTGCCGCCGGCAGGCGATGCCGGGGACGCGAAATGCGGAAAGTGCGGCTCCAGGCTGTTCTCGGGTCATCCGGCAGACGTCGATGCACAGAGTTTCGATCGCCAGGTCACGCGAAGCAGCCTCCCCGTCGTCGTCGACATATGGGCACCATGGTGCGGCCCGTGCAAGATGATGGCGCCGGCCTATGAAGCGGCAGCCAACGAACTGGAGCCGCATGTTCGACTGATCAAGCTCAATTCCGACAATGAGCAGGCCGTTGCAGGCAGGCTCGGCATCCGCGGCATCCCGACCATGATCATCTTCCACGGCGGATGGGAGGTTGCGCGCACATCCGGCGCAATGACGGCGGGACAGATCGTCAGGTGGGTCCGCGATCACCTGCCGGCCGCAGCCTGAAAGCCGCTACTGCGTGGATTTCACTGAAAGCCGTGCCCAGCACGATGGAAGCGGGCCAAGCGACCTGATGGCCGACGCCGAGCACAGAAGCCATACGATGACCTTAAGGCTTTCGACATCGGACCACGAATTTTCATATGATGATGATCTCGCTTTTGGCCCGCACTTGGAGTATGGATCCTCAGGATCCGGCAAAGTTGGGAGGACCCATGCAGCAGGCCGAACATCGAACGTCCCGGCGGTCGTTCGTCTCTCAGGTTGCCGATGCACTGCGCGATCAGATCGAAGCCGGCTTTTATGCGCCTGGCGATAAATTGCCGACAGAACCCGCGCTGATCGACCGATTCGGGTTCAGCCGCACCGTGGTCCGGGAGGCCATTGCCGCGCTTCGTGCCGATGGGCTGGTGGAATCGCGGCAAGGCGCTGGCGTCTTCGTTCTCGGCCCGAAACCCGTCGACGAGGGATTGAAGCTGTTCACCGACGAAACGAACAAGATCTCGGACATCATCGAAGAGCTCGAGCTGCGCATCGGCATCGAAGTCGAGGCCGCCGGTCTTGCCGCCGCCCGCAGTTCGCCGGCGCAAGAGGCCGAAATCGAGGCCCAGGTCGAAAGGTTCGCCGACCTCATGGCGCAAGGGCAACCCACGGACGATGCGGACTTCCAGTTCCACATGGCGATCGCCGCCGCAACCAACAACGCCAGGTTCAAGGCCTTCCTCGAACATGTCGGCCGGCGGATGATCCCGCGGGTGAAGTTCAAGACGATGATGGGCGGCATCGACCCCTTGCCCAATCGCGACCATCCGATTCTGCAGGAGCACAGGGAAATCGCCGATGCGATCCTCGCCCGCGACCCGGAAAAGGCGCGTGAGGCGATGCGCCGCCATTTGATGACCGGGATAAAGCGCTATCGCGCCCTGACCGTCCGGCGCCCGACAAATCAGGACAACACCGGCGGTTGACTCGTCGGTATACTCATCATATGAATCGAGATGACATCATATTAATTTGTGGGATGAGTTCCTTTGTCGCCAGATGAAATCAAGTCGCGTGTCGCTTCAGGGCTGCTGTCGTTTCCGGTCACGCATTTCAACGAGGATTTCAGCCTCAATCTCGAAAGCTATCGCGCGCATGTCGAATGGCTGTCGGGGTTCAGTGCCGCTGCCCTGTTCGCGGCCGGCGGCACCGGTGAATTCTTCTCGCTGTCGCCGGAAGAGGTCGCCGACGTTACCCGCGCGGCCAAGGATGCCTCGGGAGACGTGCCGATCATCGCCGGCTGCGGTTACGGCACGGCGCTCGCCACGGAAATCGCCCGCCGCGCCGAGGCTGCGGGAGCCGACGGTCTCCTGCTTCTGCCTCACTATCTGATGGAGGCCTCGCAAGAAGGGATTTTTCGGCATGTCAAAGCCGTGTGCCAGTCCACCGGCCTCGGCGTCATCATCTACAACCGTGCGAACTCGGTCGCCAATGCCGACACGGTCGCCCGCCTTGCTGACGCGTGCCCAAACCTCATCGGGTTCAAGGACGGCACAGGCAAGATAGATCTTGTCCGCCACGTCACTGCAAAGCTCGGCGATCGGCTCTGCTACATCGGTGGCATGCCCACGCATGAGCTGTTTGCCGAGGGCTTCAACGGCGCCGGCGTGACGACTTATTCCTCCGCGGTCTTCAATTTCGTGCCGGAATTGGCACAGCGCTTCTACAGGGCGATGCGGACAGGTGATCGCGCTGCAATGGAAGAAATCCTGCACAGCTTCTTCTTTCCCTTCGCGGCTCTGCGCGATCGCGAGCAAGGTTATCCGGTGTCGATCATCAAGGCAGGCGTCGAACTCATCGGACGAACACCCGGCCCGCTTCGGCCGCCGCTGACGGATCTGAAGCCGCAGGAGAAAGACGCGCTGCGCGGACTGATCGAGAAGATCGCCGCCTAGCCGCCGCGAGATCGGCAAATTGTCGGCAGCACGGGATGAGGAGGATCGTCTCGTGCGACAGCCAAAACGGAAGATCCCAAATGGAAGAACAAGGGAGGAGAGACATGAACAGAAGCATTCATACGATTGCAGCTGTCGCAATGATGACCGCTGCCGCGCCATCGGCCGTCGCACAGGAAGCGGCGCAGGAGATCCGTATCGTCCTGCCGGAGCAGCCGGCCAATCTGGAGCCCTGCGGCACCATCATCACCAATGTCGGCCAGATACTCAGCCAAAACGTAGTTGAATCGTTGACCGTCATCGATCCGAACAGCGGACAGCCCCAGCCGAAACTGGCGACCGAGTGGACCAGCGTGGATCCGACCACCTGGCGGATCAAGCTGCGCGAAGGCGTCAAATTCCAGGACGGAACCGAACTCAATGCGGATGCGGTCGTCTTCTCCATCAACAGGATGATCAGCGGCAAGCTTACCTGCAGCAACATTGCGAAATTCGGCGATGCCAAACTGACGCTGACGCCGCTCGACAAGCTGACCGTCGAAATAAAGTCGGACAGGCCCGAGCCCATCATGCCGACGCTGTTGAGCGTGGTCATGATCGTCTCGCCGAAGACGCCGGTCGACCAGGCGGTGAACGATCCGGTCGGCACCGGCCCGTTCACGCTGTCGACCTTTTCCCCGCAGACCGTGGTGCTGGACGCGTTCGACGGCTATTGGGGCAACAAGCCGCAGATCACCAAGGCAACCTATGTCTGGCGACCCGAATCCTCGATTCGAGCCGCCATGGTGGAGACCGGGGAAGCCGACCTGACACCGTCGATTGCCATCCAGGACGCCAGCAATCCGGAGACGGATTTCGCCTACCTGAACTCCGAAACCACCGCCATCCGCATCGATGCCGCCGAGCCGCCGCTCGACGACCTGCGCGTGCGCAAGGCGCTCAACCTGGCGATCGACTGGGAAGGCCTTGCCCAGCTGTTCGGCGACGACGTCAAGCGTGCGTCGCAGATGGTCGTCTCCGGGATCAACGGCCATGACGATGCGCTCGAGCCTTGGCCGTATGATCCGGAAGAGGCGAAAAAGCTCATCGAAGAGGCGCGCGCGGCGGGCGTCGCGGTCGACACCGAGATCAAGCTCATCGGGCGAAACGGCATCTATCCGAACGGCGCCGAAGCGATGGAGGCGATGATGACGATGTGGCAGGATGCCGGCCTCAACGTGAAGCTGACCATGCTCGATGTCGCCGACTGGCTGCGCTATCTGCAAAAGCCGTTCCCGGCGGAGCGCGGCCCCAATCTCCTGCAGATGATGCATGACAACAACAAGGGCGATGCGGCCTTCACGGTGCCGATCTTCTATCGATCGAGCGGCAGCTACTCGACCTTGGCCGATCCGGCATTCGACAAGCAGATAGACGAGGCACTGGCGGCGACCGGCGAAGCCCGCACCAACAGCTTTAAGGCGATCTTCGGCAAGGCCCGCAACGAAGTGGTGGCGGACATCCCGATGTTCCACATGATCGGCTATACCCGGGTTGGCACCAGGCTGGAATGGAAGCCCGATATCACCACCAACAGCGAAATACCGCTGGCCAATATCGCCATCAAAGACTGAGCGATACGGGGGTGCCAGGCGGTCGTCGCCCTGCGCCCCCTGACCCGCTGCCTCCGTCGATATCCGCCGAAGGGCATCCGAAATGATAATCTATCTTGGACGCCGGGCGTCGCACAGCATCCTGTCGGTCATCGGTCTTTTGACCTTGGTTTTTTTCCTGACACGGCTCACCGGCGATCCTTCCGCCTTGTACCTGCCTCTGGACTCGACTGCAGAAGCTCGGGCCGCGTTCGCGCGGTTGAACGGCCTCGATCAGCCGATCCATTGGCAGTTTCTGGGATATCTGCGCGATCTGCTGCAGCTGGATTTCGGTGAATCGCTGCGCCAAAACCGCTCGGCGATGCAGGTCGCGCTCGAGGCGTTCCCGGAAACGCTGAAGCTGGCCGTCGTCGCGATCACGCTGTCGACCGCCTTGGCAATCCTTGTCGGCTCGCTGGCGGCCGCGTGGCCAGGCAGCATCTTCGACCGTATCGCCAGCCTCGTCTCGCTGGCCGGCGCAAGCGCGCCGGATTTCTGGGTCGCCATCGTCGGCATCCTTGTCTTCGCCGTGGGGCTCGGGCTTTTGCCGACATCGGGCACCGGCACCTGGGTCCACTGGATCATGCCGACCTTCGTGCTGATGCTTCGCCCTTTCGGTCTCCTGGTGCAGGTCGTGCGCGGAACCATGCTGTCGGCGCTTGCCTCTCCATACATCAAGACCGCAAGGGCCAAGGGCCTGCCGCGGCAGAAGATCATCTTCGGCCATGCGCTTCGCAACTCGCTGCTGCCCGTCGTCACGGTCGCCGGCGACCTGGCGACCAGCCTCGTCAACGGCGCCGTCGTCGTGGAGTCGATATTCGGCTGGCCCGGCATCGGCAAGCTGATGATCGATTCGATCATCCAGCGCGATTTTGCCGTCGTCCAGTCGACCATCCTGGTGACGGCAACCGCCATCTTCATCCTGAACATCGCGATCGACCTCCTCTACGCGGTTCTCGATCCGCGCATCCGGTACTGAGCCATGACGATCATCACCCCCGACATCAAGCCGGCGGCCGTTCCAGGCAGCGGCCGCGTGCTTTTCGCCTATTTGAAGCGCGACAGGCTTGCGCTCGCCGCCGCCATTTTCCTGGTGATCGTCGTGCTCGCTGCGGTCCTCGGCGCGTGGCTGGTGGGCGATGCCGCTTCGCGGCTGGGCCTGCGCCAGCGCAATCTTGCCCCGTTCTCGCTGGCCAGTGGCTGGATCTACGTCCTTGGCGCCGACACCCTCGGCCGGCCCATCCTGGCCAGGCTGATTGTCGGCGCGCAGAACACATTCGGCATTGCCGCGGCGGCGGTGTTCGCGTCGATGCTGGTCGGTGGAACGCTGGGCCTGATAGCGGGCTATTCGGAGCGCTGGTACAGCCATCTCATCCTGCGCCTCGCCGATGTCGTCATGAGCTTTCCCTCGCTGCTGCTGGCGCTCATCGTGCTCTACACGCTGGGTCCGAGCATCACCAACCTGGTGATCGTTCTCGCCGTGACGCGCATGCCGATCTACCTCAGAACGGCGCGCGCGGAAGTGCTGGAGTTGCGCGAGCGCATGTTCGTCAGCGCGGCGCGAGCCATGGGCGCGAAGCCGGCCCGGATCATCATCCGGCACATCGCCCCCCTGGTCCTGCCGACATTGATGACGATTTCAGCCATTGATTTCGCGACCGTCATTTTGTCGGAATCGGCGCTGAGTTTCCTTGGCCTCGGCATTCAGCCACCCGACTTCACCTGGGGCGCAATGGTCGCAAACGGCCGCGGCTATCTCGCCACCGCCTGGTGGATCGCATTCTGGCCGGGCCTTGCAATCATGCTGACGACGCTGTCGCTCAACATCCTCTCGAACTGGGCGCGCACCGTCGCCGATCCGCAGCAACGCTGGCGCCTTCAGACATTGCGAAAAGCTGCCCGATGAGCAACGCGACCATTCTCAAGGTGGAGTGTCTGACCGTCGATTTTCTTTCGAACGATGAACCGATACGCGCCGTCGACGATGTCTCTTTCCACGTCAGCCGTGGCGAGACGCTGGTGATCCTCGGCGAAAGCGGTTCGGGTAAGAGCGTCAGCACCAGCACGGTGATGGATCTCATCGACTGTCCGCCAGGCGACATCGTGGCCGGCTCCTGCTTCTTCGACGGCGTCGAACTGTCAGGCCTCGGCGCCGAGGCGCGCCGAAGCATCAACGGCCGCAGGATTGCGATGATCTTTCAGGATCCGCTCGCCTATTTGAACCCGGTCTACACGGTGGGGCGCCAGATCGAGGAGGTCTTTGAGAGCCACGGTGCGGCAGCCGGCAAGGGCGCACGCGCCAAGACGATAGAACTGCTTCGGCGGGTCGGCATTCCAGAGCCGCAAAACCGCGTCGACTTCTATCCGCATCAATTCTCGGGCGGACAGCGCCAGCGCGTGATGATTGCCATGGCGATCGCGTTGAAACCGGACATCCTGATCGCCGATGAGCCGACGACTGCCCTGGACGTCAGCGTGCAAGCGCAGATCCTCGATCTGCTGCGCGATCTCCAGCGCGAAACCGGCATGGCGTTGATCATGATCACCCACGACCTCGAAGTCGCCGCGTCCATGGCGGACCGGATCATCGTCATGAACGGCGGCAAGGTCGTCGAGACAGGCATCGCCAAGGAGGTCTTCAGCAATCCGCAGCACCCCTATACGCGCCGCCTCATCGCCGCCCTGCCCCACGGCAACGCAGCGGAGGCGCCGAACAGGCGTTCGACGACGATCGCCGGCGAGACGCTGCTCAAGGTGGAACATCTCACCAAACACTATGAGCTTGCTTCCGGAGCTTTTAGCAGCAAGCGGACGTTCAAGGCGGTGGACAACATAAGCTTCGAGGTCAGGAGAGGAGAAACGCTCGGCATCGTCGGCGAGTCCGGGTCCGGCAAATCGAGCGTCGCGCGCATGCTGTTGGGGCTGAACGCGCCAAGCGCCGGCAAGGCGGTCTTTGCCGGTGAGAACATCTTCGACATGAATGGGAAGCGCCTCAATGCGTTTCGGCGCAAGGTCCAGATGGTCTTCCAGGACCCATACGGATCGATGAATCCGCGCATGCGCGTTTATTCGATCATTTCCGAACCCTGGGTGATCCACCGCGATATCCTGCCGAAGGACAGGTGGAAGGCTCGAGTGGCAGAACTCCTGGAATTGGTTGGGCTGTTGCCGGAGCACGCCGAGCGCTACCCGCACCAGTTTTCCGGCGGCCAGCGACAGCGCATCGCCATTGCGCGCGCACTTGCCAGCGAGCCGGAACTGATCGTCTGCGACGAGGCGGTTTCGGCGCTCGACGTCTCTATCCAGGCGCAGGTGATCGACCTTCTGGCCGACCTCAGGACGAGGCTCGGCCTCTCCTATGTTTTCATCACCCACGACCTGCCGATCGTGCGCCATTTCGCCGACCGGATCATGGTCATGAAAGACGGAAAGATTGTCGAGGAAGGCCAAACCGCGGCGCTGTTCGGGGCGCCTCGCCACGACTATACGAAAAGCCTGTTGCAGGCTGTGCCTAAGCCCAAATGGCTTACGCAGGCTCAATAGTTCCTGGATATCGGCCTCGATTGTCCGCGCGCGCCCAGCTAGCGTTGCCGACTGATGGGCCGAATGCGCTTGACAAAATGGCGATCGCCCGCTCAATTTGACCCATTCACCAGGGGGGTCCCGGCAAGGGGCTGAGATACTGCTGGCTTTCGCGGCGCAGTGACCCGTTGAACCTGATCCAGTTCATACTGGCGTAGGGACGGTGCAAGCGCTTTGCGGGAGTCCATGCCCGAAAACCTGTAAGCAGACAGACCAAAGCGTCTTTTCATCCTTCCGGCACAGAACTGGGTCTCCAATGCATGAGCAAAGGAGCCTCAAAATGAATGCCATTTCCCCCGCCGTGTCGACGGGACCGCTGCCCGCCTCAAGGAAAATCCACAAACCCGGCCTGATTCACCCGCAGATCAGGGTGCCGATGCGGGAAATCGCCGTCCATCCGACGGCAGGCGAACCGCCTGTCACCGTTTACGATCCGTCCGGCCCCTATACGGACCCGACTGTCGAAACCAGCATCGAAAAGGGCCTCGCCAGGTTTCGCCATGAATGGGTGACGGTGCGCGGCGACGTCGAATTCCACGATGCCCGCAGTGTCAGGCCGGAGGACAACGGCTTTGCGTCAGGTGAGCGCCTGACGCCGGAATTTCCCGTGCGCCACCGGCCGCTAAAGGCAAAAACGGGCCAAGCGGTGACGCAGCTTGCCTATGCGCGCGCCGGGATCATCACCCCCGAAATGGAGTTCGTCGCCATTCGCGAAAATCTCGGCCGCGAGAGCTTACGCGGCGGGATGCAGCGCGACGGCAACTCTTTCGGCGCGGCGATCCCGGACTTCGTCACGCCGGAATTCGTGCGCGACGAGATAGCGCGCGGACGGGCTATCATTCCCGCCAACATCAACCACCCGGAGAGCGAGCCGATGATCATCGGCCGCAATTTCCTGGTCAAGATCAATGCCAATATCGGCAATTCAGCCGTCACCTCGTCGATGGCCGAAGAGGTCGAAAAAATGGTCTGGGCGATCCGCTGGGGAGCCGACACCGTGATGGACCTGTCGACCGGTCGCAACATCCACAACATCCGCGAATGGATCGTCCGCAATTCGCCGGTGCCGATCGGAACCGTGCCGCTCTACCAGGCGCTTGAGAAGGTCGGAGGGATCGCCGAGGACCTGACCTGGGAAATCTACCGCGATACGCTGATCGAACAGGCCGAACAGGGCGTCGACTATTTCACCATCCATGCCGGTGTGCGGCTGCACTACATCCCGCTGACGGTCGACCGGGTCACCGGCATCGTGTCGCGCGGCGGCTCCATCATGGCCAAGTGGTGCCTGCATCATCACCGCGAAAGCTTCCTCTACGAGCATTTCGAGGAAATCTGCGACATCTGCCGCGCTTACGACGTGTCGTTCTCGCTCGGCGACGGCCTTCGTCCCGGCTCGATCGCCGACGCCAACGACGCGGCGCAGTTCGCCGAACTGGAAACGCTCGGCGAGTTGACAAAGGTCGCCTGGGCCAAGGATTGCCAGGTCATGATCGAGGGGCCGGGCCATGTTCCGATGCACAAGATCAAGGAGAACATGGACAGGCAGCTCGAAGTCTGCGGCGAGGCGCCCTTCTACACGCTTGGGCCGCTGACCACCGACATCGCACCCGGCTACGACCACATCACCTCAGGCATCGGCGCGGCAATGATCGGCTGGTACGGCACGGCGATGCTCTGCTATGTCACGCCCAAGGAGCATCTCGGTCTCCCCGACCGCAACGACGTCAAAACGGGCGTCATCACCTACAAGATAGCCGCGCACGCCGCCGACCTCGCCAAGGGTCATCCGACGGCGAAGCTCCGCGACGATGCGCTGTCGAGGGCGCGGTTCGAGTTTCGTTGGGAAGACCAGTTCAACCTGTCGCTCGACCCCGAAACCGCGCGCTCCTTCCACGACGAGACCTTGCCGAAGGAGGCGCACAAGCTGGCGCATTTCTGCTCGATGTGCGGGCCGAAATTCTGCTCGATGCGCATCTCCCACGACATTCGGGCCGAGGCACAGAAAGAGGGCATGGCGGCGATGGCCGCGAAGTACCGCGAGGGCGGCAATCTTTGTATGCCGGTGGACGGCGAACCGCCCATGCCGAAGATGCCGGAGCCGTCATGAGGCTGCTGGTCAAAGGGGCCGGCGTCGCCGGCCTCACCGCCGCCTTCGAACTGGCCGCCCGCGGTGCTGCGGTAACCATTGCCGAGACCCGGCATGGCCTTGGCGGCAACGCATCATGGATGGCCGGCGGCATGCTGGCGCCCTGGTGCGAGCGCGAAAGCGCCGAGCAGCCGGTGCTGGATCTCGGACGCGATGCCGCCGACTGGTGGGATGCGGTCCTGCCGGGTCATGTCAGGCGGGCCGGAACGCTCGTTCTGGCAATGCCGCGGGATGCGGGCGAACTCGACCGGTTTGCAAGCCGCACGTCGGGTCATCGGCGGGTCGACGAAGACGAAATCGCGCTCCTGGAACCCGATCTCGCCGGCCGCTTCCGTCGCGGGCTGTTCTTCCCGCGCGAAGCCCATCTCGACCCACGCCGTGTAATGGCGGCGCTGCATGAAAAACTCGCCGGAAGCGGCGTCGAGTTCCGCTTCGGAGTGGACGCCCGGCACATGACGGGATTCGACCGCGAGATCGATTGCATGGGAATGGCGTCCAGCGATGAAAGGCTTCGCGGCGTTCGCGGCGAGATGCTGATCCTGCGTACACCGGACGTCTCGCTGTCGCGCCCGGTCAGGCTGCTGCACCCGCGTTTGCCGCTCTATCTGGCGCCGCGCGCCGACCACCATTTCATGGCGGGTGCAACGATGGTCGAGAGCCTGTCCACGGAGCCGGTCACGGTACGGGCGATGATGGAACTCCTGAACGCCGCCTATTCGGTTCATCCCGCCTTCGGCGAGGCCGCGATCGTTGAGACGGCCGTCGGCATTCGCCCGGCGTTTTCCGACAACCTGCCGCTCGTCGAAGCGCATGGCAGGACCGTCGCCATCAACGGGTTCTACCGCCATGGTTTCCTTCTGGCCCCCGCCATGGCGCGCCGGGTGGCCGACCTTGTTTTCGATTCTGACAAACCGGTGGAACTTGCTGATGAAACTGACGGTCAACGGCGAAGCGCATGAGATCACCGCCGCCACCCTGGCGGAGCTTCTCGCGGCGCTTGACTACGAAGGCAACTGGCTTGCAACGGCCGTGAACAGCGACCTTGTGCACGCGACTGAGCGGGCGCTGTTCCAGCTGAAGGACGGCGACCGGATCGAAGTTCTCTCACCCATGCAAGGAGGTTAGTAACGTGATCGAGCTTTACGGAACCAAGCTTCCGTCGCGCCTGCTTCTCGGCACCGCACAGTACCCCTCGCCCGCCATTCTTGCCGATGCGGTCAAGGCGTCCTGCGCGTCCGCGGTGACCGTCTCATTGCGCCGCGAAATGGCCGGCGCCAAGGGTGGCGAGAAATTCTGGTCGCTTATCCAATCGCTGCGGCTGCATGTCCTGCCCAACACCGCCGGTTGTCACTCCGTCAAGGAAGCCGTCACGACCGCAAAGATGGCGCGCGAGGTCTTCGGCACGAACTGGATCAAGCTCGAGGTGATCGGCAATCATGACACGCTGCAGCCTGACGTCTTCGGCTTGGTCGAGGCCGCGCGAATCCTGTGCGACGACGGTTTTGCTGTATTTCCTTACACGACGGACGATCTCGTCGTCGCCGAGCGATTGCTGGAAGCCGGATGCAGGGTGCTCATGCCCTGGTGCGCGCCGATCGGTTCTGCGCTTGGACCGGTAAATATCACCGCGCTCCGCTCGATGCGCGGCCATTTCCCGGATGTCCCGCTGATCGTGGATGCGGGCCTCGGCCGCCCATCTCACGCGGCTCTCGTGATGGAACTCGGCTTCGACGCAGTGCTCCTCAACACGGCAGTGGCCAAGGCCGCCGATCCGATCGGCATGGCGCGCGCGTTCGGCAAGGCGGTCGATGCCGGCCGTGAGGCCTATCGCTCGGGCCTGCTCGAGCCGCGCGACCTCGCCGTCCCATCGACGCCGACAATTGGCCGGGCAGTCTTTCAATGAAACTCGATCCTTTTTATCTGATCGTCGACAGCGCCGCCTGGATTGAAAGGCTAGCGCCGCTCGGCGTCAGGCTGATGCAGCTTCGCGTCAAGAACCTCGATGAGGCTGCGTTGCGCGCCGAGATCCGCAAGGCGAAGGCCTTGTGCGCCCGATACAAATGCCAGCTCATCATCAATGACTTCTGGCGGCTGGCGATCGAGGAGGACTGCGATTTCATTCATCTCGGACAGGAAGATCTGCAAGCGGCGGACCTTACGCGGATAAGGGCTGCGGGTCTCCGTCTCGGCCTCAGCACGCACGACCATCTCGAACTCGAAACAGCCCTTGCCGCCAGACCGGACTATATCGCGCTCGGCCCAGTCTATCCGACCATCCTGAAACAGATGAAATGGGCGCCGCAGGGGCTCGAACGGCTTGGCGAATGGAAGCGCCGGATCGCGCCGACACCTCTGGTCGCGATTGGCGGCCTCAACCCCGACCGGCTCGAGGGCGTCTTCGGTTGCGGTGCGGACAGCGCCGCGGTAGTGACCGACATTACATTGAATGCCGATCCGGAAGCGCGAACGCGCGAGTGGCTCGAAAAGACGGGGCGATGGCGTTGAGGCGCGAACCGCATGTGCTTGTCGTCGGCGGCTCGGACTCCAGCGGCTGCGCCGGCATAGTCCGCGACATTGAGACGATCTCCGCCCTCGACTTGCGCACCTGCCTTGCCGTTACCACCGTGACGGTGCAGACGCATGAAGCCGTCACGCAAATCCACAATTTGCAACCCGGTCTGGTGGCCGATCAGATGCGTGCCGCGCTGCAAGCCAATGCGGTCGGGGCGATCAAAATCGGCATGCTCGCAACGGAGCAAATCATCGTCGCCGTCGCGGATGTGCTGCGCCAAAACCCACAGATACCGGCAGTCATCGACCCGGTGCTGGTCTCTTCCTCGGGTTGGCCGCTTCTGGACACAGGCGCTATCGACGTCCTGAAGCATGAACTCATCCCGCTTTGCCGTCTCGTCACGCCCAACCTCATCGAACTGGCTGTCCTTGCCGGCTCAGACCTGGCCATCGACGAGGACGGCGCATTGCAACAAGGTCAGAAATTGCTCATCGCCGGATTGCAGGCCCTGCTGATCAAGGGCGGCCACGCCGCGGGGTGTCGATCGACGGACATCCTGCTGCGCGCCGATCAAGAGCCCATCCGCTTCGATGCGCCGCGTCTTGCCGGATCGATGCGCGGGACGGGTTGCGCGCTGGCCAGCGCCATCGCCGCGCATCTGGCAAACGGAAGCCTGCTTGAAGACGGCGTGCGCAAAAGCAAGCTGTTGGTTTTCGAGAAGCTTCGGAAATCGATCTCTCGGGATTGAGGCAGTTGAGCTTGGCGGAGGCTTCTGGGCAGCAAGCTGGCGGCCGGTTCTTCGCCTCCCGTCGAAGAGTCCCTCAGACAGCACGCGAAGTAAATCGCCTTGTCGGGCCTTGTCTCAAGCGATGTCGTCGCGAATGCAGGCCTTCAAATGGCCATCGGACGTTGTTGCCCGCAATGGCGGGACGATGCCGGCGCAAGCGTCCAGGGCAACCGGGCAGCGGGTACGGAAAACACACCCGGTCGGCGGATTTGCCGGGCTTGGAATGTCGCCCTTCAGCACCTGCCGGCCTTGCCTGGCCAGTGGGTCGAGCGACGGAATGGCCGAAAGCAGCGCGCGCGTATAGGGATGCTGCGGCCGGGCATAGAGTTCGGCGGCCGGTGCGACTTCCATGATCCGGCCGAGGTAGAGAACGATCACCGTGTCGCAGATATATTCGACGACGGCCAGGTCATGCGAAATGAACAGCATGGTCAGGCCGAGCCGGACCTGCAGATCGCGCAAAAGATTGATGATCTGCGCCTGAATGGAGACATCGAGGGCAGAGACCGGCTCGTCGGCGACGATGAATTCGGGTTCGAGCGTAAGCGCCCGGGCGATACCGATGCGCTGGCGCTGCCCGCCCGAAAATTCGTGGGCGTAGCGATCATAGGCATCGACTGGCAACTCAACAGCAGCAAGCGCCTTCTCAGCCTTCGCCCGCCGCTCGCGCCTGTTGCCGATGCCCTGAATGTCCAAGCCTTCGGTCAGGATCTGCCCAATGGTCATGCGCGGCGACAGACTGGCGAACGGATCCTGGAAAATATACTGCATCTTGCGGCGCTGGCGAGCCAGCGGCCCGGCGCTCAGGCTGGTGATATCGACGCCGTCAAATCTTATTTCGCCGGACGTCGGCTCGATGAGACGCAGCACCGAGCGGCCGATCGTGGTCTTGCCCGAGCCGGATTCGCCGACGAGACCGACCACCTGGCCGCGCGCAATGTCGAAGGAAATATCTTCCAGCGCCCTGACGACGGGACCGCGCGAGAACGCCGTCGGCGCAAAATGCTTGGTCAGGTTCCTGACCGAAAGGAAGGGGGAGTCCATTGTCAAAGGTCCTCCCAGCGCAAACAACGGCTTTGCTGGGTCGGTGTCGCCGCGAACAATGGCGGTACAGCAGTGCGGCAGGCATCGACAGCCAGGGTGCAACGCGGCGCGAAGGAGCAGCCATTGGGCAGCAAGGCCAGCGACGGAACATTGCCGGCGATGGTCGGAAGTGGCGTTCCTCCTGCCTTCAGCATGGTGGCCTGGCCGAGCCGCGGCACCGAACGCATCAGCCCGGCGGTGTAGGGATGACGCGGACGGTTGAACACCTCGCTCACCGGACCCGATTCCACGATGCGCCCGGCATACATCACCGCGACCCGGTCGGCGATCTCGGCAACGACGCCGAGATTGTGCGTGACGAATAGAATGCCCATGCCGCGTTGCGCCTGCAACGCGGCCAGCAGGTCGAGAATCTGGGCCTGGATAGTGACGTCGAGGGCGGTGGTCGGCTCGTCGGCGATCAACAAGGTCGGATCGCACGACAAGGCCATGGCGATGGTGGCGCGCTGGCGCATCCCTCCCGACAGCTCATGCGGGTATTGCCGCGCCCGCCGATCAGGGTCGGGAATTCCGACCTGAGCCAGCAGCCGCACGGCATCAGTGGCCGCATCACGGTGCGATCTGCCGAGATGGATGCGGATCGGCTCGGCGATCTGTTCGCCGATGCTGTAGACCGGATTGAGGCTGGTCATCGGCTCCTGGAACACCATGCCGATGTCGTTGCCGCGCACCTTGCGCAGCGACTCGGGATCGAGGCCGGTCAGTTCGGTGACCGTGCCGTCCCTGCGCCGCAGCGCGATCGAGCCCTCGGCAATGCGTCCGACCTTCTTCGGCAGCAGGCCGATGATCGACAGGCTGGTGACCGACTTGCCCGATCCCGACTCGCCGACCAGCGCAACCGTCTCGCCCGAACCTATCACCAGGTCGACGTCCTGCACGGCGGCGATGTCGCGTCCGGCGATACGGAACACCGCTCGCAGACCGGAAATCGAGAGGATCGGAGCGTCCACGGTCAGCGCAGCAAGCCGACGTCGCGAAGGATGATGTCGACCTTTGCGCCTTCCTCGTCGTTCAGGCTGCGTTGCGGCCGCGCCATGGTGTTGGAGGCGATGATGCCGAGGCTCCTCATCGCGGTCTTGAAGGCACCGACCCCGGCCGAGCCGGCGCTCGTCCTGCCGAGCGAGATCCAGACGATCTCGAACAGCTTCAACAGCCGCTCCTGCTCCAGGCGGGCCTCGGCGTGCTGACCCGCCTGCATCAGGTTCCACAGCCTGACGTATCCGTGCGGGTCGACATTGGCGAGGCCCGGCACGACCCCATGCGCGCCCATGGCAAGCACGCTGTCGACCAGGATCTCGGACCCGGTCATGCCGAAAAAATTCGGGTCGTTGGCCATGTCCTTGAGCACATAACGCAGATTGCCGTCGTCACCGCTGGAATCCTTGATGCCGGCGATAACGCCCTCGCTGGCAAGGCCGACGGTGGTCTGGCGCTCCAGCTTGACATGGACGCAGACCGGGATGTCGTAGGCGATGATCGGGATGTCGACTGCGTCCTTGATGTAGCGGAAGTGATCGCCGATCTCGGGCTGGCTGGTGCGGGCATAGAACGGCGCGGTGACCACGACTGCGTCAGCGCCGGCCGATCTGGCGATCAGGGCGTGGTTGACGACGCGATCGGTTGTCGGGTCGATGACCCCGGCGAAGATCGGAACGCGGCCATTGTTGACCTTGACCGCGTGCTCGATGATGGCCCGGCGGCCGGCCTCGTCATGGAAGACCACCTCGCTGGTCGAGCCGAGCACGAACAGGCCGTGAACGCCGCCGTCGAGCAGGTTTTCGATGGTCCGCGTGAACGACGCAAAATCGACACTGAGATCGGAATGGAGTGGGGTGACGACGGGTGGCACGACACCGGTAAACAGGGGCATTTTTTCAAAAACCTTCAGGTCAGTTGAGATCGGAACGAGGGTCGAATGCATCGCGCAGGCCATCGCCGATGAAGTTGATGGCCAGCACGGTGAGCACGAGTACGGCGCCGGGAAACATCCATTGCCAGGGGTATTGCTCGAGCACCACGGTGGAGCGGGCGAGATTGAGCATGTTGCCCCAACTGGCTTCGGGCGGTGCGATGCCGAGGCCGAGGAAGGAAAGGCCGGCTTCGAGCAGAATGGCATTGGCGATCTGCAGCGTGGCGTAGACGACAAGAATGTCGATGCAGTTCGGCAGGCCGTGGCGGAACAGGAGATGCGGCAGCCCCGCCCCCATGCCACGGGCGGCGACGACGAAGTCGCGCTCGCGCAGCTCGAGCAGCCGGGCGCGCACCATGCGCGACAGCACCGGCCAGGAGAGCAGCGAGATCACCAGGATGGTCGGCGCGATGCCGGTGCCGGCGATCGAAGCGAGCACGAGCAGGAAGATCACCGGCGGCAGGGTCATGGCGAGGTCGACGAAGCGCATCACCGTGCCGTCGACAAGGCGCCCGCCGAAGCTGGCGACAGCGCCGACCAGGAAGCCGATGACGATCGAGATGGCGACCGAGCAGACGGCGACCAGCAGCGAGATCCGTCCGCCTTGCAGCAGCCGAGCCATGACGTCGCGGCCGACGCCGTCGCTGCCGAGCCAATGAATGGCGGACGGCCCCTTGTTGATCGCCCTGAGATCGATGGCGTTGGGGCTGAACGGCCACCACAGGGAATAGGTCGAGACCGCCAGCAGAATGGGGACGACGATAAGCAGACCGGCGCGCGCCGCACGATTTTCAAAGAACCGGCCGAGCGCGCGGCGAAGCGGTCCCTTGGTTTGCGGCCCGGCTGTCGGGTCGATTGTCGGAGCTGGTGCGGTGATCGTCATCACGACACCTGGATGCGCGGGTCGACGACGGCATAGACGATATCGGTCAGGAGATTGACCAGAATGACGCAGATGCCGATTACCAGAGTGGCGCCCATGATCACCGGGTAGTCCCTTGTGCCGACGGCGTTGACCAGCAGCAGGCCCATGCCCGGCCAGTTGAACACGCTTTCGAGGAAGATGGCGCCGCCGATCGCTATGCCGACCGTCGACCCGATCAGGGTGATGACCGGTAAAAGCGCGTTGCGGGTTGCATGCTTGATGATCACCCAGAATTCGCGCACGCCCTTGGCACGTGCGGTCCGCACATAGTCCTGGTTGAGCACTTCCAGCAGCGACGCGCGCATGTAGCGCATGATCAGCGCGGCGTGTCCGATGGACAGCAGGCAGGCGGGCAGGACCAGGTGCGCGAGCACGTCCGCTAAAGAAAAAGGCGCGCCGGCGGTCTGCATGCCGCCTGATGGCGCCCAGCGCAGCAGCACCGAGAAAAAGTACAGTCCCAGAAGTGCCGTCAGAAACGCCGGGCTGGAGATGCCGACGAAGGAAACCACCGACAGCGCGATGTCGGGCAGCGTGTTACGGCGGACGGCGCTGAAGATGCCGGCGGAAATGCCGAGCACGATGGCGATGGCCAGGCCGGTGCCCATCAACAGCGCGGTCGGGCCGATGCGCTCCATGACCAGCGGCAGCACGCCAACGCCGCTGCGCTGGATCGAATAGCCGAAGTCGCCGCCGAGCGCAGCGCGAAGCCAGGCGAGGTATTGCACGGGAAGCGGCTGGTCGAGCCCAAGCCGGTCGCGCAGGACTTCGAGGTCGGAAGCCGACATCGGGCTGGACGGATTGATATAGGCATCGATCGGATCGCCGGGCGCCAGCCGCAGAAGGATGAAGATGAGGACGCTCAGGGCGACCAGCATCAACAGTCCTGTAGCGCTGCGGCGGGCAATGAAACTCAGCATTGGCTGTCCGTGGCGATGGTGAGCGGAGCCGGCATCGTGCCGGCCCGTATCATTGGCGGGCCGGAATGGCCCGCCAGCCGTTTTACTGGATGTCCCAGCGTTCCGGGTGAGCCGCATAAGGACCGCCGCCCGGCGCCGGCGTCCAGACAAAGTCACGCAGCTTGTTGGAGGCTGCGCCATAGCGGTTGGCCACCCATAATGTCGCCCAGGGCAGATCCTTGTTCATCACCTTGCAGACTTGCTGCCAGGATTGGTCGATCTTGGCCGGATCGGTCTGGGCGAGCGCGGCGTCCAATGCGGCGCTGAGATCATCGAACTCGATGCGCATGGTGTTGAAGCCTGCCGGCGGAATCTGGGACTTGTTGAGACCCGGGCTGATGCCGGCCGGATTGGGACCGTTCTGCAGGCCGGCATAGACCATCGCAAACGCGTTCCAGTCCGGCGTGCCTTCCTTGTAGACGATGCCGTTATAAGTCGGCGTATCGACGACGCGCGGCACCACATTGATCCCGACCTCGGCCAGCATCGACTGGATGGCAGCCATCACGTTGGCGGCTTGCGGCGAGCCGTAATAGGTCAGCAAGGTGATCGGCTTGTCGCCGTTGATCTTGTCCCAGCCGGCCTCGGCAAGCAGAGCCTTGGCTTTGGCCGGATCATAGGCATAGGGTTCGAGGCCTTCGGGAAGCAGGTGCGGCGCGACGTAGCCGCAATTGGCCGGTTTGGCCGCGCCGCCATAGAGGCTCTCGATGATGGCGTTGCGATCGATCGCGTACATGATCGCCTGGCGCACGCGAACATCCTTAAAGAGCTCGACCTTCTGGTTGAGGCCGATGTAGTTGACCACATAGGAGGCGCCCTCGATCACCTTGAAATTGCTGTCGCTCTTGAAGGTTATCGCGTCGTCGGGCTCGACATAGGTGAACTGGATTTCGCCGGCGCGCAGCGCCGCAACGGCCGCCGCCGGGTTCTCGAAATACCTGTTGATGAGCACGTCGACCTTCGGCTTGCCGCCGCGATAGTCGTCATCCGCGGCCAGTTCGACATATTGATCGCTGACATAGCGCTTGAACTTGAAGGGGCCGGTGCCGACCGGCGTCGTGGACCACCAGGTGCTCGTGGCCAGCGTTTCCGGCGGCATCGCGGCCAGGGCATGCTCCGGCAGGATCATCACCTGCGAGAGAATCGACAGGAAGGAGCCGTTGGGCTTCGACAATTTGACGACCACGGTGCGATCGTCCGGCGCGTCGACCGACGCGATGTCGCCGAGGCGCGCGGCAAACAGGCTGCCGGAGGCCTTGTTCCTGGCGAGCTCAAGCGTGAACTTGACGTCCTTGGATGTGAACGGCTTGCCGTCGTGCCAGCTCTCCTGGGCAAGGTTGAACGTGTAGGTCAGCTTGTCGTCGCTGACCTTGTAGTCCTTGGCCAGATCGCCTTCGAGTTCGGTCAGTTCGGCGTTGTAGATGACCAGCGGTTCAAAATAGGTGCTGAGCCAGGTAAAGCCGCCGGTCGCAGCCAACGGATTGAAGTTCTTGGGAAAGCCGCCGGGGCCGACATCGAAGCCTCCGGTGATGGTCTTGGCGCCCTGTGCCTGGACGCTGGTGGCAAGGCTAATGCCGCCGAGCAGCAGCCCGGTGATGGCCAGATGATGAGCTATGGTCTTGATGCGCATGGTTTTCCTCCCTTGGCATTGTCAGTAGTCCGGCGTTGGGTCAGGTAATCCGGTTTTTGGCGATCACTTGCTGAATCCCTCTGTAGTGGTCGTCGAGGCGCTGACGCGCCCGGTCGACATCCTTGGCGGCGACCGCCTCGACGATCTCGTGATGGTCGCGCCACGTCGCCAGCGGCGTCGGATTGTCGAGGCTGGTGAAGTTCGAGGCCTTGTTGAACGCCACCCAGAAGATGTCGATCAGCGCGCTCAACATGTGATTGTTCTGGCAGCGGAACAGCAACTGGTGGAATTGCTGGTCCTCTTCGGCAAAGCTTTCCTGGCGCTCGGCGCGCCGCCGCATGCTTTCGGTCAGCTGGCGCAGCGCGGCGATGTCTTCGGCGCTGATCATCTCGATGGTTTTTGCGATCAGGCCGGTCTCAAGGACGCGGCGGATCTCGCGCAGTTCCTCGACGTCGCGCAGCGAATCCTGCAGGCCGTATGCCAGATTATCCAGCAAGGGCTTGAACGAGAATTCCTTGACGAACACGCCAATGCCGCGACGCGTCTCCAGAATGCCGATCGACTCCAGCGCCTTGATCGCTTCGCGCACCGAGTTGCGGCCGACGCCGAGCCGCTGCGCCAGGAAGGTCTCCGGAGGCAAGGGGTCGCCCGCCTTGAGCTGGTTGCTTTGGATATATTTCCTCAGGCTCTCCTGCACGCTGACGTGAAGCAGCGGCGGTCGGGCCAGCGGTTCGATCGATTTTTGTTCCGGGTTCAACTTGGTTTCTGAACTCGATTTGGGTTCCGGCATTTTGCTCCCAGCGCCGCTGCAATTGCGGCCGATGGCGCGTCGCAAAGCGGTCGATGCTTGTAGCATAGCGACTTGTAGGATATCCTGCAAGCAAGAGGATTACACGCTGAAATGAAGATCGTCCTGGCCGGCTCGAGCCATTGGCACGCCGAAATGCATCTTGACGCTGCACGGTTTTGCAGCGCCGAGATTGCCGGCATCTGGGATGAGGACGCGCAGCATGCGCGCGCCTTCGCGACGCGCCAGCATTTGCCGTCCATCGCCGATTTTGCGACAATCCTCTCCGGCCCGCCGGACGCGATCCTGCTGATGGGACACCCTTCGACGGTGCCGGCGCGGGCGCGTGCCGTCATCGAAGCCGGCATACCGCTGATCCTGGAAAAGCCGGCGGCCAGCAGCACCGCAGCGTTGGCCGCGCTCAGCGAGTTGGCGAGGCAGCACCAGGCCTTTGTCAGCGTTCCCCTGCCCAACCGCTTTGGGCCTGCCGCTACTGCCTTTGAACGGCTGCGCAGCCAAGGCCGCGCCGGTGCGGTCGCGCATTGCCAGTTCCGGCTGGTCAATGGCCCGCCGCAGCGCTATGCGGCCGACGGCGTGGCCTGGATGGTGGATCCGGCGATCGGTGGCGGCGGCGCGCTGAGGAACCTCGGCATACACGGCGTTGACGCCGCGCTCGGCCTGGCAACCGGCGCGCTCGGGCTAAAAACCGTTTCGATCGAGAACCGCATTCACCGCGCCGCGGTCGAGGACCATGCGCTGCTTGTACTGGAAGACGCTGCCGGAGCGTTGTTCGTCGTCGAGGCCGGATACACTTTTGCTTCGATGCGCCCCGGCGGCGATTTCGAATGGCGTATCGTCAGTGAGAATGCGACCCTCATCGACTATGGCGAGCGCGCCTTCTGTGCGACGCTCGACGATGGCGCTATCATCGAATTGCCGATCGAATTGCCGGCGACGCGCTACCGCCTGTGCATGAGCGACACGCTCGACCGGCTGGCTCGAAAAGCGCCGCCGGCGACTTCGATCGCTGACTATGTTGCGGCGATGTCGCTGATCGACGCCACTTATGAAAAGGCAGGACGATGATTGGAATAGGCATTATCGGAGCGGGCGATTTCGGCGCCGCCCATGCAAGGGCAATCAAGCAGGTGCAGGGCCTGCATCTCGTCGCATCGTGCCGCGGGAATAACGATGCCCTGGCCGCCTTCACCAGCGAACATGGTGGTCGCGGCTACACCGATTGGCGCAAGCTGCTCGACGACAAGGATGTCGAGGCAGTCCTCATCGCCAGTCCCCACCATCTTCATGCTGAAATGGCGATCGGCGCGGCAAAAGCCGGCAAGCACGTCATGCTGGAAAAACCGATGGCGCCGACGGCGGCGGCCTGCGATGCGATCAACGCCGCCGTGGGCGCCGCTGGCGTCAAGCTGATGGTCGCCCATCTCATGCACTTCGCGCTGCCTTGCATGGCGGCCAGGCAAATGCTTGAGCAAGGAACGCTCGGCCGGCCGCTCGTCGGGTCGAGCTGGATCATCAAGCTGTGGATGGAGCACAATCGCCGCGACTGGCATCTGCGCAAGGCCACCGGCGGCGGCATGCTGTTGACGGCCGGCATCCATGCGCTCGACCGCCTCGTCTGGCTCATGGATGACGACGTCGTGTCGGTGAGCGCCATGCTCGGCGCCATGTCCCATGACCAGGAAGCCGACGACATCGCCCTGCTCGGACTGCGCTTCGCCGGCGGCGGACTCGGCCAGGTGCAGAGCGTCGGCTATCGCAATGGCGCGGCCGGCTACGCCATGGACCTGGTCTGCGAGCAGGCAACGCTGCGCATCGACATGGACCGCGGCACGATGCTTGGCCGCGACACGGCCTGGACCGACCTGCCCGGCTCGTTCGAGCCGAACTGGATGCATGCCGCGCTGGTGCGCGAATGGAGCGCGATGCGCGATGCCGTTGCCGACGACAAGCCGGTGCCGGTCGACGGCGCCTATGGCCGCAAGATCATCGGCATCATCGAGGCCGCCTTTGCGTCGAACGAAACGCGCCGCGAGCACGAGATCGCCGGTGCGCGCTGAGCTCGACGATCACCTGAGCCACTTGCCCGCGCACGCGCCGCGCGGCGTCTGGGGCGCGGTGATGCTGGCCATCGACGATCGCGGGGCCATCGACTGGGAAGCGACGGAGGAGACGATTGCGCGGCTCTGCGCATCAGGCGTCGACGGCATCTATTCCAACGGCACGGCCTGCGAATTCCACTGCCAGATCGAGCCCGAGTTCGACCGGCTTTGCGCCCTGATGGCCGCGATTGCCGGCCGCGCGCGCCTGCCCTTCCAGATCGGCATCAGCCAGTCCAATCCGCGCGTCGCGCGCGAGCGGCTGATGCGGGTGTCGGCGCTTCGCCCGGCGGCGGTGCAATTCACCTTGCCCGACTGGTGGCCGCCCAGCGACGGCGAGGTCATGCGCTTCGTCGGCGGCCTGTGCGAGACCGCGCCCGACATGCCGCTGGTGCTCTACAATCCACCGCATGCCAAGCGCCGCCTGACGCTCGAAGGCATCGCCAGGCTGCGTGCAGCGGTGCCGTCGCTGGTCGGCGCCAAATTGCCGGGCGGCGACGCCGGTTGGTACGCCGACATGCGCCGCGAACTGCCGGGATTTTCGGTCTTCGTGCCCGGCCATACGCTGGCGACGGGATTTGCCCAGGGAGCGCATGGCAGCTACTCCAACGTCGCCTGTCTTAGCCCCAAGGGCGCGGTAATGTGGTGGCAGACGATCCGCACCGACGTGGCGGCCGCTGCCGAGGTCGAGACGCGCATCCAGGCCTTTCTCGCCACCCACGTACTGCCCTTTCGCGCTCGCTATGACGTCAGCGATGCGGCGCTCGACAAAGCGATGGCGGCGGCCGGCGGCTGGGCGCCGCTTGGCCCGCGACTGCTCTGGCCTTACAGCTCGGTCCCCGACGAGGCGATCGCGACGCTGGCCGAGGCCGCACGCATGACCTTTCCCGAATGGTGGCAGTGACCTCGGCTATCGCATGTGCCTGCCCCCTGATCCAAGGGGAACAACCATGGGGCCTGTTCCGGATTTGACGCCTGACGGACTCGTGGTCATGCTGGACCGATGACAAGAGGTGTACTGCTGGACCTCGCAGGCGTCATCTATGACGGCGAGACCGCCATACCAGGCGGGATCGACGCCGTCACGCGTTTGCGCCAGGCCGGCTTGGCCATACGCTTCATAAGCAATACCACGCGCTCGTCGAAACAGAGCGTTCTCGAACGTCTGCAGGCGATGGGACTCACCGTTACCAGGGCAGATGTTTTCACCCCGGCGCACGCTGCACGCGATTGGCTGCTTCGCAATGGCCGAGCGCCATATTTGCTGATTCACCCCGGCCTTGCGCCGGACTTTTGCGAACTGCCGGATCGCGACAAGCGCGCCGTCATCGTCGGCGATGCCGGAGACGCCTTCACCTATGCGGCGTTGAATGACGCGTTCCGCGAGCTGAGCGCCGGGGCCGAATTGCTGGCCCTTGCCACCAACCGGACGTTTCGGGATGCCGACGGCGAGCTCAGCCTCGATGCCGGGCCATTCGTCGCGGCATTGGAATTTGCCTCGCTGAAACGCGCAACCGTTCTCGGCAAGCCGTCGTCGGAATTCTTTCTGTCGGCGCTGGCAAGCATGGACTGTCCGCCAGACCAGGCGATCATGGTCGGCGACGACGCCGAGGCCGACATAGCTGGCGCGCTAAGCGCCGGATTGTCGGGCGCATTGCTGGTGAGGACCGGCAAATACCGGCACGGCGACGAGAAACGGTTTGATCCGCGCCCGACCGCAACCGTCGCCGATCTCGCGGCGGCGACCGACTGGATCCTTGCGCGCCGGGACTGAACCGGCCGCACAGCGTGCGCTTCGCTCGAGATATCCGGGCTAGGTCGTCTGGCGCTCCATTTCCACCTCGGCCCCCAGACTTTCGATGTCGCGGAAGATCGAAGCGACAGCCAGCGTGCGCCCTTCGCGCTTGAAGCGGAGCAGGCAATCCCTGGCAACGATGTCGCCATCGATCGCGATCTCGTCCCATTGCACGGCATGGCCGACATAGTTGATGGGAACATCGTAGTGCTGGCTCCAGAAGAACGGCACGGCGACGAACTTCCGGCGATGGCCGAGCATGTTGAGGGCCGCGGTTTGCCCCTGCCGCTCGGCAACCACCCAATGCTCGACCCGAATGTTCTCGCCACTGTGAGGATCCGGCCACCGCGCGATGTCGCCGGCCGCGAAGATGCCTGGTGCGCTCGTCTCCAAAAAGGCGTTTACCACGACACCGCGATCAAGGGTGAGCCCTGCCGTTTCGGCTAGCCCTGTCCGCGGTCGCACGCCGATGCCGGCGACGACGAGATCCGCCGCCAAAATATCGCCGCCGCTGAGTTTCACCTCGCTGGCGTCGATGCTGCCCGCGGTGTCCTCGAGATGGAATACGACACCATTCTCCTCATGCAGGGCGCGGATGAAGTTGGCCATTTGCGAACCCATGATCCGTTCCAAGGGCCGTTTTTCCGGCGCCACGACATGAACTTCGATCGAGCGCGAGCGCAGCGCCGCGGCAACCTCCAGGCCAATGAAACTGGCGCCAAGCACGACGGCGCGGCGCGCAGTCGTTGCTCGCTCGATGATCGCCTTGCAGTCTGCGAACGAGCGCAGCGTGTGAACATGTGGCTGGTCGGCGCCGGGGATGGTCAGGCGAACCGGCTCGGCTCCGGTCGCCAGGAGTAGCCTGTCGTAGGCAGTCCGGGCCCCGTCCGCGAGCACAACTTCGCCAGAACGTGCATCGATGCTGGCGACATCCGCATTGAGGCGCAGGTCGATATCGTTCTTCGAATAGAAGCTTTCTCGGCGCAGCGGAATCCAATCCTCCGGTGCTTTGCCGGCGAGGTAGTCCTTGGAAAGATTGGGCCGATCAACCGGAGGCGCTTCGTCGTTGCTGAGCATGACAATGCTGCCTTGATAATGTTCGCGCCGCAGTGTTTCTGCCGCCGCGAAACCGGCGGCGCCGCCACCGACAATGACGATTTTTTCGGGAGCCTGGCTGGAGCCGCCAGCGCGCGGCTTGGACACCGTCCGCTTGCGTTTCTCGCCCACGACTATCCGATCATCGCGTTGTTCCACCGACCAGCACGCGAGTGGACTGAAAGCAGGGGCGCGCAAGGCCTCGCCTGTACGCAAATCAAAACACGCGTGATGCCAGGGACACCGGACGGTGTCTTCCGCCACAAGACCGTCGACGAGCGGCCCGCCATAATGTGTGCATGTCGCGCCGATGGCGAAGATCTCGGCCCCGCGGCGCACCAGCAGCACCGGCTCATCGCCGCAATGGCCGAGGAGCTTTCCGCCGTCGGCAAGGTCGGATAACGCGATACCCTCGACCAGATCCGGCCCGGTTGGTTTGGCATGATCTTCAGCCATTTTCCTCTCCCTTGGCGCGATCCAGAAGATCGCCTGTACGGCCGACAAGCGGGAAATCGTCAGGTCACCAGCCTGGGAATACCTTCTGCTTGTCCAGCGCGCCTTCAGGTTCTCGGACACCGCTTGTGCCCAAACGTCCGGCCGCGTCATTCGTTGCCAGTTGCGCAGTACACGCCGTCGATTTCCTGGCGTTTGGATTCGTTGCCGAAGGAATGACGCCGTCGCGTAAACTTTTTCGCCGGACATGCGTTGTTCGTTCTCCAAGCCAAGGAGACAGCCATGCAGAGGAAATCGGAAATCGCCGGCGAGGCCGCCAAGCAACGCCACATCCAGCGCGGCATCGACGCCAAGGACAAAACGAAGGGCAACGGCAAGCAACAAGGCGCCATGCAGGCCGGAGCACGCAAATATCCCGAGCCGCCCTTTCCCGAGCAGCACCAGCCGAAGCCAGGGCATGAATGGGCGATAGAGCCGGCGCCGCTTTACGACGCGCCATTCTATATCGGATCAAAAAAGCTGGACGGCAAAGTGGCCGTCATCACCGGCGGCGATTCCGGCATCGGCCGAGCCGTGGCCGTGCTCTATGCGCGCGAAGGCGCCGATGTGGCAATCGTCTATCTGTGCGAGGACAAGGATGCTGAAGAAACGAAGAGGGCCGTCGAAGCCGAGGGCCGGCGCTGCACGCTGGTCAAGGCCGACGTCAGCGAACGCGACCACTGCCACAAGGCTGTGACTAAGGTGGTGAAGGAATTTGGCCGGATCGACGTGCTGGTCAACAACGCGGCTTTTCAGGTCCATTCCAGCGACTTCAGTGAGCTGACCGAGGAGCATTTCGACACGACGCTGAAGACCAACCTCTACGGCTATTTCCACATGGCGCAGGAGGCCGTTCCGCATATGAAGCCTGGTTCGGCGATCATCAACAGCGGCTCCATAACCGGCATCGAGGGCTCGAAGCAGCTGGTCGACTATTCGATGACCAAGGGCGGCATTCATGCCTTCACGCGCGCGCTGTCCGGCAACCTCATCGAAAAGGGAATTCGGGTGAACTGCGTGGCGCCAGGCCCGGTGTGGACCCCGCTCAACCCGTCGGACAAGCAAGCCGGCGACGTCTCGAAATTTGGCGCAGACACGCCGATGAAACGGCCGGCGCAACCGGAGGAAATCGCGCCGGCCTATGTGTTCCTCGCCTCGCCGCATTGTTCAAGCTACATCACCGGCGAGATATTGCCGATCATCGGCGGCTACTGAGAACGTGTCGCCCGCACTGCCTCGATCATCGTGGACCTGTCGCCTGTGGCGGAGGTAGCGGCGATCTCAGATATGAAATGGTCGACAGATGTATTTCATTGCCTTGGCGACGGACTATGACGGCACGCTGGCGCACGATGGGATCGTAGTCGAAAAGACGCTTGCAGCCCTCGAACGGTTCAAGAAAAGTGGCCGCAAGCTCATCCTCGTCACTGGCCGCGAACTGCCCGACCTCAAGCGGGTTTTTCCCGAACTCGGCGTGTTCGACAAGGTCGTCGCCGAAAATGGGGCGTTGATCTACACGCCTGCCAGCGAGGAAGAACGTGCGATTTCACCGGCGCCGGCGCCGAAATTTGTCGCCAGTTTGAAGAAACGCGGCGTCAAGCCGCTTTCAGTCGGACGGTCGATCGTCGCGACCTGGGAACCACACCAGGCAACAGTTCTTGAGGTCATCAAGGAACTCGGGCTGGAGCTGGAAATCATCTTCAACAAGGGCGCGGTGATGGTGCTGCCCACCGGCATCAACAAGGCAGCCGGGCTGGCAGCCGCACTTGAGGACCTCAAGCTGTCGCCACACAATGTGGTCGGTATTGGCGATGCTGAAAACGATCATGCGTTCCTGCGGGCCTGCGGCTGCAGCGTCGCTGTCGAGAACGCCCTTGCGGCGGTCAAGGATACAGCGGATCTTGTAACGCGCGGCGCACGTGGAAAGGGCGTCGAGGAACTGATCGAAAAGCTGGTAAAGCGTGATCGGGAATTTGTCCGAAAAGGCCGTGACGGCATCCTTCTCGGTTCGGTCGGCGGCGACGAAGTCTATCTGACGCCGACCGACACGGTTCTGATCGCCGGAAGCTCCGGCATCGGCAAATCCACCTTGGCCACCGCGCTGACGGAACGCTTCGTCGAGAACGGATTTCAATTCTGCGTTTTCGATCCGGAAGGCGACTATGATGGCCTCGAAGGCGCCGTCCGGGTAGGCGATGGCTCAAGCGAACCGACAAAGGCACAAGTGCTCGACCTGATCGAAAAGCCCGACACCAATGTGGTCGTCAACGGGCTGGCGTTGCGGGTCAACGAGCGACCAGGCTTCTTTGCCGACCTGCTCCCCGGTCTTGGCAATTTCCGCTACCGTACGGCGAGGCCGCATTGGCTGGTCGTCGACGAGGCGCATCATCTTCTGCCCAAGAGGCGCGACGACACGCGCGCCATCCTGTCGTTGGAATTGCCGGGCACTGTCCTGATCACCGTTCATCCGGAAGCGATCTCGACCGACGCCCTGCGTCTGGTCACTGCCGTCATTGCGCTCGGTCCCAAGGCCAAGAATGTCATAAAGGCCTTTTGTCAGGAGACGGACACCAAGCCGCCAAAGGATATTCCCTCGCCAAAAGGCGAGCGTGTGCTGTTCTGGCGGCCGCAAGCCCGCAAGAAAATTGCCATGGTCAAAGCGATCGAGCCGCGCCAGTCGCTCAAGCGTCACAGCCGCAAATATGCAGAAGGTCAACTCGACGAGGCCGGCAGCTTCTATTTCAGAGGTCCCGACAACGCGATGAACCTCCGGGCCCACAACCTGATGATCTTCGCTCAGATTGCCGAGGGCATCGACGACAGAACCTGGGAGCATCACCTGCGCGCCGGCGACTATTCCGAATGGTTTCGCCGACAGATCAGGGACAAGGATCTGGCGCGCGAGACCGCCGAGGCGGAAAAGGACGAAATGCTCTCGGCGCAGGAAAGCCGCAAGCACGTTCTGGATGCGGTGCGTCGCCGTTATACGGCTCCTGCCACCGCCCCGGAGGAATAGAGAGGAATATGGTGCGAAAGGATCGCCCACGCACATCATTCTCGGAGGCACCGGCCGTGTTGGTTCTCTGCAGCCATGTCGCTTTTACAGCAGGGCGAAGCAGTGGCCGGTTGACCGCGTCATCCACGCCGAGTTCCCTTTCATCCATGGCGTTTTGACTGGTCAGGGTTCACTATATCCAATGGCAAAGAGGCGCAGGTCATAGGCCTCGGGATCGCGACGAAAGATCAACGCGCCCTTCCGTTGGGAATTCTGTGGGACATAGTCGAGCGTAGCGCTGCTATCCTCGACGACCTCATCGCCGTTGCGGAGCTCACCTTTGATCTCGACAGCAGCAACTGATTTCCCCGCCCTGTTTGCAGCGGCGAACTCGACCACGTAGCCCCCCTCGGTGACCGCGACCGCGAGTGGCACCACAACGATCCGGGCGGTCCCATCGCGCGTGCTCACGCCATCGACGACAAGATAACCGAGCACGGCAAGCAGGACTACGGAGCTTATGCCCGCCACGACCCACTCCGTGACCGAAGTCCCGGGTTTGCGTGTCTTTGCTTTGTTGTCGGACTGCTGCTTCTGTTGCTTGTCGCCTTTTGCGGGGTTCCTTGTCACAGAATGAGCCTCGCAACCGCCGCCCCGAGCGCGCCAGGAAACGACAGAACCACGACTGCACTGAGTGTCTCCGAAAAGCCGGCGCCATCGGTCCTGCCGAAGGTCCACAAGATGTAGAGGTTTACAAGCATCACCAGGACATAGCCGACGATCGCATAGCGAAAGAAGATGCTGACGAATCCAGCGCCTGGCTCGGGACTGTGCGAGCCGCGGAATTCGAACTCATAGACGAAGGCGTGCATGAGAGCGAGGGTGACCACCACCAGGGCGATTTCCTGCCAGGGCTCCATCTTGTAGGCGATGAGGACGACCTCTTCCGTCGGTGCGATGTTCACCGATAGAAATAGCGCTCCGACCACCATCAGGAACAGCTCTCCGGTGTAGCCGGGCTCGGGAATGTCCTCCTCCTCCAACAAACTCGGGCCGAGCTGAGCGCGTGCCAAGGATGCCCCGAGACTGCCTGGGACAATTTGCACCGCAATTTTGCCAATCACCTCCCGCAGCGGCATTTCGGCGGTCACGATGCCGAAAATAAACAACACCGCCGTAGCCGCCACAGCGGCCACAAGTATCGCCACAAAAGCATCGGCGATGCGGTCGCGCAGCGCCACCGTGTGGCGAAAGCCTCCGTACTTGTGCAGCAGCACCAGCATTGGCAAAGTGACAGCGAGGAACAGGGCGAGCCGCAGTGGGTGAAGGTGAAAGCCCAGCGCCCAGGCCTCCATGGTCATCAGCACCGGGGCGGCGAAGATCAACGCTCCGGCAAAGGCACGGCCAAGACCAATCCAGAACTCACGCGGCGTTAGCGCATGCCTGACGATGATCTCGGTTGGCGCCACGTCCGCTCCTCAGAGATAGCCTGCGGGGAACAATGTTTCCTGGACAATCTTGTTCCGGACCGCTGCATCTTCGCCACAGCCGAACGGCGCTGCGATGTTCAAAGCCAAGCCAAACCTGTTGGGAACTCGGGAGCCAGCTTTCCGTTCAACCTCTCGATCGAATGACAACCCAAAGCCGACACAGCGTCTGGAGTGAAATCATGAAATCGCAGCTCATCGCCGAAAGCGCCGGACAAAGGACGTTCGTTGTGGTGCTTGATCCCGGCGAGGAAGCGTTCGCGGCGCTCACATCTTTCGCTGTCGATAACGATATTGGCGGCGCCTCGCTGACCGCGCTCGGCGCCTTCGAAAAGGCGACTGTCGGCTGGTTCGACATCGAGGAAAAAACTTATCGGAAAATCCCGGTGCTGGAACAGTGCGAGGTGCTCAGCGCGATCGGCGACGTTGCGATCGGCGACGACGGCAAGCCCAGCCTTCACGTCCATGCGGTGCTCGGATTGCGCGACGGCAGCACGAAGGGCGGACATCTGCTCGATGGCATTGTTCGGCCTACACTCGAAGTCACTTTGGTGGAAACGCCTGGTCATCTGCGCCGCAGAAAACGTCCGGAACTCGGCATCGCCTTGATCGATCTGGATGCCTGAACACGGATCAGGCCAGGTCCGCTGACCTGCGTTCCGGTCCGATCATCGCTTTTGTTTGAGTTGTTTAGCATCCGCGGGCGCCTCGGGTGCGGTCTCCCAGCCGAACACGCTGCGGCCGCCGAGCAGATGCGACTGATCGAACTCTCCGGCAACGATTTCCTTCAGACTGGGGCCGGTGACATAGCGTTCGACCTGCCGCGACTGCTCGTCGAGCCGCTTCAAGGCGCCGAGTTCTTCGTCGCGACCGAGCCTGGCCTTGTGGACGGCCGACTTTAGGACGCCGATCGTCTCGTCATAGACCTTCAGCGGCACGGGAAATGGATGCCTGTCCTTGCCGCCATGTGCCAGCGAGAAGCGCCCGGGATCGGAAAACCGGCATGGCGCGCCATGCAAGACCTCGGCGACCAGCGCCAGCGCCCGCACCGTGCGCGCACCGACGCCGGGCACCAGGAGAAGCTCGGAGAAATCGGCGGGGCCACGCTCGGCAGCCGCCGCCATGTTGCCATGAAGACGACGCATGACGACATCGCTTTCGCGAACGTCGTGGTGCGCCGGCATGACCAGATGCGGCAGCATTGGCTGATCGGGCTTCGGTGCGACAGCCACATCACGTTCGAGCGCGGCGAACTCCCTCAGAATGCGATCCGGTCCGAGATCCTGCAGGAGATTCAACTGGCCCTTGCGCGAGGCGTCGGCGCGGCGGTCGGTCAGGTTGACGATCTCGCCCTGGTTGGCGCCTTCGATGGCGGCATGCGGCTGGTCGACGAAACTCTTCAGGCCTTCGGACAGCCAGTGATAGCGGCGCGCCACCTTGCTGTCGCCGTTCATGCCCTGCTGCACCACGACCCAGTCGCCGTCGTCGGTGACGATAAAGCCATGCAGATAAAGGTCGAAGCCGTCCTGGACGGCGGCGCTGTCAACCTTGGCGACGAGCCGGCTGGCCGTTGCCAGGCCTGTTCCATCGAAGCCGACGCGCTCGCCGATCACGGCAAGCTCATGCGGGGTCTTGCGCGAATGCGCGCCGCGGCCGCCGCACACGTGAATACCGAGTTCGCCGGAGAGCGGAGCCAAGCCACGTTTGAGGGCGCCGATGACGCTGGTCGTGATGCCGGAGGAATGCCAGTCCATTCCCATGACCGCGCCAAACGACTGGAACCAGAAGGGATGTGCCAGCCGGCGCAGCAGTTCCTCGCGACCGTAATGGTGAATGATCGCCTCACACATGACCGCGCCAAGCCGCGTCATACGGTCGCCGAGCCATTTCGGCACGCGTCCGCCATGAAGTGGAAGGTCTGCGCTTCCCGATCGTTGCGCCAAATTTTTCTGCCTGTTCCGACTTATTCGTTGCGCTCAACAGATAATATCGAAAGCGGCGTGAAGAAGCGATGATGCCGGTTCGTTTGGATTACGAACCGATAGCAATTCAATTCAGCTGGGCCATTCGGGTACCATCGGCGGCTTTGCCGGTTACCGGTCGGCCGGATTTCCGACCGCCGGATCGCGCCGCCTTGAATATCTTCCCACACGCGGCAGATCGTCGCCAAATTCCACCCACGGCAGCTTCATGTCCCAATAGGCATGAGCCTGCGGCGCAAAGCGCTCGGGGTGGTCGAAGAAGCCGATCGTCAGATAAAGTTCCTCGGGAAGCCCCTGGTCGAGGTAGGCTATGGATGTCCCGCAATCGGCGCAGAAGGTGCGGAGCACGCCTCGGGTCCTTGAGAATTTTTTTGGCGCGCCGGTGAGCAATCTGAATTGGGCCGGTCGATAGCCGACCCAGACGGTCAACGGGCTGCCTATCGCCTTGCGACAATCGTCATCGTGATCGGAGCAAATCCAGAACGGGTCACCATGCATCTCAGCACTTATCGAACCGCAAAAACAGGAGCCGGTCTCGATTCTGGTCATCGAACTATCGCTTCTGATCGAGGCGACCGTTGCGGCCGCAGGGTCCGCAGGGTGATCGAATACCGGTGCGCGGCAACCGGCGGGATGCTGTGGTCCCAGTCGGTGCGCGCCGGACCCGTCATCAGGTAAGCCGACCTTGGCTCGAGGGTGACGGTCTCGCGAGCCCATCTCGTGCCGTTCTTCCGGCGGAGCCGAAAGCTGCATGGCGCAAGAAGAGAAACGCCGGCCACGGCATCGAACTGCGGCTTGTCGCGATGCCAGCCGATACCCGCGCCGGGCCGGTACTCGTTGATCAAGACGTGCACGAAAGCATCGGCGGGCAGGCGTGCAAATGCCGCCACCTTGTCCCTGAGCGGCATCAGAAAAGCAGGGATCGGCGGCGCCTCGACCACCTTGCATTGGTCAAAATCGTAGCGCAGGCCAAAACCGGCGACGCGCCGGTTTGCGAGATGGCCATGAAAGTCGAAAGGCTGGAAGGCGAGAGTTTCGAGCTGCCGCACCAGCTCGGCCTCTTCCTCCGCCGTGATCAGCTCCGGCTGGTAGTGAAATCCTTCCGGCAGATCGTTGGGCGCACGAAACAGGTTGCCTTGCCCAGCGAATTCCGCCTGCTTGGTTTTGAGCGATGGCATCAACCCTAATTGGTGAAGCCGGCCGCTGGCGGCAAGGCCTTGGGGCCGGGCCGGATCATCGCCTCCACATGCGCGAGACGGAACCCGGATTGCCGGGGCGGGTTATTGTCCGGACGCGTCGAGTATTGGGGTCGAGTGTTGGGAAATGCCTTCAACTGTTATCCAAAGCATCAATTACGATCCGGCGACGAGGACCCTCTCCGTATGGTTTGTCCCAGGAAATCGCTACGACTTCGACGACGTGCCGCCGCAGGCTTATGCCGCATTCCGCAAGGCCTCGTCAAAGGGCCGTTTTTTCAACGCGTTCATTCGAGACCGGTATAGCTACCATTTGGTCGAGCAGAGCCAGTCGGGATGAGATCTTTAGCCCTTGTCGCGCGTCATCCATCCGGGAGAATCCGGTCAGTCGGCCGATCCCTCATTGCGCCGGCGGCGTACCAGGTTGATCGCCGCCCGTGGTCGTCTTCGGCGTCGGGTCCTTGTGTACCTCGGGATTTTGGTCGACGGTGTTGGTGTTGCTTTGGGTCGGCTCAGAGCTGCTGGTGCCGCCCTGTGTCGGCTCGGCCTCGTTGCTGCAACCCGCCAGAGCCAGGCCCGCCACCAGCGCCGACAAAAACGACAGTCTCTTCAATGACAATCCCGTCATGGCCAACCGCTCCCTAGCTGCTCGACAACGACGGGTGGTGAATTTGGTTGCAGCGAAATGGCTTGTCCCCTGGCCCAGGACCCTTCTGATCCTCGCCGTGCAGGCGCCAAAGGAACAAATCCGCGCGCCGCCACGTTGCATTTCCTGTGCAATGCTTGTGACAGTGAGGCTATCGTCGTGGCGCCGAGAGCAAATTGGAAGGGTTTTCTGAAAATTGGAGAACTCAGCTGCCCGGTGGCGCTCTATACGGCTGCCTCAACCTCAGAGCGCATCGCTTTCCACACGATAAACCGCGCCACGGGGCATAGGGTGCATCGCGCCTTCGTAGACAGCGATAGCGGCAAGCCGGTCGAGAAGGACGACCAGGTCAAGGGCTTTGAGATCGGCTCGGGTGAGTACGTCGTGCTCGAACCCGATGAGGTCGCAGCCGCTGTCCCCGAGAGCGACAAGACGCTGTCGGTCTCGGTCTTCATCGGCTGTGCCGATGTCGACGATGTGTATTTCGACAAGCCTTATTACCTGGCCCCGTCTGACAAACACGCGGAGGAAGCGTTTGGGCTGATCCGCGAAGGCATGCGCAGGAAGAAGGTCGCCGCCATCGCCCAGACCGTCCTGTTTCGGCGCGTCCGGACCCTGCTCGTCCGCGCCTATGACGAAGGCCTGGTCGCAACGACGCTGAATTTCGACTACGAGGTGCGCTCGGCGGAGGAGGCTTTCGACAGCATCCCCGACTTGAAGATCGAGGGCGAGATGCTCGAACTGGCCGAGCACATTATCAAGACCAAGAAAGGCAAATTCGATCCGACCAAATTCGACGACCGTTATGAGGCGGCGCTCGCCGAGCTTGTGAAGGCAAAGCTCGAAGGCAAGAAGATCGCCGTTCCGAAGCCGGCCAGGCGGGAGAAGGTCGTCGATCTCATGGATGCGCTGCGCCAGAGTGCCGGCGTTGGCACCAAGCAGCCCTCGACAAGAAAGCCCGCGGCAAAGTCAAAGCCAGCGCGCCATGCCAAGGCGAAGCAGACAGCGCCGCGTCGGAAGGCCGGCTGACCGATGGCGCTCGAGACCTACCGCAAGAAGCGCAATTTTTCCGTTACCCCGGAGCCGCAGGGCCGCAGGGCGCCGAGGACCGGCAACAGCTTCGTCATACAGAAGCACGATGCCACCCGGCTCCATTATGATTTTCGTCTCGAAATGGACGGCGTCCTGAAGAGCTGGGCCGTCACAAAAGGGCCGAGCCTGATCCCCGGCGAGAAGCGTCTTGCCGTCCACGTCGAGGACCATCCTCTGGAATATGGCAACTTCGAAGGCACAATCCCGAAGGGCGAGTATGGCGGCGGCACCGTCCTCCTTTGGGACAGAGGCACCTGGACGCCGATCGGCGACGCGCATCGCGGCTATGCGAAAGGCCATCTCGATTTCGAACTTCACGGCGAGAAGCTTGGCGGCCGCTGGCATCTTGTGCGGATGGCCGGAAAGCCCCGGGAGAAGCGCGAGAACTGGCTGCTGATCAAAGGCGACGACGACGCCGCGCGCACCGAACGTGATCCCGACATTCTGGACGAGCGGCCGGAATCCGTCGCGACCGGCCGCAAGATCGACGACGTCGCCGGCGAAGAGCCCGGCTGGTCGTCCAAGACAGGCCGCATTCGCAGGCGCCGCGGCGGCAGCACCAGGCCAGCTCCAGCGGAAGAGGCCCCCGCCACTGTCAGCGTTCCCGAACCGTCAAAGATAAAGGGCGCCAAGAAGGCGGCGCTTCCCGATTTCGTCGAGCCGACGCTGGCGACCCTGGTCTCGTCAGCGCCGTCGGGCGAGCGCTGGCTGCACGAGATCAAATTCGACGGCTACCGGCTACAGGCCAGGATCGAAGCCGGCCGCGTCAAACTGTTGACGCGGAGCGGTCTCGACTGGACGAAGAAATTCGGCAAGGCGGTCGTTTCGGCGCTGGCCGATATCCCTGTCGGGACGGCACTGATCGACGGTGAACTCGTGGTCGAGACGTCAGCCGGCGCATCGGATTTTTCCGCGCTGCAAGCCGATCTCAGCGAGGGCCGCAGTGATCGCTTTCACTTCTACGTCTTCGACCTGCTTCATCTCGACGGCTACGATCTGCGCGACGTTGCGTTAATCAAGCGCAAGGAATTGCTGGAAAAAATCATCGGGAGTAACAGCGGCATCATCAGCTACAGCGGCCATTTTGAGGAGGACGGCGTCCTGGTGCTGCGACATGCCTGTCGGCTGAGCCTGGAAGGCATCGTCTCCAAGCTTCGCGATGCGCCCTACCGCGCCGGCCGCAGCAAGAACTGGGTGAAGTCGAAATGTTCGGCGCGGCAGGAATTTGTCGTGGCCGGCTTTATCCCCTCGACAACCTCGCGCAAGGCGATCGGTTCGCTTGTCCTGGGTGTCTATGACCACGGCAAGCTTCATCATGTCGGGCGCGTCGGCACCGGCTACACAGCGGCGGTCGCCGAGAGCCTGTTCAAGAAGCTCGAGCGGATGCGCCTTCCGTCGAGCCCGTTCGACGAGCGTCTGAGCGCCGAGGAGGCTCGGCAAGTCCGCTATGTCAGGCCGGATCTCGTCGCCGAAGTCGAGTTCCGGGCGTGGACCGCCGACGGCAATCTGCGCCACGCCTCGTTCCGCGGATTGCGCGAAGACAAGCCGGCGAAGGAGATCGTGCGCGAGACGCCGAAGACGAGCAAGGCAGCGCCCCAACCTCAGCGCCGGACCGTCAAGCTTACTCATCCCGACCGCCTTTACTGGCCGGACGAGGGCGTGACCAAGGAAGGCCTCGCCGACTATTATGCCGAGGTCTGGCGTTATGTGTCGCCCTACATCGTCGGCCGCGCGCTGGCGCTGGTGCGCTGTCCCAACGGGATTTCGGGCGAGCAATTCTTCCAGAAGCATGCCTGGAAGGGGCTGAACCCCAACATCGTACTGGTCCACGACCCCAAGGATCCGCCCGACGAGCGGCTGATCAGCATCAATGATCTCGACGGGCTGATCGGTCTCGTCCAGTCGGCGTCGCTGGAGATCCACCCCTGGGGCTCGACGGTGAGCGATTGGGAGCGTCCGGACACGATCATCATGGATCTCGACCCCGGCGAAGGCGTGAGCTGGGAGGCGGTGATCGAAGGCGCCGTCGAGACCCGCGACCGGCTGAAGGATGCGGGGCTTGTCCCCTTCATCAAGACCTCCGGCGGCAAGGGTCTGCACGTCGTGGCGCCATTGAAGCCGAAAGCCGAATGGCCAGCTGTAAAAGCCTTCACCAAGGCGATTGCCGACTCCATGGCCGCCGACAGTCCCAACCGCTACGTCTCGACCATCACCAAATCGAAACGGCGCGGGAAAATCCTGGTCGATTATCTGCGCAACCAGCGTGGTGCGACCGCGGTCGCAGCCTATTCGACAAGAGCACGACCGGGTGCGGCCGTGTCGATGCCGCTTGCCTGGGACGAGCTCGGCCCCGGCATCGGATCGGCCTATTTTACCGTCGAGAACACACCGACCCGGCTTGCCTCGCTGTCGTCGGACCCCTGGCAGGATTTCCGCGCGGCCGCAGCGCCAATCGAAGACCGTGCAAACCGGCGCAAGAGAGCGGCTTGAGGACGGCACTGCGAGTGCATGCATCGGAATAATCAGGCGATCTGCTCGAGCGTGCATTGCTCGGGCGCCTTGTCTGGTCGCCAGCGCAGGAACTTGGTGCCGTGCCGGAAACGGTCGCCGGTGACGTGATCGAAGCGCACTTCGACCACCAGTTCGGGCCGCACCGGCTCCCATTCGCCGCTGCGCTCGGTGCTCCAGCGGCTCGGCCCGCCCGGCGCCTTTCCGGTAAAGCCCGGTGGCTCGCGCATGGCTTCGAGCTTGCGGGTAAGCTCGGCCCTGTCCTCCTTGGCAATGGTCGAGGTGAAACCGACGTGGTCGAGCTTGCCGGCCTCGTTGTACAGACCCAGCAGCAATGATCCGACCTGACGACTGCTGCTGAGATAGCGAAAGCCGCCGACCACACAGTCGGCCGACCGCAGCCGCTTCACCTTCACCATCGCGCGCACCCCCGGTTGGTACGGACCGTCCAGCCGCTTGGCGACGACGCCGTCTGTCGCCCCATGTCCGGCATCCCCTAGCCAGGAGCGGGCTTCCTTCACATCGCGCGTGCAGTGCGAAAGCACGATGTTCCTGCGGTTTGCCGAAGCGACGAAAGCCTCAAGGATCGCTCGCCGTTTTTTCAGGGTCCGCGCCAACCAGACGGTTCCGTGCTGATCGCAGAGCATGTCGAACAGGACGATGCTAGCCGGGGTTTCGGCGGACAGCTTGCGGATCCTGCTCTCGGCGGGATGAAGCCGCATCTGGAGCGCGTCGAACGAAAACTTGCCGTCGACCGAGATGACGATTTCACCGTCGACGACAAAACGGCGCGACGGCAGTTCCTTCAATGTCGCGACGAGTTCGGGAAAATAGCGTCCGAGCGGCTTGCCTGACTTTGCGCGCAACTCGACCGCATCATCCTGCCGAAATGCCAGGCAGCGAAAACCATCCCATTTGCGTTCATACTGCCATCCCTCTCCTTCGGGAATCGCATCGGCCGCCTTTGCCTCCATCGGAGGCGTATCGAGCGGCAGGAGGAAATCGCTGGATCGGCGGGTGCTGTCGAAAGCAGGATCGCGGGGTATGACCTTCATTGTGCTGCCTTTGTCCCCCAGCCCAGCCTGCTCCCAGGCGTTTATTTCCGCTTTCCGGGCTCCGAGCCGATGCTCTTGCGCAGCGCATCCATGATGTTGATCACGTTGCTGGCCGGTTGCTCGGCCTTGGCCTTCGCCTTGGCCAGGCCCTTCTTGCCCTTCTTCTTCGAGGCAATGATCTCCAGCAGCCGCGCCTGGACGGGATCTCCGGTCATGGCGGGATCCCACTGCCTGGTTCGCTCATCGATAAGGGTCGAGACCATATCCATCAGTTTCGGTTCGGGTTTGACGTCATCGATCTTGCCGAAATAATCCTCGGGATCGCGAACCTCTTCGCCATAGCGCAGTGTCCACAGCACAATGCCCTTGCCTCGTGGTTCAAGCATGACGGCGCGCTCGCGGCGGTACATGACCAGCCGCGATATTCCGACTGTCCCTGTCGACTGCATCGCGTCGCGAATGACCGAGAATGCCTCCTCCCCAACCGGGTCGTCAGGGGTGAGATAGTGCGGTTTGTCGTACCAGATCCAGCCGATGCTGTCGGCATCGACAAACATGTCGATGTCGATGGTGCGCGTGCTCTCGAGCGCAACTGCGTCGATCTCGTCGTCCTCGAGCAGGACGTATTCGTCCTCGCCGCGCTGGTAGCCCTTGACCTCGTCGTCTTCAGCAACGGGCTTGCCGCTGACGGCGTCGACATATTGGCTGACCACCCGATGCCCGCTCTTGCGATTGAGCGTGTGGAACCGGACCTTTTCGCTCTCGGTGGTAGCGGGCGTCATCGCCACCGGACAGGTCACCAGCGAAAGCTTCAGATAGCCTTTCCAGAAAGGACGTGGCGCCATCTAGGACCCCCGGCAGGAGTAAAACAGTCGAACGCGGCAGGGCGATCGATTGTTCCAGCAGCTTTTTTTGCAAACCCGGGGGCCAATCGCATGGTTCGGCAATTTTTGCCAAGGGTTGATGAAACAATTTGCCCGCAATCGCCGTTTCCCCAGCAAGCTGAATTTGGGCGAGGAGGAGGCCTGAGCAGCACCACGCCAGGGTTTCGGCCTTGGAGGTGAAGACCATGCGCTTTGACGCCTTGAGGTTCAAAGATCGAACGGATGCGGGGCGCCAGCTTGCCGCTGATTTGGCCAGGTTCGCGGCAACCGATCTACTGGTGCTGGCGCTGCCGCGCGGCGGCGTGCCGGTTGGCTTCGAAGTGGCGAAGGCACTCGGTGCCCGGCTCGACGTGCTGCTTGTGCGCAAGATCGGCGCGCCGGGCCATTCCGAATATGGCATCGGCGCGATCGTCGACGGGGAAAATCCGCAGCTCGTCCTCAACGAGGAGGCGATGGCTTTGGTCCGGCCGTCAGACGAATACGTCGAAGCAGAGAAGCGGCGGCAACTGCTGGAAATCGAACGTCGCAGAAACCTCTATCTCGGCAGCCGGCCTGCGGCTTCGGTCCTGGGCCGGACCGTCATCGTCGTCGATGACGGCATTGCGACCGGAGGCACGGTCAGAGTGGCGCTCAAGGCGCTAAGGAAGGATCGCGCCGCGCATGTCGTCCTGGCCGTCCCGGTCGCACCTCGGGACACGTTGGACCTCATCAAAGCCGATGCGGATGATGTGGTCTGTCTCGCCACGCCTGAGCCGTTTGTTGCGGTGAGCCGGTATTATGAGGACTTCGAACAGACCACGGACGCGGAAGTGATCCGGCTGCTGCGTGAGGCAGAGCAGTTTGAGAGCAAATCGTCCACGCGATCTGCCGAAGGAGCACGCCACGGCTAACAAGGACCGACAACCGATGGAGATCGTCGAGCGCGGCGATATTTCTGCGCGAACTCAAAATGACCAAATCGCGCCATCCGATAGAACCGCTCTTCAGTGGCGAATGGGCCTGAGCCATACGGCCCCTCCCCTTGCGCTCGCAGCCAACCTGAAGCGCGGCCCCGGTCAGGGCCGCGCCACCGCGCGCCAGCGGCGGTTGAGCCGTCAATCGCGCAAACGATTGGCAGCGTGATCCTGGCGCTGCTCAGTCGCGATCTGCCTGGAATCCAGACCGCGTTGCTTCGTATGCTGGGCCTTGTCGCGGTTGGACAGGACTTTGTTTTCCTCGAGCTTGTCCTTTGGGGTGGTGGTCATGGCGCCTGCACCGGAACCCTTTCCCCGCGCACCCGCTCCGATGTGCTTCTTGCTACCTTTTGCCATGGGCTTGCTCCAATTCTTAGTGGTCGGGACGGTTCTTGTGATGAACGCTCTCCTGATTTTCTCCGCGAAGGATGTTGCGATCGTCAGGGTCAACGAGGTCGGGTGTCTTGGACCTGATTTCCGACCCCTTGCGCAGCGCTTCACGTTCCGCTGCTGATCGCTTCAGGTCGGCCTCTGCGTCGAAATCCTTGCCGGCGCCCTTCGTGTTCTCCCGCTTTTCGATGATGCGCAATTGCTGCTCATGGGTTCTGCGTCCAGCCATTGGTTTCCTCCAAGGTGCCTTGCGTTCGATTTTTGAGGCCCAGATCGCTGGCGGAACCGTCGACTTCCGGTGATTGCAGTTGGCCACGCTCCTTGCCGAAGCGGACCAATCGTGCGCCACCACGATCTGAGCCTGTCCTTATGGCGATAATGGCAGGGCGGCGGGATCGTTCCGAGATGGCGGCCGAATAAACCGTCTATTCGCTCATCTGCTCCGGGCTGCTCATCCGCATCTGCCATGATCCGTCAGTCTTTTCTCCCCGCGGTGTTCCGATGGAACATCAGAGCATCTCCGTCGTTCGGCGACTGATCGCCTACGTCCACGTCTGATGCCCCGCCGCAGCGAGCGCGTAAAGCTGCAAGAGGATGGACCGCACGATGAAGGACGCCACGGTCAAACGCTTCTACTACGAGAGCCACGATCAGCTCAGGTAACACCTCGCCGACTTCGTTGCCGCCTACAACTTCGCTCGTAGGCTCAAGACCCTCAAGCGCGATCCAACGGACTCGCGAGCAGATTACGTCGCCCTGCGCCGAACTCGGTCGGGCTTGAGCAGCTCGTATCGATCAAGGGATCAAAAACTCGCACATCTGGCGAAGTCCTAGATGATTTCGGCACATTCTTTCGAGCGCATGATGCGATGAAGGGCTGATCGGAACTTTGCTTCCGCATTCTTGGCAGCCGAGGTTGGTTGGAACATGTCGCCCCGAGTCGAACGCATTCACAGCGATGAGCGTCTCCCGGCCGAGGTCGACGTCCTCATCGTCGGCGGCGGCATCCTCGGCTCTACGGCCGCCTATTTCCTGGCGAAGCGTGGCCTCTCTGTGGCTCTGCTCGAGAAGGGCCACGTCGCCTGTGAACAATCGAGCCGAAACTGGGGTTGGTGCCGCCAGCAGAACCGCGATCGGCGCGAACTGCCGCTCTCGGTGATCTCCATGCGACTGTGGGACGAGCTGACGCGCGATATCAATCGGGACCTTGGATTTCGACGCTGCGGTCTCGTCTATGCCACTCACGACGAGGCTGTGCTCGCCGGCTGGGAAAGGTGGCGCGAGGTCGCCAGGGAGTACGAGGTCGACACCCGCATGCTGAGCCGGGCGGAGGTGGCCGAGCGCGTCCCCGAAGCGCGCGACAAATGGGTCGGCGGGACCTATTCGGACCGGGATGGTAAGGCCGAACCTGCGCTCGCCGCGCCGGCCATCGCCGATGGGGCCAGAGCTCTGGGCGCCACCATCCACCAGGAATGCGCCGCGCGGGCGCTCGACTTGGCCAATGGCAAGATTGCGGGCGTGCACACGGAGAAGGGCTACATCAGAACCAGCGCGGTGCTGTGCGCCGCTGGCGCCTGGTCCTCGCGCTTCCTTAGGCCGCTCGGGATCAGTTTCCCCCAAGCGAGCATCCGGCAGACCGCGCTGCGTTCCACCCCGACAATCAACATAGGCGAGGCGGTCTCCACACCCTACTGCACGGTCACGCGCCGACTGGACGGCAGCTATACGCTTGCGATCAGCGGCAAGGCGAACCTCGAAATCACGCCCCAGGCTATCCGGTATAGCCGGGAATTCATGCCGCAGTTCTTGCGTCGCCTGAAGAACGTCAGGCTCGGCATCGGCCAATCGTTCCTTTCGGGGCCGGATTCAATGCCGGCGCTGCTGACCAACGACGATCGGATCTTCGAACAGAATCGGGTGCTGGATCCTCCACCTTTAAGATGGCTGGTAAGCCAAGTGGTGGAGAGTGTCCGGAAGACCTTCCCCCAACTCGGCGATATAGAGATCGATAGTGCCTGGGGCGGCTTCGTCGATTGCACGCCGGACGCAGTGCCTGTGGTGTCGCAGGTGGACGGGGTGAAAGGCCTCGTCCTCGCGGCGGGCTGCTCGGGCCACGGCTTCGGTTTGGGCCCGGGGCTTGGCTATCTGGCCGCAGAGCTTGTCGTAAACGACACGCCTTGCGTCGATCCTACACCGTTCCGCCTGTCGCGTCTGGTCGACGGCTCGAAGCTGGACATCGCCGCTATCTGAAGATCAGCCGGAAGTCAGGCCTGACGCGCACCAAGCGAAGTCAAAGTGTCAGCAGACGGGTGAGCGGAATCGCCACGTTGCCTCGCAGTCAAGTCTCCGCGTGCATGAGCGCAACGTGGTAGGAGTTGCACCAGAATCCGCTCGGCAGAGCGCCGCGCTCATCGCGCTCGTCTTTGGCGCAGTTGGAACCGTCGCAGGAGTTCATTCTAGCGTTCTGCTTCTGCCGGTAGGGCGAATTGCTCGGCCCATACGCCGCGCCAGCGGCCGGGATGTTTGCCGCAACCTACACACGTGGCAGCGCAAACTTCAACGCGGTGGCCCTGCACTACGGCATCATGCGGGAGACCGGTTTCTACGGCGCTGGGGTATCGTCGACAACGTCTTAACCAACCTGTGGGTGCTCGCCCCCTGCGCGGGGCACGCACGGCTTTATCTCACCCAGCTCTTCCACAGGCGGAGCGGCCCCGCACCTCGTCCACGCCGGAGGCGTCAATCTCGGCGCCGCTTCTTACAAGCGCCCTCGCCCTGCTTCTCCCGGTTGTCCTTGGCCTGGGGCGGTCATTGGCCCGGGACAACACACTGGAGGCAACCATGCCCAACACCGCCGAGATGCTTGTCGACACATTTCGACGGCCGTGCGTTACAGGGTTCCGCTCAAGCTTCTGGTGATCAAGAACAACATGCTCAACCAGATCGCCTGGGAGCAAATGATGTTCCTTGGCAACCCGCAATTTGCCCGCGAACTCCAGCCGATCGATTTCGCTTGGCCGCTGAAGCCATGGGGGGCATTGGCTACAGCGTCACCCGGCCTGAGGACGTCGATGGGGTTCTTGATGCCGCGTTTGCCGCGGAAGGCCCGGTGATCATAGAGGCGGTCGTCGACGCGTATGAACCCATGCTGCCGCCGCGCATGCCGGACGAATATCGCAAGAACATGCGCACAGCCCTGCGGGAACGCCGGGCCGCAAGGAGATCGAGGCAAACCTCGCTCGCGAGCCGCTGAAGACGATGATGGGCTGAGTTCCCTGGCCGGTCAGTCCTTGGCGTAGGCGCCGGGCTGGCGGCCGCTCTTCGGAGCCTTGGCATCCTTGGAACGCTCCGCGATCGACGGACCGGCGCCGGATGTCTTTTCGGTCGCTGCACTGGGCGTGGACCGCCTGGACGGGTCCTGCCCTTCGGATTGACGGGTTTTGTCCTCCACCTCGTCCCTTGACCGGGTCAGACCCATGCCGCCGGCAGGCTTCTTGTTGCCGGCCGCTTCCTGGGAGAATTGATCCGACGCGTCCGCAACTTTCTTGGGAGGGTACTTGGTCGCGCCATGTTCGTAACGGGTTTCTTTTTCAGTCACGGCGTTTCTCCGATTGCCTCACTCGCTTGCATGGCGATTAACGGTCCTGCGACGTCAGAGTTCCGACTGCCGGCGATGACCGCCATATGCGGCGCGGGCAGCACCCCGCGGTCACAGGGCTGCCGATGTTCGGCGCCGCTCAGGTGTCCTGCGCCGGTCAGGCGTCCTGCCATGGCGCGTGCAGGATGTCGGCGCCCGGCTGTTCGTCGAACAGGACCGCGCAGCCGCGCTCCCACGCCACCGGTGACAGTGCGTTGGCCACGATTTCGTCAGGCGAGATGAAATCACCGGTCAGCACCCGCAACTCTTCGACGGCTTTGGCCATCGACACCAATCGCCCTGCGGCGCGGTCGGTGGTGCAGGCGTCGATGACGGAAACGAGATCGATCATTTGGAACTGGCCCATCATAGGCCTCCGCGAACAGCATCCCTTCGCGGCTATGAACGTATTAGCGATCAACAATGTTCCCCGCCTGGTCAAACGGAGGCGAGCTTTCTGAATTTTGCCGCCAACGAATCGACCTCAAGCGCAGTACATTCTGTTAGTTCAGGCCGGGCCTATCGCGTGCTTGAGCTTGCTCAGGAATGCCACCAGAGCATCCTCCGGCCGATCGGCCTCCTCGGTCAGCATGTCGATGCCCCAGCGTCCGAGAACCGCTTCCTGGACGACGCTCGGTTGCGGCATGAAGACGAATGATTTCGGACGATTCTTTTCATAACCGGACCGGCGCCAGGTTTCCCAAAGGCGATACAGCAACAGACGGATGTTCATGTCTGACATGCTGTAGCCGATGAACAGGACGGTGCGCCCCAGTGCGTCGGCGCGAAACTTCACGTCCAATGGTGATTCGAACGACAGCCGCTCGAAATAGTCGGACTCCGCCAGGACCAGTGATGCGTCGTCGTCGAAATCGCCGTGGTATTTGATGATCTGGGTAACCTCGCCGTTCACCTTGGCGATATCCTTGGCATTGGCGACTTTCACGAACGCGCGGTCGTGGACTTCGAACGCAACCTCAAGGTTTCGATCATAGTTGGTGGTGTAGATGATCGGGAAATCGAGTGACACGATCAGCTTGTGGATCGCCGATCCCTTGACTTTTTGCCGCGAGACGCTCCATTCGCGATCCATCCAGCTGCGCAAGGGGCCGAGACTGCCATGCTTTAGCCGGTAATATTCGGCAAGAGCCTGGTAACTGGACTCAGGCCGGTCAACCACGTCTCGCTCGAGGCCGAGTTCATCCACCATGTGCTCGATGAGCTTCTCCCAGGATGGCAGGCCGACGCTCATCGACACCCCCGCCCCAACGAACAGGATCGCTCGTCGGTCTTTCACGGATTGAGCCAGTTGCTCAAGTGCAGACGGCATGGCCAACTTACCGGGCAATGATCCAACACAACTGCGAACGGCGCCCTCTGTTCCGGAGAAGCCGGATCACCGCCAAACCTGTTCAGAAAATCGGGTCTGTTCCGAACTCGGGGGTGTTCGGCAAATGCGGCGCAGACTGGAACCGCTGAGGCAGATCGAAGTTTGGTTGCCAGGGAGACACGATGATGGCCGCGCGACGAGATCAGACCAATGCGAGAGGCGATATTCAGGCAGGGGCGACAAGGGATAAGACCCCGGGGTTCGACCCTGCCGCCGTACCTGAAGAGACCGACGCCGAAGCGGCAGATGTGCAACATCCTGTCGCCGAGGCTCGTCCACGGCGACAGCCTGAGTTCACCAATGAAGCAAGCTTCGGCGATGCGATGCGGCCGGCAGGAAGCGAGCCTGTTCTTCAGCCTGGCAAGAACTGGCCGGTGCTGGTGATTGGGGCAGTCGTTCTCGTAGCGGCCGCGGCCTTCCTGCTGGCAACCCTGCTGCGCTAGCGAGATTGGTTTCGAGAGCTTATGGTCCCGAACATGAAACGGGCACAGGCACCCAAATAAATCGATTCACCAATTCACAAGCCACTCATGATCATGTTCCCGACTGCCAAAAGGCTCGGGTAAAAGCCGCTGTACTTGGGCAGGCTGCCGGGCATGTCCAGCACACGACGGTGATAGAATATATCCATCCGAACCGGCGGCAGCCGGGCCTCGGGCTCGAAATTGCTGACCGGGATGAACATCACCTTGAACGGCCCAAAGCCGGCAACCTCCACAACGGGCTTGCCGCAGGTCCGGCAGACCCCGCGATTGAAGTTCGGCGGCGGACGGTATTTCTTGAATGAAATATTGCCGGCGTTTTTCAGCACGACACCCTTGGCGCGAACGGCAGCCACGTCCGCAAACGGTTTGCCGTTGAACGCCTGGCAAATCAGGCAGTGGCACCGGAATCTACCCTTCGGGGCAGTACACACCTCGAACGAGCAAGCGCCGCATTCGCAGGAGCCGTGCAGTGGCAACAATGGGTCGGTCGTCATGTGCTGATGCTCCTGAGCTCGATTGATGACGGCATGCTGGTCACCGGAGCATCATGTTGAGGATGGTATCGATTGGCTGTCTGAAGGGCGCGCGCAGAAGGTTGGAGAGGTTCCAACGGCCCTGCTCATAGATCCCTTTGATTTTTGCGATTGCGTTCATGGTCCACTCCGATGTAGACAGGAGAAACTTACGCTCTTGATGTAGCCCCTTAAGTAGCCACTGTCAACAATGTATTCACAAGAAACTTTGAGGTACCATGCAGGACGCACCCAGCCGCCCTTATCACCACGGTGATCTCCGCCGTGCGGTTATGGAGACGGCGTTGGATATGCTTCGGGAGGAGAAGGGCTGGCAGTTCACCCTGCGGGAAGTCGCCCGCCGGGCTGGCGTAAGCCACGCGGCACCCTACAAGCACTTTTCCGATAAGGCCGCGCTGCTTGCGGAGATCGCTATGATTGGGTTCGACCGGCTGCGCGAGGCCCTATCGGCAGCGAAGTCTGAAGCGCCGAAAACTCTGCGCGACGAAATTACTCCGATAGCTCGAGCCTACGTCGCGTTCGGAACGGACAATCCGGCTCTCTACCGCCTGATGTTTAGCGCGGAGGAGGGAAAAGCGGTGGGAATGCATCTCAATGAGCGGGCGCTGGCGGTATTCGACGTTCTCGTCGAAATCCTCCGGCGGGGCCAGGCCGCGGGGAGCATTCGCAAGCGTCCTATAGAAGGTCAGGCGGCAGCCGGCTGGGGGCTCATCCACGGCATGACCATGCTTGCGATCGATGGACTCCTGGTGCCCGAGAAGGTGGGATCGGCCCCCTTGGATGCGGCCTTGAGCACACTGTTGGAGGGGCTGGGAAACCCAGCACCACAACAATAGCTGGTGCCATCCCGCTCGCCCCGCCTACCGTATATCTGTGCCCTTTAATGTTCAGGGGCCTTATTCGTAGCCGAGGGCCAGGTCATTGTGGACATCTGTCGCAGCGATCGCAGCCTGGCCGAAGGCGACTGCGATCTGGTTCAGAGCCTTGACCAGGTCGCCGATGGCATACACCCCCTCGACCGAAGTCCGCTGATGCTTGTCGACGATGACATAGCCCTCGTCGCAGCATTTGACGCCCATTGCCAGCGCAAGGTCGGAACGCACCTGGCATCCCATCGCCGGATAGATGACGTCGAAATGGCGCACCTCGCCGTCCTTGAGGATGGCCTGGTAGCCGCTGTCGGTGGGAACAAACTTTTTGAATGCGTCGCAAATAGCAATGTTCTCTTCCGTGGCCACGCGTCGTGTGCTGGCGGAAAAATCTGGAAGATAGCGTGCGATCATTGTGACGTGCTGCGTATACTGCTTGAGGAACAAGGCCTCTCGCAGCACCTGCGCCTCGTGACCGATGACCGCGACCTGACGATCTATGACTTCGTAGCCGTCACAAACCGGGCAAAGGCGTACGCTGCCTCTGGCGATGGCCTCGCGCAGACGCGGAATTGCAGGCACGACATCGACGATACCTGTCGCCAGGAATACCTTTCGGGCGACGATCCGCCCGCCGTTAGATTCGGCGCCGAACCCGCCTACGGTCGGCTCGACCGATGACGCGTGATCTTGGACCAGTGTCGCTCCGAACTTGGCGGCCTGGGAACGAAGCCGCTGCAGAAGATCGGGGCCGCTGATCCCTTCCGGAAATCCCGGACAGTTGCGGCTTTCCGCAATCAGCCTCGCGCGCGGTTCACCCGCGTCGACCACGACGACCCGATGACGGAACCTGGCGAGATAGATAGCCGCCGCCAGCCCCGCAGGTCCACCGCCAACGATGAGAACATCCGCTTCAGTCGCGGACGAGGCTGAATGTCGGCGTTTGCGCGCGGGTTGATCCATCCGCGCCGAACGCATTCATGGGAAAGATGTTCCAGCGCCGAAATCGAAGCCACGGCATCCAAAGCGCGTCGCAATTTGAACGGATTCATGTGACGCGCTATAAGTTGTTGTTTATGCATGTCGTTGTCGCAAAACCACTGCGCACCCTCGGTTCAAGCCCGAGGGCATGCTTTCGCGACATGCATTATCGCGGCAAGGCGTCACCACTCGATCACCGGCCGCGCGATCATCAGCCAGAAAATCCCGAAGACGGCAGCAAAGGCGGGAAAGCCGAAGGCGAACCACAGCCGGAAGAGCCTGGTATACCGGGCCGGCAGCGGCCCCCCCGTTTTGGCGGCTTCGGACGCCAGATTGCGCATTTCCATCTGCATCCACACCACCGGCAGCCAGAACACGCCGGTGACGATATAGAGCGCGATGGACAACACGATCCAGCCTTCGGAGAGCGAGTAGCCCGCCAGCCAGGCGAGCGCGACGCCGGTTATCGGCTGCGCCACGACGGCAGTTGCCGTGAAGAGAAAGTCGGCGACCACGACGATGCGCGCCACTGCCGCAATTGTTGCCGCATTGCCGGTCCTGTGGGCGAGAAGCATGAAGAACGCGATGCCGGCGCCGGTGCCAAGCAGCACGCTGGCACCGATGACATGCAGGAACTTCAGCACGAAATAAAGCATCAGCGCTCCTCCAGGATCGCCAAGGCAACAAAGTGAAGGACGATGATCGGCAAGACCTTCAGGAATGGCCCAAGTGGTTCGTTCCACAGGTCCGGGCGCAGGAAAGTGCCCACGACCAGATAGAACAGCGACAGCGCGATGCCGGCGTAGAGGCCTTTTCGCGCCGTTGGCCGCCAGGCTATGAGTGCGCCGACGACGATGTCGGCAAGAGCGCCGGCGATCACGGCAGGCGCCGACAACATGCCAGCCCCCGTGCTTTGCATGAGGCCGATGCCGTTGCCGTAGCCCGTGGTCAGCGAAACAATCCCTGTCATGATCCAGAAGAACGGCAGCACGACGAAAATTGCAGGCTTTGTGACATAAAGCCAGGCAAACCATTTCTCCTGCACCGTCGCAGGATTGAGCGCGAGGAACTGCGCCAGGCCTTGTGGCCGCATGCCGGTCAGGGAAATCCAGGCGGTGGGATCTCCGAGCGCCCCCCGTGCGATCTCCCTGGCGGCGTTGGTGCGCATTGAGGGCCGCCAGCCGAGCATCGCGGCAAAATCGCCGAGGCGGTAGAGAATCCGCGCACCCCAGCCCGGCAAGACCAGCCTGGCTGCAGGAGCCCAGCCGAGCCAGCGGCGGAAAGTACCGATGATCTCATCCATGGTCAGCTGGTCGGGACCGGCAAGTTCCAGCGCCAGACGAGACGGACTGCCGGGATTGAGAAAGAAGAGCACAGTCGAGACCACATCATCGAGCTGCACGACCTGCAGCCGGCCGGTATCTGGCATTGACGGCAGGATCGGCAGCGAGGCCAAGCCGCGAAACAATGCACTGGCCCCAAACACGGGCCGGCCGAGCACCACGGAAGGGCGAAGGATTATCCAGTCCAGGTCAAGCGCCATCAGCGCCTGATCGCCGGCATATTTCGTCGCCGAGAACGACGAAGGCTGTGCCCGATCCACTCCCATTGCCGAGAAGTGGATCACCTTGGCAACGCCGGCCCGCGCGCAGGCGAGAAAAAGCGCCGCCGCCGCATCGCGATGAACTTGACCGGTCTTTTCGCGCGGGCTGTCCTGCAGAACGCCGGCACAGTTCACCACGGCATCGACGCCAGTCAGATGCGGCAGCCAATCTTCAGGGCGTAGCGCGGCGGCCATATCCAGCACCAATGTCTGGTAATCGCGGGCTGCATTTGCCCGAGGGCTACGGGTGATGCCGACCACCTCATGTCCTTCGGAAACGAGGCGGGCGCAGATCGAAGCGCCGATCAAGCCGCTGGCTCCAACAACGAGAATTCTCATCGGCCCCCGATCTCCGGTAGCCACGAGATCGTCGCGGTTCTATTCGACGCGTATTTCCTCCACATCGTCGATGTTTTCCGGCGCTGCGAAAGCACATGTCTCTCGGCCAGCTGCTCCAGGTTTGACGATGACCATAGGCGTTCAATCCTCATTCCTGTACTCATGAATGAGACCAAGGATCTGCGAACGGACCAACTCGCGAGCCTCCGGCTGAACGAACGGCATCAAGAGTTCGACCCGTTCCTCGACGCTCTCGGGAAGATCCGCGGCAGGATCGACGAGGTCGTTGCCGTGCGCGTAGAGATTCTCCGTCAGTTTCTTATCAAGGTCGGAAAAAATACCCATTGATCTGCTCCAAACCAGCTTCTCTGCTTAATTGAAGGCTGACGAAAATGTTCCCAGGATGATCGATCCCAACAGCTGCTTCTCCGGCCGAAAGCGCTGGGACTGGTCCAGCTCCACTTGTCCGGGCGGCAAGGAATTCGGGCAGTATCTTAATGTGGGAGAATTAGAGAGACATTTGCGCGAGGTGCGAAAAAGCAACGCCAATACAGCTGATTAGTGACGACGTAGGTACTCTCGCAGATGTGGTATTGGCCGTCCGGCGATTCCTGCACACGGTCCCGTGGGATGTTGAAATTATGCGGCACGTAAGTGTAACCACCGTCTATCCTGGACCGTACCGACGACCGGGGTACGGCGCGGCAATCAGAACCACCGCAACACTTGAATTTCGTCAGTGGGTCAATCTTGTCCTCGTACCATTCATGCGCGCTAGCGGCAGTTGCGGTGGCGATACACATCGTGAAGACGAGGCTTCGCATGGCGTTCCTAGGTGTTTAGCAGGCGCTGCTCGTTCGAGCGTCTACGTATATTACCGTTCCATTGAAAATACCATTGGCCTTGGATCGACCAAGGCTGCTCCAGCAAGCGACGCTCGCAAATGGAATTGCGGTAGGCGATTTGCTGCAGGTCGGTTTGCAGCCACACATTGAAATCCCGTCACACTTGTAACTCTCACCTCCCCGGCTGCCCGAGATAGCGTCTTTTATCGAAACCGTGGAAACGGCGAATTTGACCGCAGGACGGGAAATGACGATGTTTGCAGCAAAAGAGAAAGCCACTTCGTTGCTCGGGCAGGCGGTCGGTTTTGCCCGCTGCCTCGGGCTCGCCGCCGCACCGACCTTTGCACTGATAGCCTGGATTTCTACTGTCGGCTCGCCGGGCATGACCATGTGCTCTGCCGCCTCGCCTTTCATGCCGATCAACGACATGGCCCTGATGTATCTGCTGATGAGCCTCTTTCACGTATCGCCGTGGCTGAAGCTGTGTTCCGCCCGTTCGCAGCACCGCAACATTTCCGTCGCCCAAACCAAAGGAGACTGACAATGCAACACGCTGTCGTTTCACGCGATGCCTGGCTGACCGCCCGCCGGGACCTGCTGCGAGCGGAGAAGGAACTTACGCATCTTCGCGACAAGGTCGCACGCGAGCGGCTCGCCCTGCCCTGGGTGCGTATCGAGAAGGAATATCTGTTCGACACACCAGATGGTCCGCGTGCGCTCGCCGATCTCTTCGACGGCCGCTCGCAACTTCTCGTGCAACATTTCATGTTCGCGCCGGGATGGAAGGAAGGCTGCCCGAGTTGCTCGTTCATGGCTGATCACACCGACGGCATGAACAAGCATCTGGCGCATCACGATGTAATCGTGATCGCCGTCTCGCGCGCGCCGCTTGCCGAGATCGAGCGCTATCGTAGGCGCATGGGCTGGCAGTTCAGATGGGTGTCGTCGAACGGCAGTCCGTTCAACTACGATTTCCGGGTCAGTTTCACGCCCGAAGAGGTCGCCACCGGGCACATCGACTACAATTTCGGCGAATGGCGGGAAACCGGCGAGGAATGGCCTGGCCTGAGCGCCTTCTACAAGGACCAGGCTGGCGACGTCTTTCACACCTACTGCACCTTTGGGCGCGGTGTAGAGGTGATGATGGGCACCTACGCCATGCTCGACCTCATGCCAAAGGGGCGCAACGAAGCTGAGGGAATGGACTGGGTGCGCCGCCACGACCGCTACGCGTAGACCCGCGGGGACGTTGGAATGCGTTCACTCGTGAGAACTGCTACCTTCAGGTCCGAATCCCGCAAAGCTAGGCTGCGCGCAGTCAGACGATCCCTGCCCGACGATCTCGAGTAGACCCGAGATGATCTGCAAGGTCATGACTGAAACTTCCTGCTCGCGGTCAAGCCAGAATGGGATCGGCATTGTAGCCATCAGCCTCGCTTCCTACGAATTTCCGATATCGCCGCCCTTGGGCGGGTGGGCCGACCAAACACTTCGGTTCTTGCGGCTTCGAGCTCGCTCAGAGATCTGGAGAGGGTAGCGCCCCAGACGACATGGACGGCCAGCATCAGAAGATTTCGGTAGGCGGGGTGCCTCCAGGCTGGCGCGAGGATATTGGCGGCCGGAATCCACCCGAGATAGCTGAGCGCCCACACGCCCAGGCCATAAAGGATGCCGTTGCCACGGCGCATAGGCAGAAGCGCAAAAATCGAGCCGGTCAGGGCTCCGAAGCCGAAATGAGCAAGCAGCGTGCTGGTTCGCGCGCCCTGCTCGTCGCCGGCGTTTGCGACGCGCTCGACGATCTCGCGCGGTGGCAAAGGGTAACGGTCCCGCTTGTTGAGCAACGGATGAAGGCGCCGCATGGCGATGGTCATCGCCAGCGTGGCCGCAAGTCCCGCAAGAGCTCCTGATACGATCCGCTGCAATATTTTCTCCCGCGATATTTGCCAAACGGCAGTTTGGCGCGATCGTTCCCGAGCGACGTCGCAGCTATCTCGCGCTCAAACGAAAATCATCGCTCACTGCGTCCGCGCCTGAAGCTGCGCTGCCGCGAGAAAAACGCGAAGAGGACTGGTCGAGGAACAATGCAGGAAACGGCTTGATGTTGCCGCCGGCTGGCTACTGCTTGGTCGGCGCCGTGGTGGCGTCGGCGATCGCCTGGCTAGCCAGTTCCGCCTTGATGTCGCGCGCCAGTTGCAGATGCTCGAGCACCGTTGGCAAAGTCTCGGAGGCGAAATGCTGAAGGCCGGCGTCCTGTCCAGATCCTATCTCCCATTCAAGCAGCTGCACCGTCTTCTGGTGATCGGTGATCTGCCCGCTGATATAGGCCATATCAAACTTCGCCCCGTCGAGCTTTTCAAGCTCAGCCCGCTGCCGCTCGTGCTCCTCGTCGAGCCCTTCCGGCAGCGGGATCCTATTGGTCTCAGCGAGAGATTTCAGTCTCGCGTTCGCCGCCGAGTGGTCGTCGACCATGCGGCCGGCAAATGCGGTGACGGCGGAGTTGCCGGACTTTTTCGCGAGCTTGCCGAATTCGACCTCGGCTGCGCCGCCGGCGGCGGCGAGCTGCGCGAACAGCCGGTCCTGGTAGTTGGTCTGATGAGGCGCCGGCTGTCCCGGCGCCTCCATCCTGGTATCCGGGGCCATGCCGGCCGGGTATCCGATCTGGGCCAAAAGCGGCGATACCGAGAGAGCCGATGCGGAAAGCACTGCCAATCCCAACACAGTTGCAAAGACACGCATGAGAACCTCCATCGAAGATGCGTCGGGATCGGTCGGCCAGCCGGGAGTCAAAGCGCGAGCATATAGACAACGAGGTCGTTCTTTTCGTCCTCGGTGAGCTTGGTGCCGAGCACCAGGTTGAAAAACTCGACCGTATCGGCGAGCGTCATCAAACGGCCGTCATGCAGATAGGGAGGCGTGTCCTTTATGCCGCGCAGCGTAAACGTCTTGATCGGCCCGTCCGGCAATTCCACCATGTCGTTGAAGGTCTGCCCCGGCTTATAGAAACGCTCCAGCTTCAGATCGTGCATGTTGTTGTCCATGAACGACGTTTGCGGGACATGGCATTGCGCGCAGCGGCCCTTGCCCATGAACACGCGCTCACCTGCCAGTTCCTGTTCGCTGGCCAAGGCGGGATCGAGCCGGCCGAACGGGTCGAGCTTCGGCGCCGGCGGAAAATCGATGATGTTCTGCATCTGCGCCATCATCGCCACCTGGTTCGTGCGATCGGGCAGGTTGACGCGCTTCCTGGTAGCGCTAACATGATCGCCGTTGAAGTATGCGGTGCGCTGCTCGAACTCGGTAAAATCCTCTACCGAGCGCAGCGACCGTTTCGACCCATGGATCTGCTGGTTGAACAGACCGCGCAGGCTGGTCGTGTCGAGACGGAAGCGCGCGGCCTGCGGCCTGACATCCGGCGTCAGATGAAAGGCAGCATTGGTGTTGAAGTTGGCATGGCAATCGAGGCAGGTTACGCCCAGACTCTGCGCCGCCACCTTGCGGTCCTCGGTCTGATTGAATTCCTCCTGCGGGAACGGCGTCAGGAGTAGCCGCAGCCCTTCCATCTGAACCGGCGTGATGATGCCATTCATGATTTCATAGTAGTTGCGGATCGTCAGCAACTCGCCCCGGGAAACATCGCCCAGCTCCGGATGGGTGGTCAGGAATATCGGTGACGGGAACTCTGGCGTAAGGTGATCGGGAAGATCGAAATCGACGTCGAAGCGTCGGAGATCGCGCCCCTCCTGCCGGCCGATCTCACGAATTTCCTGTTCCGGAAAACCTGTCCTCCGGTCGCCTGTTTGACATGGGGCAGCGGCAGAAGACCATTGGGCAGCAGGTTGCGGTCACGTATCTCGCCAGGGCTCATCTCCGACAGGCCCTGCCAGGTCTGGCCATTCGCCAGCTTGACCCGGACGCCGTCCTGGACAGGTTTTGTCCCGCCCGACATCATTGTGCCTGGCATGGGGCGATCCGACAGGTCGTATCGCTCCTCCAGCAAAGCCCGCTGGCGCGCCATGACGCGCGGCTTCTGCGCTTCGTCATCAGCCTTGACGGCGGAAAATGGACGGGCGGGCAATGGTCGGTAGGTTGTATCGGGCGGCAGTGGATCCGACAGTGCGCTGAGGCTGGCGGCAACAACGACAAGAGCGCATGGAATGCCTGCATTCAACACTCTGCGCATTTTTCCCTCCATGGCTGAAGTGCTCCGAACCGCGCTGCGCGTGATTTGTTCCGGCCGCGAGCGGCGCAACCGGGATCGACCGTTCGTTGTATGCGGACAGTGCCAGCGCCCAGACTAGCGAGGCTCGCCTGGCGACTCCCGTTTCCCCCGCTTTGCCAGCGCCAGGCCGCCGATCAGCATCAACGCACCCCAAACCAGGAACCCGATGTCCCAGTAGATCCACTGGTCCTGCGGAACGGTTTCGTTGACATGATGGATGCCGAGAAGCTGGTGATTGATCAGCCCTTCGACCAGGTTGAATATCCCGAAGCCCATAAGCATCGTCCCAAGCAACATCTTTCCCGACCACCAGAGATGAGATTTGTGAGCGGTGCGCCAGAGCACGACCAAACCAAGCACGACGAAGATGTATGTGCCGGCGTGGAACAGGCCATCGAGAAGCGTGTTGAACTGAAGGTTCTCAACACTGTCGGCGGGATAGCCGGAGCTGGTCGCCATATGGTGCCACTGGAGCAACTGGTGCAGCACGATTCCATCGAAGAACCCGCCCAGGCCAAGCCCCAGCAGAATACCTGCGGACGTCGGAAAACGGCGATGCTGCGAAGCCGTGGTCGCCATCCCTCTCCTCCTTTGGCACCCCCAACTTCGGGCCAGGCCATGTGTTCCTTGCCCTACCTGCGCCTTGGATATGCGTGCCTCACGTCGCAACCACCGCGCAACAATTATTAGCGGCGGGCTCACCGCCTAAACGACTCCAGCGTTTGCAACGCACCTTCCTCGCGACAGGCTGCATCGCCGGCACGAGACTCCAGGCCTTGGGAGATCACTGAAATCGACATCGGGCGCGGATTATCGACTGCATGCTTGGAGGCGGGCATCGCGCCGAAGATCGACCCGACTAGTCCTCCTTCTTCAAATCTTCAGCTTCGTCCTTCAGCCGCTGCCAGTCTGCGCCGTGCTTGCGAAGCAATGCCCGCGCTTGTTTGGGCGTCACGCCTGTCACCTCCGCGAGGTGCTCAACTTCTAGTTCTGCACCCTTCTTAACTCGGCTCGCGTCGCTCGTACTCTTGACCGCCATCTGTTGCGTCCTCCTTGGCCCAAGGTCGTTGGCAACGAATGTTGAACGTTGTGGTTCCGTCCCTGTGGAACTAACTGCCGGCCGTGTAGTTCTACCGCCGAAGGAGATCTCAATGCTTCGATTCTTAATCAGTCTTGGCGCGCTGTACGCGGCATTTCAAATTGGCCGTGAGTTCGGCCGCACCGAGTCGGAGGTCATCCAGATTCCACCCGACGATCGTCGTGCGACGGGAAATGGGACAGAGTTCGGCGAGCGGACCTAAGGGTTCTGGTAGCCCCCTAAGCTTGCGCTATCTACGCGACATTGGCGCGAGCAAAACCAGTTACTCCTCGTCGCCGAAATCCAACGAGGACGCGGCCTGCTTCGGAACAACGCCGCGGCGATGTGGTTTTGTAGGATGACCTACAACGAAACGACCAACCCCGTCCTAACCGGTATCAGGGGGCGTTGCCCGCGCTGCCAACAGGGGCATCTGTTCAGCACGTATCTCAAGCTGGCGCGGCGTTGCGAGGTATGCGGATTGAATTTCTCGTTCGCCGATCCGGCTGACGGGCCGGCCTTCTTTTCCATGTCAATTGTGGCATTCCCGGCGCTGGCTTTCGCACTATGGTTTCAGCTCACGTATGAGCCGTCCTATTGGATGCATGCGCTCACAACCTTACCCCTCACCGTTGGCGCGTGTGTTGCATTGCTAAGACCCCTCAAAGGCTAGCTAGTTTGCTCGCAGTACTTCCACAAGGCTGAGGAAGGCTCCATCGACCGAGAATGGCATGCAGCCGAAGCCGAGCGCCAACGGCAGCAGCCGCCGAATACGTGAAGTCTATGAGGCCAGGAAACGTATGTAGAGCTGCCGCACCTTTTGGCCCGCCAAATGCTCCCAACTACCTCGGTTCCTATTCGTCGCTGATACCGGCACAGAACTATGTCGGATATGGCCATGTTCGCCGCGGAGGTGCTTTATATGCAGCTTCACCGCCTCTGGCCCACTGCTTCGCCGGCCGTTTCTTCAACTCTTTGGGCGGTAGACCGGCGTTGTCCTGATCGATAATCGCATTCTCGATCTCAAGCTCACTGGCGGCTTCGAATGAGCAGTGTATTTGCGCGCCCAATCTGCATCGGTTTCCCTGAAGACCAGGGTAGGCACGTTCGGAACAAATCCGCGATCCGCCGCTTGGAGAACTCTGGAGCCATCGGCATGGGCTCGCGAGGACCAAACGTGGCGAATTATCTGACACTGCCTACGACTACATCGAAGGATCGGATCAAGGGTGGTCGTGGAAACGCCGCGTGGTACCGAAGCAAAGTTGACGTACAAACCCAAGAAGAAGCTGTTCGAGTATACGCGGCCGCTTCCAGCAGGCCTAGCCTACCCCTACGACTGGAGCTTTCTGCCTTCTACACTGGGCGATGATGGCGATGCCCTCGACGGTCTGGTTATCCATGAGGCAGCCAGCGCTCCCGGTGTTGTCATCAAATGCGATCTGCTGGCGGCCCTTCGTGTCATGCGGACGGAGAACGCCGAGACCGTGAGAAACGATCGCTATGTATTTTGCCCGCACAGGCAACATGCGCATAGCGGGTCTCTCCTTGGCGAGAATGTTCCGGATCGGTTGCGATCCGGGATTGAGCAGTTTTTCCTCGCGTCAGTGTCCGGCACCGACAAGCAGATCGAATTCGAAGGGTGGCACGATTCCAGCCAAGCTCTCCGGAACATCCATCGGGCCATGAGAACTTTCGAGCGGAAACAGCGAGCGGCCCAATATGAGAGGAATGTAGGCTTGAGAACACAGGCTGCCTGGGCGCCGGTGGCGGGCATTTGCGCCGCCCCTTACCGCAGACAATGCTCTCCCGGAAACTCGCGAGATCGCCAGCTCAGACCTTTTGACCGTCAAGGCTCTAGCAATGCGAACGGGCATAAGCAGTGACCAGGCACAAGAACTGATCGATAGGCTTGGCAATGATCGCGCGGCCATCGAGGAAGCCGCGCGGAGCCTTAAGGCGGCGGGAGGGTGACCTCAGCAGCCAATCCCTGTTATCTCACGGCTCGGAATGTTCGCCGCGCCTTATTCGTCTTGTAGGTAAGCCCAGTTGGTGCCTCAATCGGCGCCGGTCCAAATAAAAAGGACAACAGCCAACCAGGCCACAGGTGGCAAACACCACGACCACCCGGTCCGGCCGCGGGCGGACCATTTCGAGTATTGTCCAGTGTGTGGACAAGACTTCGAGAAGCGCGACCTGGGCCAGCTGGGTCATCGTGCTAAGATCGAGCACCAGTTGCTGCAGCCTGTGAATTAAACTGCGCCTTGCGGAGACCGCCAGGAATGAGTGGAAAGCGCCAGGTGCAGCGTGCCTACTACGACTTCTTCGAATTCCTCTTCGGTGCCGGTGCCCCAGAATGAGCGGTTTCAGTCCTCAGTCGTCGTTCCCGGAGCCGAGCTGTCTTTGCATCTCGTGCCGCGCGCTCGACCTCGATCAATTCCCGCGCAGCATCCGTCGTACGCTCCTTTCTGTCTCGTTTTTCCTTTTCAGTGAATGCTTGCCTTTGCCGCATTGTTCTCCCCGATCTGACAGCACAGCGCTGTGTTGCCGCACCGAACCATCGTCGCCAGATCGGGTTCCACCCGCACAGCAAAAAGGTTGCCATATCCTTAGGCACGGCGGACTGCATCGCATCGCCAACGACCGCGCCCCGAGGGAATGGGAAGGACGCGGGCTGATCGGAGAGGGTTCAGCACTAGGTCAAAGTGTGCCCGACCCGAACGCATTTGGCTCGGCGGGGTCCCCGAACGAAAGACAAACCGCCTGCTGACAAGCCCCGTCCAACGGTCGTCTCGCAAAGAAGCTCTACTCGTCCGCCCTTCTGCCATGTAATTTGCAACAATCCGAGACGCGAGCACTTCACGTCGTTTTCCAGATTGAGCCTCGACCCTTTGGCCGGTCGAACATGCGGCTCAGTAGCGCCATTCGGAGGGGCGGGACGCACCCCTCCTTTAGCTTGTCGGTATCGCCACGACACCTGCGCCCTGCCCACCGCCAGAACCTGCCCTCGGTCTATTCAGCCAAGCCTCCTCGACCGTCTCCCCGAATTCCAGGTCGGAAGAATGGACGAGGTCAGCAACCGGGAGCGATCACGGCTGAGTTCTGGAGGAACGAGTTCCAGAACTTCTATCCCGTCCAGACTCCAGCCGTGCCTGCCTGCCACAGCGGCGCTTGGCCTGCCGTTCAGGAACAACAACGCCCAAGCGAAGTTTGGTGGTCCAGGAGGTAACGACAATGCGCATACTGACAACATTCTTTGGATACTTGTGGCGCTCGAACAGCAAGTCGCCGCCCGACCTTGCGCCGCCCGTCGACGCGATTGTTCGGCTGCTGAAAGAAAAGCAAAAACTCCCTACAAAGAAAGGACTTGGTCGACCAGATCAGACTACTGGCGGCTGACCGCGCTGCGACGCAGGATGTGGCGACGGGGCAGACGGCATCACCCGTCACCCTCTGTAGCTTGGGGGACGGATCGGCATCATGCCCGGCTATCGACGGCGACGCCGAGAGAAGGAGATCAGGTTCGCGCCACTTAGCCACCGCTCAATTCCGGCTGGCAGGTCACATGTCTTTACGCGCAAGGCCGCGCGCAGCCTCAAGAAGCCGCTGCGGTCACCGAAATCCTGAGGTTGCCGGCGGCCTCGACCGTGCGGGCGGTTACAGAGGAGTGTTGCGATGTCGAGCCCATCACCGGCTACACGGCTCCAAAGCCCCGGTCACTGAAAATCGGCATCGGCGCGAAGTTGCCTCCCTAGATCCGGCGGACGGCAAGTGCGGCATCTGCGGAGAACGGCGGCACCTCAAGCCTCAGCCAGCCGTCCGAATTCGCCTGCCATTCCGCTGTTTGCCTGCCGGCCGCGGTATCCCAGGCGATGACGCGATAGGTCCCGCGAGCAAACCTCGGCAGCTCCAAGGTGGCCGGAACCGGCGCCGCGCCGGCGCGAAGCATACCGTTTCGCCCGATCGTGTCGCGGCGAACCAGCCAGACCACCGCCTGGGAATCGTCACCGCAGGCAACAGCCGCGGCGTCGGGACTGGAAACCCGCATCTTGTTGCCGAGATGGGCACGCCGGAACGAAACCCAGTCGATCAGAGGGAGGAAATCGGCCAGCGAACGCTGCGCCCGCCGCATGCCGGGGGTGAGCACATGCGGGGTGCGGTTTGGCCACCGCATGCCGCCACCCGCGCCCCCCGCTGCCAGGTGAGCCCATTGCAAATGGCGGAAATATTCGTCGTCGAAAGGTTCGGGGAGTGTGATCTTCTTGTCTTTGAACGAGTGGATCGGGCCGTGCTCGGAATCGAGAAAAGGGCGGCCGTCATGAATTTCACCAAGCGCCTCTCCGACGATTCGCGCCATGCCGAGCGCCGGCCCCACCGTGTCACTGGGGTCGTCAATTGTGCCCTCCTCGTAGAGATGGAGGGAGGCGAAATCGAGGTCGGGGTGGCGGAAGATCGGTGCAGCCAGCGGCATTTGCGGCCGCCAGCGAAGCTCAGGTCCGAACAGCGAAACGGTCTGCGGGTGAGAGCGGCCGTAAAGTGACGTTTCCAGGCGGCGCACAAAATCGCTGAGATCATGGATGAAAGCGCCGAAGCCATCCGCGCTGCCCTGAGCCTGCTCGGGATGGATCTCGTTCCAGAGGTCCCATGCGAAAAGGGCTCCGCTGCCGCTCCATCTGCGAACCACGAATTCCAGTCTCGCCTTGATCGCGCGGCGCGTATCGGCGCAGACCAGGAATCGCGACGGGTGGTCCAGCACGCCTCCGTTGTGGCGGTTGTAGGGATGGTGGCGCCAGTGGAGCCACTGCCAGAACGTATCAAAGGGGGTGAGCAGGATTCTCAAGCCCTGTTTTTCGCACAGACGAAAAAGATCGTCCCACAGTTGCACCATCGCCGGGACGAAGCGGCCCTGCGGCTTCTCGAAGTAGCGGTGGCGAACCTGGGCGTATTCCAGCATCAGCCTAAGACAGGTGACGCCGCTTTCCTTCAGCCAACGGAGATGATCTTCCACGCCGGCCATATCGGCGCGCCGGAACAAACCATTGAGTTCGGGCCAGCTTACCGCATCATTCTGCCCGATCGGCGTCCATGCCTCGCCGTCCTCGGTGACGAAATAGGAACCGGCTATCTTGATCCAAGGCAGGCCCGCAGCCGATCTCGGCGCGGAGTCTTCCACTTCGCTGACCAGCGGTATCGCCAATCTAATGTCGTTCAAGGCATGCTCGAATTTCGTCCGCGGAGCAGTATAACTGCCGCGGTGGCAAAATGTTTCGCCGGGCTTGGCAGGCCAATGCTCCTTTCGCCCCATTTTGCAGTAAATCGATGCCCTGTCTCGACGCAGCGGCGCCTTGCCTCAAGAGCGGCGCGGAGCTGGTGATGTCGACCGATCACCCAGAGAAGTTGCAGGCGCAGAACGCATGCTCGGTTCTGATAGCGATGTGAGAACCCTCGCTGCGGACATGACGAGGGGGCGGAAGTGTCGTGCGTCGCTTCGTCGACAAGGGCAGAATTTCAGGTTGGCGGTCGTCTGCCCGACCAGACAAACTTCAGCCGAAGGGGAACCTCACGGTCCCAGGCAAGTTCGGTAGGATTGTGGGGGAGATTGCGTGTGCTTTCATCTCATCAGCTTTATAGTTGTCGTGCGTGCGATCTTCTCCTTCCTCGGATTCCATCATCCAGCCCGACAACGGATTGGCGAGGCGCGGCTTCAGAGCGCCAGTCTTTCATCCTGAGGTCAACGTCTGCTCACCGACAACACCTGGACTCGGCTCCGCTCACGCTTGCTTGGTCAACATTCTACGCTTGCACGGCATTTACCGCTCAGGGGACGACGTGATGGAGGCCCGAAGGAAATTGTGGCGGTCGAGACTGGCAATGGCCGGCCGCCCGGCGGCGGGAGCGCCGGCGCGAGCCCTGGCCGAGGGGTTGCACGTATGAGCAGCAATCCGGCGCGTCCGCCAGGCGAGTACCGGTCCGCGTTTGCCAGCTTCTTCATGGCTGGTTTCGAGTGTTCATCCCATCGGCGCGGCGACGGAGTGCGCCTCGATTTGATCCGAGCGACCGCCCACGACACGCACGCCCTCAGCGACTATCGCAGTTGTGCTGCCCTTGGGCTTCGCACGATTCGCGACGGCTTGCGCTGGCACCTGATTGAAACAGCGCCAGGAGTTTTCGATTGGTCGGGTTGGATAGCGATGATCGAAGCAGCTCAGGCCGCCGGGGTGCAGGTCATCTGGGATATCTTTCACTACGGCTCGCCGGATCACGTCGACCAGGGTGGCTCAGGTTTCACCGAGGCCTATGTGCGATTCGCCGCCGAGGCTGTCCGGGTTCACCGCTCCGTTGCCGGGACAGCTCCCCTGGTATGTCCCATTAATGAAATTTCGTTCTTCGCATGGGCGATAGAGGTCGGCTATTTCCCGCGCGTGGGGCCGAAGAAGCGGGGATGGTTCAAGCGGCAGCTTGTGAGGGCAGCGGTTGCGGGCGTCAAAGCGATGCGAGATGCCGAACCTGATTGCAGGTTCATCTGGGCTGAACCGCTAATCCATGTCGCTCCTCGAGACCGCACTCGCGCCGAGCGGCGGCGCGCGGAAAATGTTCGTCAGGGCCAGTTTGAAGCCTATGACATGCTCACGGGCCGTGCCGAGCCCGAACTGGGCGGCCGGGAGGACTGTGTCGACGTCATCGGGCTCAACTTTTATCCGCACAATCAATGGTACTTTCAGGGGCCAACGATACCAATGGGTCACCACGAGTACCGGGCACTTTCGGACATGTTGGTCGAGGTCGCTGAGCGCTACAGCAAACCTATATTTATCGCCGAGACGGGTGCTGAAGGTTCAGGCCGGCCGGCATGGCTCCACTATGTTTGCGATGAGGTCCGCGACGCGATGGGCCTTGGTGCGCTGATTCGGGGCATATGCCTTTACCCGGTGACAGCGTATCCCGGCTGGGACAATTCGCGGCACGCGGAAGTCGGCTTGTTCTCGACGATACATGCTGACGGTTCGCGCAGTCTTCGCCAGCCGGTTGCAAATGAATTGGAGCGCCAGCGCGCATTGTTTGCGGCAAGTGTTTCGTCGAAAACAAGCGCGTGATCTTTAATGCCTTTTCGCGGCGGATCACGGCAAGGCAAGACTTGGCTACCGCTATCCGGGATCAGTATTGATGTTCGCCGCGAGCCGTGCCCGACGAATCGAGCATCGCTCGGTGCGCTGGCATCTGCGGGGCGCCGTTTGCCGGCAGGTTTTTTTGAATTCGCGCGAACGTCGCCAAAGCCTGACCCACGACCTGATCCATGTTGTAATAGCGGTATGTGGCCAGGCGCCCGACGAACCAGGCGTCTGGGCACGCCGCAGCCAATGCTTCGTAACGTTTGTACAGCGCCTCGTTTTCCGCCCGTGGCACCGGGTAATAGGGATCTCCGATATCGGTTGGATATTCGTAGGTCAGGCTGGTTTTCGAGTTCTGCTGGCCGGTCAGATGCTTGTACTCGGTGATGCGGGTATAGTTTTCCGTCTGCGGATAATTAACTACCGCGACCGGTTGAAACTGCTCGCAGTCAAGCGTCACGTGCTCGAACCGCAGTGACCGATAAGGCAGACGACCAAGGCTCCAATCGAAATATTCATCAATCGGCCCGGTGTAGATCATGCGCTGAAAGGGGATCGTGTCGCGAATTTCGCGATAGTCGGTTTGCAGCATGATCTTGATCTTTGGGTTGTGCAGCATGCGCTGAAACATGCGTGTATACCCGTCTGCCGGCATGTTCTGGAAGACGTCGCCGAAGTAGCGGTCATCGCGGTTGGTCCGGGTAGGGACGCGCGCCGTCACCGACTTGCTCAATTGCGCCGGATCGATACCCCACTGCTTCCTTGTATAGCCGCGAAAGAACTTATCGTAGAGTTCCCTGCCGACGGTGCTCACAACCACGTCTTCGGCGGTGCGAACTTCTTCGACCGTTTCCCGCCGAGAAACGAAGAACTCCTCCAACTGCTCGGATGTCAATTCAAGGCCGTACAGGCGGTTAATGGTGTCGAGATTGATCGGTATTGGCAGCAGTTTTCCGTCGACCGAAGCCAGTACGCGATGTTCGTAAGGCCTCCATTCGGTGAATTGCGAGAGATAGTCGATTATCGATTGGGCGTTGGTGTGGAATATATGCGGCCCATAGCGGTGGATCAGAATTCCCGCCTCATCATAGCAGTCATAGGCGTTGCCGCCGACGTGATTTCGCCGGTCGATGAGCAGAACGCTTTCACGCCGTTGCGATGCAATGCGTTCGGCAAGCACGCTGCCGGCGAAGCCGGCGCCGACAATGAGCCAATCGAACATGGTCAGGCTCTCCTGCGCAACGGCACAGTGCTCTTCATGGCATAGGCGCGCTGGATGTGGGCAGCCATTGCCTCCCACGTCCGCTCCCACGACATGTTGGCGAGGTAGGCGTCGACTTTCTTCAGCAGGAGGTTGCGCGGCCTCGACAGAACGGACCGAAGCTTGGGTTCGAGATCTTCGGCGTCGAAGATATCGATAAGGCCTTCCGCACTATAGGTTCGCACGACATCCACTATCGCCGTAGACACAACCGGCAGTCCGGCCGCCAGGAACTCGGGAGTTTTGGTAGGGCTGATGTAGCGCGTCGCCTCATTGAGCGCGAAGGGCATCCAGCCGGCGCTCCAGTGCCTGAGATAGCGAGGCAGGTCGGCGTAGGACTTGGCGCCCAGCCAATGCAAGTTGGTTGCGGCCGGCAGACCCAGCGGGTCGATCTTGACCACCGGGCCGAGCATGACGAAATGCACGTCGGGCATTGCCGCAGCCGCTTGCGCGACCATCTCAATGTCGAGCCGTTCGTCGATCACGCCGAAGAAGCCAACCCTCGGGTGAGGTATGTCGGCCTGGTCTGCAGGGTCATCGCCGGGCTGTCTTGCCTTGTGAAAATGCGCGACATCGATGCTGCTTGGGAAGGGAAAGATCGACTTGTGGAGGCATCGTTTGGCCTCGTACAGGCTCAGTCCGCCCGTGAACACGACATCGGCGCGCTGAAACAGCGCCTTTTCCATCTGCGTCAACTCTGCCGGCGCGTTCTTGAAGGCGGAGAGTTCATCCATGCAGTCGTAGACGCACACGTCGCAGCGGAGATGATCGCTGAAACGCAGCGCCATGGGCGTGTAGAACCATATAGTCAGCCGCTCATGCGGGGCGGAGGTGAGGATCCGATCGACGAACCTGCGCTGGATGGCATCCGCCTTTGTTGCGGAGATGCCGACCGGAAGAACCGGCGTTACGGTTCGGATCATCGGCGACTCATCTGTCACCCGCATGAAGGGGTCGTGTCTTTCCTCGAAGACCGGTTCCTCAAAGTAAATTATCTGTTGCTGCTTTGAGGCCTGGGTCAGGATGTGTTGTGGCCGTTGGTGTACGAAATTCCATCTAAGGTGGGAAAAGCAAAGTATGATTGACGACGTTACGGGAGTTTTTGGTGATATTTTCTTGCCGCCCGCCATTTCCATATAAGTTATCCCTTGACGATTACATAACTCTCTCTCGAGTTAACATATGTTAATCGAGGCCCTTTCGACATGACGCCCGCAGGCATACATCTAACTTTCGTTTAAGTAAGTTGTTCCACGGAGTTGAACTTCTTGCCTGTCCGAGCAGTGGCGCGGGCACCTGTGCGATGATCCACCGATAAACGGAGCGGCCAGCCGAAGATGCCCGAACCCTTCCTGTCCACGCGAGCGCCTCGTCTGCTGCGCGTGATCTCACCAAATGTGGCGCATTGCCACAAAACGGTTGAGAACGTTCGGTCGTTCAACAAGCGTTAATCGGGGGAGCTATAAGTTAACGGTCCGTGAATCGATTCGGCCGAGTGGCGCACGGGCCAGCGACCGCCTTTTACAACGCCGTGAGAGAGCCAAGACATGAAGTTCAACTTCGAAACCGACGTCTTTCCGTTGTTTCACCCGCAGGCCGTGGATGATCTGAAGGATCCTTGTCCGGTGTTCGACGGCACGCTTTGGCACGTCTTCGGCTCGAGCGGCACCGTCACGACCGAGAACTGGAAGATATTGCATGCCACGGCTCCGGACCTTTATGGGCCGTGGACTGAGCATGAGGCGCTCGACTTGGCGGTAACCGGATCGGGCATAGCGGCACCCGGCGTCATTCATGAATGCGGCGTCTTCCATATGTTTATCCAGACCGAATTCATGAAGTCGGGCGGACGTTGCGAACATGCGGTTTCCAATGATGGCTTCAACTGGGTGGTGCTGAATCCGGCGATATTGTCGCTGCCGGACACCGATGAGGACGGTATCTACGATCCCCATCCGGCGGTTATCGGCGGCAGGCGCTACATCGTCTATTCAGGCATGCCTAAATTCACCAGGGTGCCGCAGCCTGACGTCTATCTGGCGCGCAGCCAATCCGATTCCTGGTTCGGGCCATGGAAACGTCTCGGCAAGATATTGGATCATCTCGACGTTCCCCATCACAATGCGCGCGAACATCCGGACTACGAATGGGGGATCGAGGGCGCCCAACTGGTCGAATTGCCTGACGGTCGCGTGCTTCTCAACGCCACCTGCTTCCTTCCGGACGGTCCGCGCGGAAGTCGTCAGCGCGTATTCTTCGCCATCGCCGACGAGGTCCAGGGCCCCTATGTCTCGATCGGCCCCGTGCTCGATCCTGGTGAGCCTGGCGAGAACGGCCATTCGACGGTGATGATCGAGGGCGGGAAACTGACCTTGCTCTACCAGAGCAGACGTGAGGCAACGAACCATCGCTGGCGTTTCGGACTCGCTAGATGCGATCTGGCTCAGCAAGTTCTTTCACGAGTGGCATAACAGGGACGACCGCTCTGTCGCGCTTTGCCATCACGGTCCAGAGGACGAGATGCACCAACTTTAGGGGGATGGGGGGTTCTCGTCGGCCAGCTCTTGCTCTCGCAGCTCAAGCTCCTTCTGAAGCTTCAAAGCTAGTGCGGCAAGCCTCGGCGAAAGGGTTTCATCGCCGTCCAGTCCTAATCGCTTGCGTAGTCTGCGACGATTGTCTTCCGAACGGACCAGCTCTCGGAAGCCGCGATCGCTGTCTCGAGTTGCCATGACGGTTACCTTTAGCTTTGAACGCAACTCGTCGGCTGCTAAAGGGTTCCATGAGGGGTCGGATTATTTCGCTAGAACCTGCCGAACAACTAAGCAGGATTGAGCGGATACTGCTCGCACTCATCGAAAGCCACGAACAGGCCCAGGGCAGCGGCGACTTCGAGGATAGCCTCGGTCAGATCGTCATTGGATGCGATCAATCCAGGTGCAGCCTGCCGAACCTGGTTCAATGCCGCCTTGACCGAGACGGTGTCGCCATAGCCGGCCCTGTTAAGGACTGCGGCAATCGCCTGATCTAGAACTGGACCGACCCTATGGACGATGCTCATCCACCTTCCCCCCCGGGAATGCGAGAAGGTGATAGTAGCGTGTCTGGTGCTGCGATGCAACCGACGCGCGAAATGGGAATTTTCAGCTTGCTGCCGCTGATCGAGTGAAGACGATCGTCACCTTCGTCCCTTTGCTGGCGCTCGAGTCGACCGCGAGCCGCGCCTTGGCGTTCTCGGTCAGCGAGTGCGCGATCAGGGCTCCGAGCTTGCCTGGCTTGGGCCACGTCTCGCCTTCCGGCAGTCCAATTCCGTCGTCAGCCACTATGACCCGGCAGCCGTCGCCATCGACGATGCTGTGCAGCGTTCTCGTGCCGCCTTCGCGCCCCTGGAAAGCATGTTTTAGCGAATTGGTCGTTGACCACCAGTCCAGCCGGCATGGCGACGTTGATTGACACCGGATATGTGTCCACCCTCATATCGAGGCGAATCCCCTCGACTGCATGCGAGCTCATCACCGCGGACGCGATCTGGCTGAGATAGACGCCAAGATCGACCTCTTCCTTCTGCTGGTCGGCCGTCAGCGTCTGGTAGAGGATCGCCAGGGCGTCGACGCGACCGGCGAGCCGTTCAAACCGTCTCCGGTCGGCCTCAGTCGCATTGCGGCTTTCAAGCCGTATCAGGGCGGTGATCATCTGCAGGTTATTCTTCACCCGGTGCTGCAGTTCGCGCAGCAGCGTGTCTTTCTCGCTGACACGCTCCTCCACCGAGGGCTGATCCGCCGCTTCGCCATGGGCGGATACGTCGACCAGCGCCACCAACCGGAAGCAGATCTTGCCGTTGTCGTCCTCGATGACATTGGAATAAACGTCGACGATCGGCAGCTTGTCCTCGTTGTGCTCCAGCCTGTAGGTGCCGACCAAATCGGTCTCCCGGACCACGGCCTCGGCCAGCGGGCGGTCCTTCTGCTGGTAGAGGCCTGTGCCCGAAAGGGCCGACCAGTTTTCTCGAGTTAGCCTAGCGACCGTCAGGCCTGACAGTTTCTCGAACTCCGGATTGGCGTAGACTACACGCTCCTCAGCGGCCAGGTCTGCAACGGCTATGGCGATCGGCACCTGGTCAAGGAATTTCTTGAACTGTTCGCTTTCCAGTGCGGTTGCGAGTTCAGGTGTGTCAAGCAACTGCTCGACCGCATCGGCCTTGTCTGAAGTGGATGTCATTTGCGCGCCTGTTCTGGGCGTACAATATCAATAATGCAGTGCGCCCGCCATCGCCAAAGCTGGAGCTGCATCGCGCCGTGTCAGGCATCTGACCATAAGACGTGCCTCGCGCAACGGCCCTGGGTAAAACGACATCTTCCGATCGGCCGGCTCCGGCATGCTGACGGCGGGCCGCGAAACCCACCGCGCAGCCGGTCCAGCCCGCTGAGTGAATCGGGGTCCCACGTTCTGCTCAGCTATTCGAAGGAATAGGTGAAACCTCCTTCGGAGGCTCCGACCGTCACCTTCGTCATTTTTTCGCCCTCGAGCGACCGGTTCAGCACGCCACGGCTCAATTCCGGCAGAAGCGTGTTTGTCAAAATGGCGTCGATCATTCGGCCGCCGGATTCGATCTCCGTGCAGCGGGCTTTGACCAGATCCATGACACCGTCACCGATCACCAACTCGGCATCGTTGCTCGAGCGCAGCCGGCGGGCGATCTTGGCGAACTGATGGCGGGTGATCGCTTCGATCATCATGTCCGAGAGCGGGTAGTAAGGGATGGTCACCACCCGGCCCAAGAAGGCCGCTGGAAAAACCTTCAGCAGCGGGGCGCGCAATGCTGTGTCGAGATCGTCGAGCCCCGCCCGCACCGTGCCGCTGCTGGTCCGGTCCATGATGACTTCGGAGCCAACGTTCGAGGTGAGCAGGATCAGCGTGTTCTTGAAATCGATCCGGCGGCCTTCACTGTCGTCCATCATTCCCTTGTCGAAGACCTGGAAGAAGATTTCGTGCACGTCCGGATGCGCCTTCTCGACCTCGTCAAGCAGGATCACCGAATAGGGCTTGCGCCGGACCGCCTCGGTGAGGATGCCGCCCTTGCCGTACCCGACATATCCGGGTGGCGCGCCCTTCAAGGTTGAGACGGTGTGCGCCTCCTGGAACTCGGACATGTTGATCGAAATGAGGTTCTGCTCGCCGCCATAGAGCGTCTCGGCCAGGGCCAGCGCGGTTTCGGTCTTGCCGACGCCCGAGGGACCGCAGAGCAGAAACACCCCCACCGGCTTTTCGGGCGCGCCGAGCCCGGCGCGGCTGGTCTGCACGCGCTTGGCAATCATTTCCATGGCGTGATCCTGACCGACCACGCGCTCGGACAGCGTGACGGCGAGCCGCAGCGCCTTTTCGGTCTGGCTCGACAGCATCCGGCCAGTCGGGATGCCGGTCCAGTCCTGCACCACCGCCGCCACAGCGTTGCGGTCGACCGACGGCAGGATCAGCGGCGTCTCGCCCTGCGCTTCTGCGAGTTCGGCCATCAACTCGCGCAGCCGCGCGAGATCGGCAGCCGGGTCGGGTGGAGAAGGACCGGCAGCGGCCGTTGCTTCCGCATCGGGTTCGGGCGCATCGGGTTCGGGCGCTTTGATCTCAGATACATCGGCGCCTGCGGTTTCGGCCACCGCCCCCGAAGGCTCCACGGCGTCGAGCGGCACACCCTCGCCGCGCAGCCTGGCGCGCAGTTCGAGTATCCCGCCAACCAGCGCCTTTTCCCGATCCCAGCGTTGCTGCGCGGCAGCAAGCGTGAGTTCGGTCTCGGCAAGCCCCGTTTCGACCCGAGCCTGCCGGTCGGCCACGTCGATGCCAATCGCTGCCTCGCGGCCGATGATGGCGCGCTCGACCTCCAGCGCCTGGCGGCGGCGCATGATGTCCTCGACCTCGGCCGGGGTGGCATGCTGCGAAATGGCGACACGGGCGCAGGCGGTGTCGAGAAGGCTCACGGCCTTGTCGGGCAGTTGCCGTGCCGGGATGTAGCGGTGGGACAGGCTGACCGCCGCCTCGATCGCCTCATCGAGTATCTGCACCTTGTGATGCTGCTCGAGGACACCGGCGACACCACGCAGCATGAGAACGGCGACCGCTTCCGACGGCTCATCTATCTTGACGACCTGGAAGCGACGGGTAAGCGCCGGGTCCTTCTCGATGTGCTGCTTGTATTCGGCCCAGGTCGTCGCCGCGATCGTGCGAAGCTCGCCGCGCGCCAGCGCCGGCTTCAGCAGATTGGCCGCATCACCGGTTCCTGCCGCGCCGCCGGCGCCGATCAAGGTGTGCGCTTCATCGATGAAGAGGATGACCGGCGTTTCCGAGGATTGCACCTCGTCAATGACCGCCTTCAGCCGTTTTTCAAATTCGCCCTTTACGCTGGCGCCCGCCTGCATCAGGCCGACATCGAGCATGCGCACGCTGACGCCCTGCAGCGTTGGCGGCACGTCGCCCTCGGCAATGCGCAAGGCAAAGCCCTCGACGACCGCGGTTTTGCCGACCCCCGCCTCGCCGGTCAGGATCGGGTTGTTTTGCCGGCGCCGCATCAGGATATCGACGATCTGCCTGATCTCGGGATCGCGGCCGACGACCGGATCGATCTTGCCGTCGCGGGCGCGCTGGGTCAGGTCGGTGGCATATTTGGCCAGCGCCGAATCCGCGCCCGGAGCCCGCCGCGGTGTTTCGGCGGCGGCAACCGCAGTCAAGGCGCCGGCTTCGAGCGAACCCTCCATGACGTCCGCGAACCGCGCAATAACGGCCTGCGCATCGATCTTGTCGAATTCGCCGCTGATCTTCGACAGCAGGCCTTCCAGCACCGGCGTCTTCAGGCAGGCGAGCAGAATATGCGCACTGCGCACTTCCTCGACGCTGAATTCCAGTCCCGCCAGGCCCCAGGCCTCCTGGATGGCGTGAAAGATATGATCGGAAAATTCCTCGATCGAAGTGGCGCCGTAAGGCAGCTTGTCGACGGCGCGGGTCATATCGGCCGTGAGCCGGCTCGCATCCACCCCGGCGTCTGCCAGTATCAGCTGCACATCCGATCGCTCTGAAAGCACCAGCTGCTCGATGAAGTGAACGAGCTCGACATAAGGATTGCCGCGCAGCTTGGCGGTGTCGGCCGCAGCCTTGAAGGCGCGCAAACAGATGGGGTTGAGCTTGCCGACCAGTTCCTTGCGTTTAAAGCTCTGCGACGACCGGCGCTGTTCCATCGAACTTGCCCCTCCAATCTGCCAGCCAACAAACTGCCACATAAGCAGCGACTTGACAAAGAGCGTTTATGAGCGGGGCGTCCGGGTGTGCGATTCAGTCGATTTCTTCCGTCCCGGCAGGCGCCGGCGCCATCGGCTGCAACGCCATCGAACGCCGCGCCTGTTGGCGATGCGTTCACCGACAGGGTTCGACAAATCCGCCAGCACTTTTGAGCCCAGCGCGCCGGTTGCAGGCTCGTATTAAGATTGAGCATCAACTAAATTGTGGTAAAGTGTCGCAGTGTGGTAACGTTGGGTCAGGCACGGCCCACGAGCCGCGCGCTTGGGGGATGGTGTGCTTGATCTCGCACTCTGGCTGAATCCGCTGGACGGTGAAAATCCGTCAGGGGAGGATTTGCGCAACGATCCAGCCTTTCATGAGCTGGAACGTCTCACAGAGCCGCAGGTCAAGGTCGTCCATGGCGGCCACAACCAGCCCTCGTCGCAAAGCACCATTCCGGTCGACTGGCCTGCCGTCCTCGACAAGGCGGAGGAATTGCGTGCGCATGGCCGGGATCTGCGCCTGCTCGTCATTGTCACGCGCGCGCTGGCCAATGAGCAGCGGCTCGCCGGGCTCGCACATGGCCTGACCCTTGTTGCGCGGAGCTTCGATCAGCATTGGGAGACCATGCACCCGGCCCTGCGGCCCAGTGCTTCACTACGCGACGCCGCCTTGCGACGCATCAACGCCCTGCTCGACCTCCAGAATGGCCAGGACGGGCTGCTGGCGGACTTGCGGCGAATGATTTTCTTCGCGCCGCGCCCTATGGGACCGATCAGCGGACGCGATCTGGAACAAGCCGCACTCGACGAGCGGGTCATGCTTCTGGAAGCGGCTTCGGGATTGAATGCGGCGGAAAAGGCAACGCTGGCCAGCGCGCACGGTCAACTGCTGAACCGGGTTCATAGCGGGTGTAAGGCGCAGGCCGATCAAGCCAATGCGGAGATGATGTTGCTCATTGCCGATGCTCATGCGGCGATCACGGCTCTTGATGCGGTCGAGACGGCTCTCAACGGCCGTCTGCAGGGCGGTGGCGCCGCTGTTCCGGAATTGAAACGGTTTCTGCAGCGTTTGCTGTCGACCCTCGAACGGAATTCGGCAATCGAAACGGCGACGAACGGCGCGGCCGTGCCAGCCCCCACGACTGCAGATCCGGAAATGCCTGCTCGAAACGGTCAAATGCCTGCAAAGGGCCATGGAGCAGATACTATGGCAAGTGTGGCGAGTTACGCGGAATCGAGCACGGGGCTGCCGGAACGGATTTCCTCGCGGGACGACGTCGTGAAATGCCTCGACCTCGTCGTCGCCTTTTATGACCGCACCGAACCGTCGAGCCCGATCCCGCACCTGGCCCGCCGGGTGCGCCGGATGGTGCATATGGATTTCGTTGAACTGATGGAAGATCTCGCCCCGTCGGGGCTGAAGGAATTCCGGCTGCTTGCCGGCGTTCCCGATGCCAAGAAGACGGCCCAGAAGGATGAAAGGTAACGAGCCATGGCAGCTGAAAGCAAAGCGAAAGTCATCGAACGGAACCGCGCTCCGCGCGTGCAGATCGCCTATGACGTGGAAACCTATGGCAGCCCGACGACGATCGAATTGCCGTTCGTCATGGGCGTGATGGCCGACCTCTCCGGCGCTTCACAGACCAGGGAAGCGATGAAGTCGGTACTGGACCGCTCCTTTGTCGAGACTGACGCCAACCGCTTCCCCCGTTTCATGGAGGCGCTCGGGCCGCGCGTCAAAGCCCGTGTGAAGAATACGCTGCCCCAGGCTGAGGGCGCCGAGCGGGACGAAGAGCTAGCACTCGATCTTACCTTCACCAAAATGGGCGATTTCGCCCCGGACAAGATCGCCGAACAAGTCCCGCAATTGGCCGAGATCCTCAAGATGCGTCGTCAGCTCGAGGAGCTGCTCGGTTTCATGGACGGCCGTGTCGACGCCGAAAAGCGCATCGCGCAACTTCTGAACAACGAGCCGCTTCTCGGCAAGATCGCCAACCAGGCATTATCCGACGACGACAAGGTTCAGGAGTAAATCATGGCCGAACAACAAAAAACCGCAGCCGTCGCCGCTGAGGCGGAAGCCATAGACCTCGGAGAATTCAGCGGGCTCCTCGAGAAGGATTTCAAGGTCAAGAAGGACGACAGCGAGAAGCTGCAGCAGCTCGTCCGTAATCTCGCGCTGGCGGCGCAGTCCCGCTCCGATACCACGACCATCTCGTCCAACGCGATCAAATCGATCAAGTCGCTGATAGCAGGCATCGACAAGATGCTGACTACCCAGGTGAACGAGATTCTGCATGCGCCGGAAGTCCGCGAGATGGAAGGCACATGGCGCGGCCTATGGTATCTCGTCAACAACACCGAGACGGATCAGAAGCTGAAGATCCGGGTGATGAACATTTCCAAGGTTCAGCTTGCCGACACGCTTGAAGACTACGAAGGCCAGATGTGGGATCAAAGCCCGATCTTCAAGAAGGTCTATACGGACGAGTATTCGATGCTGGGTGGCGAGCCGATCGGCTGCCTGATCGGCGCCTACGAATTCTCGAACCATCCGCGTGACGTCGGCCTGTTGCGCAACATCTCGGGCATCTGTGCCTCCGCGCATACGCCGTTCATCGCAGCCGCCGACCCGCGGCTGTTCCGCATGGACAGCTGGCAGGAACTGCCGAACCCGCAGGACCTGCAGATGATCGTCTCCAACCCGGCCTATGCCTCGTGGCAATCGCTGCGCGAGAGCGAGGACGCGCGCTACATCGGCCTGACCATGCCACGTGTTCTGGCGCGACTGCCGTATGGCTCGGAAACCGTTCCGGTGAAGGGCTTCACTTTCGAGGAAGAAGTGCAGGGCGACCACAACAAATATGTCTGGATGAACGCCGCCTTCCCGATGGGCGTGAACATAAACCGCAGTCACAAGCTCTATGGCTGGGGCACGCAGATCCGCGGAGTCGAGAACGGCGGCACAGTGATCAACCTGCCGGTGCACTCCTTCCCCACGGACGACGGATCGATCGCGATGAAATGCCCGACGGAAGTTGCCATCGACGACCGGCGCGAGGCGGAACTGGCCAAGCTCGGCCTGATGCCCATTCTGCACCGCAAGAACACCGATCTCGCAGCCTTCATCGGTGCGCATTCGCTGCAGGACGACGAGACGCGCGCCGGGCGGCTGGTCGATCCCGACGCCCAGTCAAATGAACGGCTGAGCGCCAACCTGCCCTATCTTTTCCCGGTTTCGCGTTTTGCGCACTACCTCAAGGCCATTGCGCGCGACAAGATAGGGTCGTTCAAGGAGCGCTCCGACATGCAGATCTGGTTGACCGAGTGGATCAACCGCTACGTGCTGGCCAACCCGGCCTTTGCCGACGACAAGGCGCGCGCCAAGCGCCCGCTTGCCGCCGCTGAAGTCCAGGTGGACAGCGTCGAGGGGCGGCCGGGCTACTACAACGCCCGCTTCTATCTGCGCCCGCATTACCAGTTGGAGGGCATCAACGCCTCGCTTCGACTGGTGTCAGAACTACCGTCCGTAAAGGCTTGATTTTGCAGCAACATCCACCTTGTTTTGTTTTGAAAGCGCTGGAGGAAGACAATGCCCGTGAAAATTGATGGTTTTCTAAAAGTTCCGGATATCAAAGGGCCAAGCGTTCGCGACGGTCATGAGGACGAAATCGAAGTCCACGGGGTCGATTACAAGATAATCGCGCCATACGATCCGAATTCGCTCTCACGCCGCGGTCGCGTGTCGCTGGGGATGATCAAGTTCACCAAGCATTATGACAAGTCATCGCCCTATCTGAAAAAGGCGCTGTTCGACAACAAGGCGCTGGACGAAGTTGTGTTCTCCGCCCGCCGGACCATCGATGGCGAGACCAGCGATTATCTGGTCGTCACCCTGACCGACGCTTCGATCATGGAATACGACATGTCGCAGGCCGAGGACGAGGAAGACCTGATCGAGGAGGAGGTCAGCTTCGCCTACAAGAAGATCAAGTTCGTCTATGACAAGGATGACGAAATCGAAATGGATGTCTATGTCGGCAAGTGAGGCGCGGCGGCCCGGCGCCGACAAGCTACAGGTTACCGGCAGTTCGCGGGCGAAACGCGAGGCGGTCCAGCCCTCTCTTTGGGACCGCCTCGTCAACGACCTGCCGGGCGTCACCTCCGAGATAGACGGGCTGCGCCAGACCTTGCAGGACGAGTTGGGCGCGGACCGGCTGGACACGCTGCTGGCGGGCAGCGCACGGCTGATCGACGCCGACGCGGAGCTGACTCCTGATCAGAAGCGGCGTCTGCACCGCCTGGCCTTTCAGACCCAACACCGCGCCGAGATCGAAAGCCGTGGCGTGGTTGTATCGGCCCGCGTCCTCAGGGAGGCGGTGCGGCGCGACATCGAGGCCTTGTTCAACACCGAGCGTTTTGAAGCTGTTCCGCTTCTTTCCGATTTCGAAAGCGAACAGGCCGCAGACAATCCGCCGTCGCTGGCCGATTTTCCGGAGGTGCGCCGAAGTGTGGTCAACTACGGCGTGCCGTCGTTTTCGGGCCGTTCGTCCCGCGACTTTGATCGCGAGACCTTGGCGCGCGAGATCCGCTCGGTCCTTGCCACCTTCGAGCCCCGTCTCAAGGAAAGCGCAACCAAGGTAACGGTGACCCTCGGTGACAAAAGTGTCGGCCTGAAGATCGAGATAGACGCCGTTCTGATCATGACGCCGACGCCGGAACGCATGCGCCTGCGCACCACGATCAATCTCGATAACGGCCTGGCGCGGACCGAATTCAGGGACAGCTGAGATGGATCGGGTCTTCGTAGAATATTACGAGGAGGAACTGACCCATATCCGCGGACTCGCGGCGGAATTTGCCGACATGCATCCGGCGGTGGCGCGCAATCTTTCTCTCGATACCGTCCCGTGCCCGGATCCGTATGTCGAGCGGCTGCTTGACGGCGTCGCCTTCCTCGCTGCACGCACCCGGTTGAAAGTCGACGCCGAGCGTTCGCGGTTTTCACGCAGCGTGCTGGATGTGCTGTATCCCGATCTGGTTACCCCGGCCCCGGCTACGGCAATGGCAGTGCTGAAACCCGGCCAGCAGGTCCAGTCGATGATTGCCGGCCATGTCATCAAGCGGAACACGCGGCTGGTGTCCAGTCTGCAACCCGGCCTGTCGACGCGCTGCACATTCACCACCGCGCAGGAAATCACGCTGTGGCCGATAACCATCAATTCGGTCAGCTATTTCCAGGATCGCAGCGGGTTGGCGGCGGCCGGCATAACACCGATCGGCGGCGCAGGCGGCGAGGCGGCGCTGCGCATCACGCTGGGTCGGACCGGAAAAGGCAAGCTCGGCGAACTGGCGCTCGACCGGCTTGATTTCTATTTTGCCGGGCGCACCAAAGCGCCATTGCTGTTCGACGCGATTTTCGGCGCCTGCTCGGCGGTTGGCGCACGCGCCGAGGGCAAGGCCAATCCGCTGTCGCGGTTGCCGGAACCCGAAATGGTCGGCATCAGCGACGACGAGGCGTTGATGCCTCGTACCCGGCCGACATTCGAAGGCTACCGCCTGCTGCGTGAATATTTCATGATGCCCGAGCGCTTTCACTACGTGCGGGTTTCAGGACTGCAACCGGTCGTGCGCCGATGCGAGGCCGGGGTCGAGATCATCTTCATGTTCCGGCGTCCGGTACCCGAGCTTGCCGATGTGACGCCGGCGGATTTCGAACTTTTCGCGACACCGATCATCAACCTGTTCGAGCGTGACTGCAACGTCATCGAGCTCGATCCGCGCAGAACGCGGCAGGTGCTGCATGCCGACCGCACGCGGGCGCGCGACTTCGAAATCTATCGGGTGACCCATGTCGAGGACGCCGATGCCGAGGGTCCTGACGCCGAAATTCCAGAACTCTTCAGCCTGGGGCAAAACCGCAGCAATGGCTGGGTCTATTCCACCGAACGGCGCCCTCGCCGGGCCACCGAAGATGAACGGCGCGACGGACTGACCCGCACTTCCTACACCGGAGACGACGTTTTCCTTTCGGTTTCCCGGCCGGCCGGAAGCCCGGCGAACCGGCCGCTGAAGCGGCTCGACATCATGGCGCTTTGCACCAACCGCGATCTGCCGATCCTCGACGACAACCCTACCCTGACGCTGGAGACAGGCGATCCGGTCGAAACGGTCCGGCTTATCGGTGCTTTGCGCCCGCCCCAGCCGGCGATCCCGGCCGCGCTGCCCGCCGGCGCCGAAGGCGAATCTCGAGCCGACAATCTCGCATGGCGGCTCGTGGCGCAGTTGGCCCTCAACTTTCTCAGCCTCGCCAAGGAAGGCCGCGGTGTCGATCCGCTGCATGCGCTGCTCGATCTTTATGCCGACCGGGGAGATCCGAGCCTGGCTCGCAACGTGCACTCGATCGTTCGCATCGACTCGCGATCCGTCATCGAACGGCTGCAGATCGATGGGCCGATGTGCTTCGGACGGGGCACGGAAGTGACATTGCATGTGGACCAGTCGGTCCTGGCCGGGCAAAGCACATTGCTGCTTTCAGCCTTGCTTGCCCGGCTGTTTGCCCGTCACGCCGGGATAAACGGCTTTGTGCGGACCCGCACGCGGTTGCTGCAGAAGCAGGAGGATGTGCCATGGCCGATGACGCCCGGCAATCGCTACCTGATCTAGGCAAGCTCGACCCGGTCCGGGCCGAAGAACTGGATGATACGTTCGACTTCTTCGAACTGTTGCGCCGGCTCGAACAACGGGGCGGGCTGTTCGGCTATTCCGGCCGCGCAGATCGCGAGCCGGCAAGGCTCGGGCAGCATGTGCGTCTTAGCTTTTCCGCCAAGGACGTGGTCGAATTCCGCGAAGCGAAGGACAAGACGCCGGGGAACGACGGGGTGCCGGCCCGGGTCACGGTTGCCAATCTCGGGCTGATGGGACCGGAAGGCCCGATGCCGCTTCATTTGACACGTTGGGTGCTCGATCGTCTGTCGCAGCGCTGGTTCACCGGCGCTGACGCACGGCAGACCAGCGACACGACGTTCGTGGACTTCGTCAATATTCTCCAGCACCGCATGATCGCCCTGTACTATCGAGCCTGGGCCGACGCGCATCCGGCGGTACAGGTCGAACGCGCGGTCGGCGGCCGGGTAAGGGCCATGCTTGAAGCCATGGCGGGAACCGGACTTCCCGGCACCCAAAATCCCGATCTCGACGCCGTGAAGCTTCGCCAGGCCGCGTCGCTCGCCAGCCAGGTCGACGGTCCGGAGCGGCTGACGCTGTTCCTGGCGGAAGCGTTCAAGGTGCCGGTCGCGATTAAGGAGTTCGTTGCCACCTGGATGACCATACCGGCGACGCTCCAGACCCGGCTTACCCAGGCTTACGCAGTGCTGGGTCGCGGGGCGACGATCGGCCCGCGCGTTTTCAGCCGCCAAAGCAGGATCGAGCTCCGCGTCGGCCCACTCGGCTATGAGGAGTTCAAGACGTTCCTGCCGGGCGGCCAACGCCTGAAGATGTTCAAGCAGGCGGTTCGCGACATGATCGGGGAACCGCTCGACGTCGATCTGCGGATCGTGCTGGCGCGCGAAGCTGTGCCGGCGCCGCGTATCGGAGCGGTACAGCTCGGCCGGACCACCTGGCTTGCGCGGCCCGCCGAAAGGGGCGATGCTGACGATATGCGGCTGCGGACGATCGTCGGATGGCGGCCGGAAATGGCGGAGGTCGCGGTATGAGTCTGCTGCTGACGCTGGAGCACGGGCCACGCACCCAGGCGGTACGGCAGACCCGGCTGGACGAGGGTGAACTGGTGATCGGCCGTAGCGCGGACGCGGACTGGCAGATCGACGATCCCGACATGTTCGTTTCACGCGCCCATTGCAGGATCACCGGCGGGCCGGATGGCTATTTCGTCACCGACACATCAAGCAGCGGTTTGTTCATAAACGAGGCCGACAGCCCGCTCGGCACCGGCACGTCGGTCCGTCTTCAGAACGGCATGCGGCTGAGGCTGGGCGACTACATCGTATGCGTCGATCTGCAGGCGTCGGTCGCTCAGGCACCAGCGGCCAGCCAATCGTTCGCCGAAACGTCACCGCCGGCATCGCGAGCGCCTGTAAGCATCGGCCGCGATGATTTCTTTTCAGCCACGGTCGAAGAAGAGCCGCGGCGACCGCGTCCCGCCGACCTGCCGAACCCATTCGAGCAACCCGTTCCAGGAGCGTTCGAGCGCGCCAACCAGCGCAGTTCGCCTGCCTTCGACGACCCGTTCAGCCTCGACCCGGTATCGACGCCCGCGCCGAATGGCGCCGGCTATTCCGAACCGCGTGGTGCGCCGGACGCCGCAGACCCATTCAGCTTCGATCCGGCGCCTTATGGTGCGAGCGAGCCCGCTCCAGGCCAGCCCGCTCCAGGCCAGCCCGTTCCAAGCCAGCCCGTTTCGAGAAAGTCCTCCGAATTCGATGACGGTTTCGGTTTCGGGCCGGCCGCTTCGCCCGATTTGAGAAACGGCGCCGGCTCGGCCGGTCAACGCAAACACGTCGCCCCAGAGCCGCAGCCGGCCAATCCCTGGGATTTGCCTGGCCCCGTGGCAGCTGTCCCTTCTCCGCCACGTGCTGGCTTTGCCCCCAGACCCGCTCCCTCGCCGGTAGCGGCGCAATCGGCGAACATGGCCCTTCGCAGCGCGTTCCTGCGAGGCATGGGTGTCGAGGAAGCCGAGTTTCCCGGACGCGACAGCATCGCGGAAATGGAGAAGTTCGGTCGCGAGTATCGGCTGATGATGGAAGGCCTGATGCAGCTGCTGCGCAAGCGGGCCGAGGAAAAAGGCAACGCTCGCGTCGCCCAGACGGTGGTCGGGGCCTCTGAAGTCAATCCGCTCAAGTTTCTGCCGACGGTCGACGATGCCATCGTGACTCTCATCGCGGAGCGCAGCCCCGGATTTCTGGCCGGTGAAGCGGCGATCGCCGACGCGGTCCGCGATCTCGCGCAACATCATGTGCGCGCCTGGCGAGGCGTGCAGTCCGCCTTGCGGCGAATGATTGACCGTTTTGACCCGGCAGCGATCGAGGAAGAGCTCAAATCGAGTTCCGCGATCGGCACCGTGCTTTCGGGCGGACGCCGCGCCAGGCTGTGGGAGCTTTACCAGAAACGCCATCGTGACATCGCCCAGAGTGCGGAATCGAGCTTTTTGGGCGAAATCGGCGCTGATTTTCGGGATGCATATGAGGAGGAGTGAAAAAATGATCGATCGCCGCGAATTTGTCGTTGCCCTGGGCGCAACCGGGCTGCTTGCTGCTTGCCAGAGCGGTCCGCCAAAACCATCCGCGGTGACCGTCAACCTGACCGGCGCGGCCGGCATGAACCCGGGACCAGGCGGCGGCGACCGGCCGGTGACGGTCCTGGTGATGCGGCTGCGCAGCACCGGCAAATTCAATTCGGCCGATTATTTCGCACTGCAGGGAGATGCCGGCTCCGCACTCGCAGGCGATCTCATCGGATCCGACCAGATCTCCGTCGGGCCTGGAAAGACCGCATCCAAAACCATCACGGTCGAGCCGGACGCGGCTGCGCTGGGCTTCGTTGCCCTCATTCGCGAGCCCGGCGGCCGGACCTGGCGTACAACCAAGTCGGTGTCGTCGGGATCAACAGTTACCGTCAACGTCACGCTTGGCAGCGGCGGCATCTCCGCCTAGCGGCCAAGGCAAGGGGTGCTCGATGCAGGAAGTAGCGGCATGAGCGATGCAAACAGGGTGCTGTGGTCCGAAGGCCTGTTTCTCCGGACCCAGCATTTTCAGCAGCAGGATCGCTTTTTCGAGGCGACCGTGCGCGGCGCGTTGCAGGCCGGGCAGCTGCATACGTTCGGCTTTCAGCAGCTGACGCTGGACCAGGCGATGCTCGATGCCGGCCAGGTCTCGATCCTGTCGGCCCGGGGCATCTTTCCGGATGGAACCCCCTTCTCCATCCCGGACCTGATGGACGCGCCACGACCGCTGCCGGTCACCGCCGATACCGGCGCCGGACCGGTGCTGGTCGCCCTGCCGCTCGAGCCTGCCGGCGGTGTCGGCTTCGATCCGGCGCACGCCGCATCGACAGGCGCACGCTATCATGGGCGGATCGTTTCGGTGCATGACGCCGTCCAGGGCGGTTCGGATCCTGAAGAAATCGAAATCGCCCGCCCCCAGGCGCTGCTGATTGCACCGGGAAAATCGGTTGGCGGCTACACTGCCCTGCCGATAGCCGATATCAAAGGGGTTCGCGCCGATGGCGGCGTCTCGCTGGACGAAACGTTCCTGCCGCCGACACTGGTCACCGGAGCGGTGGCCTGGTACCGGCAGCTGCTTCTGGAAGTTGTCACCGGCCTCGACCAGATCGCCGAGGCGCATGGCAAGATGGTCATGGGCGGACCAGGGCGCAGCGTCGAAGACCTGCTGATGCTCAATCTCGCTAATGCGGCGCGTCCGCGGTTGGCCCACATGCTGGCTCAGGATGTTTTCCATCCGGCCGAGCTTTACCTGGAGCTTGCCGGTCTTGCCGGTTCAATGGCGACCTATGGGTCGAGCGCGCGACGGCTGAGCGAGTTGCCCGCCTACGATCACATGGCGCCTGGCCCTGCCTATTCGGCGCTGGCCGACGCCTTGCGCTCGCTCATCCTGAGCCTGCGCTACATCGAGCCCAAATCGCGCGCACTGCCGGTCATGCGGCATTCGACCAATGTCTGGAAAATCCGCATCGACAACCCGAAGCTGCTGGTGGCCAGCCGGATCGTCATCCGGGTCGGCTCCGAGCTGTCGGAAGACGCCTTGCGCAAGATTTTCGTCAACCAGGCGACCGTCGGTTCGGCCGATCAGTTCGAGGGCCTGTGGAAATCCCGCCTGCCCGGCATTCCGCTGAAGCCGCTTCATTCCCAGCCCCGCGAAATCCCCTACGATGGCGATCGGCTGTGCCTTGAGCTGGATCAGAAAAGCGAGCACTGGGCTTCGCTGCTCGATGCCCCCGGCTTCGTCATCGGCGTGTCGGGTGTGCTGCCGAGCGAGCCGCAGGTCGACTGCTATTCGGTAAACAGGTGATATGATGAGCCGGGATGATCCTTTCGGACTGTCGGAGGATCGCGAACGCACCCGCATACGACTGACCGGCGCGCCGATGCCGCGACCGATGACGCCACTGTTGTCGGGTGTGCCAATCAAACGGTCGCGCACCCATCCGAACACGCTGGTCAACGCATTCGCGCCGCTGCTCGAGTTCGCGCCCGAGCTTGAAAGCGCGCTGCCGCCGGAAAACCCGGAAGCGTTGCGCACCCGGTTGCTCGATGAACTGGTGCGGGCGCGTGACGCGGCAATGGCGGCGGGGTCCTCTCTGGAGCGCGCCGACCAGGCAGCCTGGGTGGTGGCGGCGTTGCTCGATGACCTGGCCCTGAACACGCCATGGGGCGGCGCCAGCGCATGGCCGCGCCAGCCGCTTGTGGTGATGCTGCGAGGCGATGTCGATGCCGGCACGCAGTTCTTCACGCGTCTCGACGAACTGGAGCGGCATCCGAACCGGGATCGCGAATTGCTCGAACTGCAATATCATTGCCTGGCGCTCGGCTTCCGCGGCAAATATCGTGTTCCAGGGCGGTCGGGCGACCGCTCGCTCAATGCGGTTCGCGTTGCTGCGGCGCGCTTTCTGCGCGATGCCGATGCCGACGGCGCGCCGCTGTCGCCGAACTGGAAAGGCGTGATCGCATCCGACGAGCCGCAACGCTTCATCGTGCCGATCTGGGTGATGGGGCTCGGCGCGGCGGTTCTCGCCACGGCAATCTATCTCGGGCTGTCGATGGGACTGAGCAGTCAGGCGGTCGAGCTTTCGACGCTGGTTCGTGCTTTGCCGCCGCCGACCCGCGGCGAGATCAGCCGGACGTCGCCACAGGTCGACGCGCCGCCGCCGGAGGCCGTGGATTTCGCGCTGGTGCCGGAGTTTCAGGCCGGAGCGCCGGCCAATCTGAGGGCTGCGCTCAGCGGCACCGAGAGCGTTTCGCTGGCCAGGCTGATCATCCAGGCCTCCAACCCCGAACTGTTCCAGTCGTCGCGGCCGACACTGACGGAAGGCTTCGAACCGCTGATCGGTTCAATCGCCAAAGTGATCCTCGTCAATCAGGAACTGATCGGCAACATCACCGTGGTCGGCCATACCGACAGTATTCCCTTGCAACGGTCCAATCCGCTTTCCACCAACCAGCGGCTGTCGGAAGCGCGCGCAGCAACCATTACCGAGATGCTGGTCCAGAACGGTGTGCCGCAGGACCGCATTCGCTTCGAAGGACGTGCAGCTACCGATCCAGTGGCCGACGACAGCACCCGCGCGGGACGGGCCTTGAACCGCCGCGTCGAGGTGCTGGTCGAAAAGAGGCTGTGAGATGTTCATCCTGCGCTTCCTCTGGGCGGTTCTGACATCGCGCTGGCTGTGGACGCTGATCGGCATCGCGCTGCTTTCTCTGGTTATCTGGGTGTTCGGCCCGATCGTCAGGGTCGGTGCTTACGAACCCTTCGCCTCGGAAAATGTCCGCATCGTCATCATTGCGCTGCTGGTCATCTTCTGGCTGATCTGGCTGATCGTCGCGCAGCGCCGGGCGATCCGGGCCAACCGCATGTTCGTCGCCGAAATCGCTGCGCCCGTGGTGGAAAAACCGCTGAGCCCCGGCGAAGAGAACGTCGCCGCCGTCGGCGCCAAGTTCGCCGAGGTGATGGTCGAATTGAAGCGCCGCAAGCTCGGCGGACGCAAGTTCCTGCGCGAGATGCCGTGGTACGTGATCGTCGGGCCGCCGGCCACCGGCAAGACCACGGCCTTGCGCCAGTCCGGCCTGAACTTTCCCATCGACCTCACCGACGACCTGCAGGGGGTTGGCGGCACCCGCAACTGCGACTGGTTTTTCTCCGAGAATGCAGTTCTGATCGACACGGCGGGCCGCTACGTGCAGCAGGAGAGCCAGCCGGACGTCGATGCGGCGGAATGGCTGGGCTTCCTCGACCTCCTGAAAAAGCATCGCGGCCGCCGGGCGCTCAACGGCGTGATCGTCGCGCTTTCGATCGACGTGCTTTCAGAGGGCGACGAAGCCATCAAGGCGCATGGCCGCAAGATCCGCCGTCGCCTGGCAGAGCTCAACGACCGGCTCGAAATCCGCCTTCCAGTCTATCTGATGCTGACCAAGGCCGATCTGATCAAGGGTTTCGAGGCTTTCTTCGGCGGCCTGTCGACGGCCTCGCGCGAGCAGGTCTGGGGGACAACCTTCGCGCTGGATGCGCGTGTCGACGCAAAGACCATAGAACGGGAAATCGCAACCCTTGCGACGCAACTCGAGCGGCGGCTGGTGCCGCGCCTGGAAGACGAGGACAAACTCGCCGCCCGCGCCGAGATTTTCAGGTTTCCCGCCCAGCTGACGAGCCTGTCCGAGCCGATCCAGGTGCTGGTCGAGGCGATGTTCGGCGAAAGCCGCTACGAAGAAGCCGCCTGGCTGCGCGGCGTCTATCTGACGTCGGCGACCCAGGAAGGGGCGCCCATCGACCGGCTGACCGCGGCGCTGTCGTCATCCTTCGGTCTTCCGCCGCGACGGGCGATGCCGGCGCCGCGCGTTGAAAAACGCAGCTTTTTCCTGAAGAACCTGCTGACCGAGGTCATTTTTAGGGAAGCCGGCCTGGGGACGTTCGATCCGCTGGCGCAGCGCCGCCGCGCCTGGATCTGGCGGGGCGCCGCGGCAGCCTGTGCCGCCGCCGCCCTGTTGGCCGGTGCGATGTTCACCTGGTCCTACTATGACAACCGCAATGCCATCGCAGCGCAGGCGGGCCAGTTCGAAGCGCTGCAGGCGCCGCTGACCGCGGCAGCCGCGAGCCCGGCATCGGTGGAGCAGCCCGCCATTGACAGCGCGCTCAATGCGATGGCAGAGGTCGCAAATGCCCGTACCGCACCGCCGAGCAGTGCCCAGGACCTGCTGGGGCCATCGGCGTCGGCAGAGCTGCTGCGGGCGCAGGCCGACACTTACGACCACGCTTTGCGCAACGTCCTCGAGCCGCACATGGTCGCCCTGCTCGAGGCGACCATGTGGCGGCAGATCCGCGATCCGGATTTCATGCTGGGGGCGCTAAAAACCTATCGGATGATGACCGGCCTGTCGCAGATGGACGCCGATTACGTCCAGAGCTGGTGGGTCAACGATTTGCCGGAATTCGCACCGGCGGCGCCGTTTCCGACCGCCGATGCGGAAGAACACCAGCTTGCCGCGATCCGTCGCATGACGGTCGACGACAGCTACATCGCCCCGGATCAGGCGCTGGTTGCCGAGGCGCTGAAAACGGTTTGCACGATTTCGCTGCCGGCGCGTGCCTACAGGCAGTTGCTGGCCGATCCGGCGGTGGCCGGACTCAAGGAATGGATCCCGGCGAATTTCGCCGGCCCCAACGGCGCCAAGGTTTTTGCGCGGCGTTCCGACAAGACGTTGCGCGTCGGCATTTCGGGCGCGTTCACCTATTCCGGCTTCCACGATGCCATTCTCGACCGGATCGAGGATGTCGCCGCCCAGGCCGCGCTGGATCGCGCGGTGTTTGCCGGAGGCTGCTCGGAAAATTCCGAAACCTCTGTCTCGGCGCTGTCCGAGGATATTCTGAAACTCTATTATGAAGACTACATCGCGCAATGGGACAGCATCCTGCGCGATATCAGGCTAGCGCCATTGGCCGACCTGAATGTCGCCAGCGAGAACCTCAAGGACCTTTCGAGTGCCGACTCGGCGCTGAAACGTTTGCTTACGGCGGTCGTTCAGGAGACCGAGCTGACCCGGTCCGATGAAGCGCCGGCCGACAACAAGGCGGCAGCCAAGGGCACCTCGAAACTGCTCGGCAAGCTGGGGAAGCTTGGAAAGATCGTGAAGACAGGTGCAAAACTGCTGCCGCGCGCAGGATCCGCCAACGAGGTGGATCTTACCGGCAACCTGGTTGCCGAACATTTCAAGCCGCTCAAGGGGGCGATCGCCGAGGTCGACGGCCAGCCGCCGGCACTCGACGCCGCGGTGGTGGCGCTGACCGCACTTTCGAACGTGCTGCAGACGGTCACGGCCAATCCCGATCCGCAGGACGCCATCAAGAAGCAGGGTGGGCTGGCCGAACTGACGGGAGCGGTCGCCAGGCAAGCGCAGATCCTGCCCGATCCGGTCGACGACTGGCTCGGCGGCATTGCCGGCGACACCAGCGGCCTGACCCAGAAGGCGGTCACCTCGGAGCTTAACGCCATCTGGCGCGCCGACATCCTGCCGTTCTGCCAGGCGGCGCTGAACGACCGCTATCCGTTCAGCCCCGAAAGCGCGGTCGACGTCAATGTCCGCGATTTCGCCCGCCTGTTCGGGCCGGCCGGGATGATCGACACCTTCATCAACGACCATTTGATCAGCTATGTCGACACCGCCAGCCAGCCGTGGAAATGGCGCGCCGATTTCGGCCTCGATGCGGCGGCTCTGGCGGCGTTCGAACAGGCCAGGCGGATCCGCGACGATCTGTTTTCAGGCGGTACGGGGCCGGTGATGAGTTTTACGCTGCAACCGACGGATCTGTCGCCCAACGTCACGCGCGTGACGCTCAATCTCGATGGCCAGAACCTCGTCTATTACAACAACGCGACGCGGCCGCAGCCGATGACCTGGCCCGGCAAGGACGGCACAGGCGTTATCTCGCTCGCCTTCCAGCCGATCGACGGCTCGCCCGAAGTCATGTTGAACGAAACCGGCAGCTGGGCGTGGCTGAGGCTGCTGCGCAGCGGCCGCTTCACCGGCACCTCGCTGTCCGACGTCTACAGCCTGCGACTGGGCACGCAAGGCATGTACGCCGATTTCGAGCTCAAGGCGGCAAGCGTCGAGAACCCCTACAATTTGCAGATGTTCAAGAAATTCTCATGTCCGCCGCAGATATGATCCTGCCAGGCTTTTACGGCAAAATGCCCGCCACTGGCGATTTCGTCACGCGGCGGCTGCCGGGGGATTTTGTGCGCAGCTGGGACCGCTGGCTGGCGCAGCACATCGTGCCGCTGATCGGCTCGGAAACCTGGCCGCGCACCACCGCGCTGCGCTTCCTGGCCGGCCCGGCTTCTTTTGGCGCATCGGCGGGCATCATTCTGCAGAGCGCCGACAGGGTCGGCCGGCAGTTCCCTCTCAGCGTCGTTGCGCAGCTTCCCGACGCGTTCATTCTACTGGCTCGCGCCGATGCTTGGTTTGCCGGGATTGAAGAGGCTGCCTTTGCCGCCCAGCAGGGCGAGATGACGCCCGACGAGCTGGATGCCACTTTAAGCGTGCTGCCGGTGCCGCTGCTCGAGCCGGGCGAAGAGATCATCAGCGATATGGTGATGTGGACCGCCCGTTCAGACATTTTCGATATTGATCCGCAATCGCCGCAACCGACGCTGGAGCAGATTTTTGCCGCCAACTGGGAGACCAGCTGATGCAGATCTGGAACCAGATGGGGTATCCGCATCAATTCACCATGGGCATGGACAAGGCCGGCCACGAGTGGATCGTGGTGGTGGTGAAGGGCACGTTCGACTTTCCTGCAACGCCTGGCGGGCTGGTGCAAAAATCTGCAAAGCAGGCGCCGCTGGTCATGGCCGACACGCACACCGGCGAGCCCGGCTATTCGGCCACGCTTTGGGAGACCGACTTCGCATTTCGCAAGCCGCGCTGTGACGTGATTGCCAATGGATTTGCCTACGCTCCGGGAGGACGTCCGGCCGAACGCGTGCCGGTCGGCATCAAGGTGGGCAACTGGTCAAAACTGTTCGAGGTCGTCGGCCACCGCGAATGGCGGCCAATCGGCCCGGTATTTACCGCCACGTCGCCGCAGCCCTTCCTGAAATTGCCCATCTCCTATGACGTTGCCTGGGGTGGCGTCGACAGACTGGACCCGGAGGACAAGCTCCCCGCCAGCTACAAATACAACCCGGTCGGAACCGGCTGGTCGCGGACCAAGAACCAGCGCCTCATTCCGGGCCTACGGTTACCGAATACGCAAGCTGTCGGCGAAGAAATCCGCTCGCCGTTCGGCGACTACAAGCCGATGAGTTTCGGGCCGATGGGACGCGGCTGGCCTGGCCGGATCGAATATGGCGGGACTTATGACGAAAACTGGACGAAAAACATCTTTCCCTTCCTGCCACCGGATTTCGACGAACGCTACTTCCAGATGGCGCCGCCGGATCAACAGATCGACCCGCCGAAGGGCGGCGAGGAGGTGCAACTCGTCAATCTGACGCCTGAAGGACGGGTGAGCTTCCGGATGCCGTCGACGGCACTGCCCATCACTTTGTTCAAGGGCCGGCAAAAGGCTTACGAGGCCGACATCTATCCTGATACCGTTCTCCTCGAGCCCGAGAAGCGCCGCTTCTCGCTGGTCTGGCGTATGTCGCAACGCATTCAGCGGACCATCATCGATTTCTCGGAGTGCTGGGTCGGCCCGCCGACGCCCGCTATGCTGAGGGCGAGGAGCAAGGGAAAACGCTACATTCGCATAAACCGCATCACGCCAGTGCGAGAGAGCGAAGCCGCATGAGCACGAGGCTCGACATCGTCTCGATCGGCATGGTGACGGCTGTCGGCCTCGACGCGCCATCGGCCTGCGCAGCGATGCGGGCACGACTCGATGGATTCCAGCAGACGCGGCTTCTTGGCTCCGCCGGCGAATGGCTGACCGGTGCGCCGATCCCGCTGCCGCGCAATTGGATCGGCGACAGGCGCATGGCGCATTTGGCGGCCGGTGCCATTTGTGAAGCATTCGAAAGCATACCCGAGGCACGCGGCCAGACAGCACTGATCCTATGCCTTCCCGAGGAGGACCGGCCTGGTAGGTATGTCCGCGATGATTCCGGTTTGCTCAGGAGCATTGCGGAGATCGTCGAAATCGAGCTGCACCCAAGCTCCAGAATAATCGCGCACGGAAGACCTTCCGGCATTGTCGCGTTGGATCATGCTCGACGGCTGCTGGCGTCAGGCGATGTGCCCTTTGTCGTGATTGCCGGCGTCGACAGCTATCTAACGAGTCAGACGGTCACCCACTATCTTTCACGCAACCGCATCCTTACGCCTCGAAATCCCAACGGGTTCATACCCGGCGAAGCGGCGGCTGCGGTGATCTGCACCCAACGTCGGCAAACAGGAATGCGGCTGTTCGGTCTCGGGCTCTCACGCGAGAACGCGTCGATCTACAACACCGAAGATTTGCCACTCCGCGCCGACGGCATGACGGCAGCCTATCGTGCGGCGTTCGAAGAAACCGGGATCGAAATGAACCGCCTCGGATACCGGATTGCCGATCTCGTAGGGGAGCAATACTGGTTCAAGCAGAGCGCGCTGGCCAGCCTGCGCCTGCTGCGCGGCCGGCACGAATTCCAGGACATCTGGTCGCCGGGCGAATCTCTCGGCAATATCGGAGCCGCCGTGGTGCCCCTCATGATTGGCATGGCTTTTACCGCCGCGCGCAAAGATTATGCCGCGGGAAATCCGGTCTTGATCGAGGCATCGAATGATGCCGGCGCCTGCGGCGCGGCGATCGTCGCATCGAGGGCGCTGTGATGGGCGCAGTGTTCGCCAACGGCCTGGAAATTTCCGGCAAGGCTGTGAACGCGCAGACGATCGCCGCATTCCCTGACGTCTGTTTCACACCACCGGAAAACCCGGCAACGCCGCCTGGAGTACCCATCCCCTACCCCAGCTTCGGAATGGCCGGCGACACCGAGCAAGGCACCGGCACCGTCAAGATCGGCGGCAAGACCGTCAACATCAAGAACAAGTCGGACCTGTCCAGGACATCCGGAACCGAGGCCGGCTGCGCCGCCAAGAAAGGCATCATCACATCAAAGAATACCGGAAAGGGCTACTTCAATTCCTGGTCCAACGATGTGAAGTTCGATGGCGAGCCGGTCATCCGCATGACGGATCTGGCCACCAACAACCATGCATCGCCGACCGGAAACACGGTTACGTGGCCGCATACGGCGGCATTAACCGTCGGTGGGCAAGACTGCGCGACAATTTTGAACAACGTTGGGATATACGTCCATCAACACAAGGATTCTGACTGCGCGCATCCGACGGAATCCGAGCACTGCTTTGAGAACCAGATGTTCCAGAGGAGTCGCGGCGGCGAGAACTATTCCGGCTGGGGAAACTACGACGTCGACACCGCGCCGTGCATCTGCATGGAATCCTACAAGAAAACCAAGACCGGATTCCGCAAATCCGGCTCGGGCTCGAAGCGCGGCTCGCCGCACAACAAGAAGACGAAAGTCGTCCGCGAATTCTTGAAGAAAAAGCGCAGCCCGACCTTAGGCGATGCGATCAAGGAGGTGCAGCAGGCGGTCGGCGACCATCATGAAAAGTTGCAGAGCTGCACCCCACAGGAGAAGACGGACGCGCTCGAATGCCTCAAACTCGTCCTCCTCGACTACCTCGTTGACTGCGCCAGAGCACCGAAGCCGACGCATGCTCAGTTGTTAGCTAAACCGGTAAGGAAGAAGTGATGCGTGAACCTGAATCCATCGCCGATTTCGACCCCGAAGAAATCGATGTCCAAGCCGTTGACGGATTTCATCATGGCGGCAATCGCTTCAGCGCGAGCTTCGAGCTGAGCGATCCCGATGACGAGTTCAGCCGATCCTATCTTCTGGAAATCGAGCTGGGACGAACCATTCGTTTCAACGCAAGGCTTCAGATCGAAGACGCAATACGCTCGCACGTCAGTTTCGGGACCCAGGATCATATCGCGCTCGAACTCGGCGGGATCATCCACGACCTCCCCCCGGGGTCGGCGTCACGCACGGAATTGCCCGAAGGTGTGCTGACGCGCTTGTGGGCGCCGTCCCGCGACCGTGTTTTCGCGATTGGAGGGCGCGGCGTGAGTTATCTGCGTGAGCGAGGCCAATGGGGCCAATTGGACACCTTTGACGAGGCTGTGCTTAACGATATTCATGGCCGCAAGGGCGGGCCAATCTATTGCGCCGGCGACCGAGGTCTTCTTCTGAGACTCGACGGGCGGCACTGGGACCGTATTGATCTGGGCGTCGAGGAAAACTTCAATACCGTCCTGGCCGGGCCTGAAGGCGAGGTATACATTGGTGGGGCGAACGGGGCGGCCTACGAGTTGCGCGACAGCCAATTGATTGCCCTGAAGGCCGATGAGGTCGACTACTTCGACATCTGTGAATTTCGCGGCAAACGATATTGGTCGGACATGAGCTATGGCGTTTCGGTGCAGAAGGGACGTGAGCTCGTGCCCATGCTGGAAACGGAACAGGGCTTTACAATGTCGGCGACCGACGAATTTCTTGTTGTCGCGGGCTGGCACGAATTCTTTCTGTTCGACGGCACCGACTGGTCTGGCTTCGAAATGGGCTATGACGGCAACATTTTTCTGCGAACCGTCGATATGAACAACTATCGCTAATCTAGGATTGCGGGTCATCGGTTCTGGCTGAGCGTCACGCCCAGATATTGCCTCACCTTTGTAAGGTCCAGATTCACGATCTCAATTGGATTTGGCGCTGCCAGCATCCGCAGCACGAAGAGCTCTCCCGCCTCAGGGAATTCCTCATAGCGCTGCTGCGCGATCTTGTGGCCGAGGTCTCCGGCTACCCGCAGACCATCCAGATGGGCCTCCAACCTTTCGACCAGGCGGGCAAGGCGCACTTCGTCCATCTCCGGATTTTCGTCGGGATGGAGCAGGTGCTGGTCATAGATCGTCCAGAGAAACGCCGCCATTTCGGCATGCTGTCGGACAATATCGCGCAGGACTGGCGCCACCATCAGTTCAAGTTCACCGAGCCACCACGGATACGATTGGCGGCGCTCGCGTGGCTCGTAACATAGGTACCGCGAATAGTGATGTGGCCGTCCTTTTCCATGATGATTGTGGCCTTGCCGCAGCGCAGTTCTATTCGTTCATCGCCCACGATCCTTACCTGTTGGCCGTCGCGTATGACTTCCGGAGCCCACGTCTTGCGACTTGGTTTCACAATGCGCCCTACAATGAGAGGCCGCCCAACATCACCGTCTTCGAACATTAGCGCCACCTCCGCGCCAATCATGTCGGAACTCATCTCGGCCAGGCTTCGAGCCCTTACGGCGGTCTCCTTCGCATTGCCTGGGAACACGACAAGCGGGGCCTCGTCATCGAAGCCTAGAAAAATTCCGATTATTACCCCTTCGATCCGCTTTCTGGTCTTGGTCATCCCGGCCGCCCTCAATTCTGCTTGATCTCCGAACCTTTCATCGTGATGTCGCTTGAAGCCTTCACGTTGATCTTGCCGGAGCCTTTGACGGAAATGTCCTTGCCTTCGATGTTAATAGTGCCGTCCTTTTTCATCGAAATCGCTGCCGACCCGCATTTGATCACGATGGAATCGCCGGCTTCTATCAATAAATCTTTGCCAATCTTAATGGCACCGTCCTCGCCAACCTGAACAAGGCTGCCCTTGGCTATTTTCAGTGCGCGCGAACCACCGACCTCGGTGGCGTCGTCCTTGGCAATCTTGGCCGATCGCCCAGCCCCGATATCGGTTCCTTGATCCTTTGCGATCTTGATCGTCTGGCCGGCGCCTATCTGCACGCTCTGGGCAGCAGCGATCTTCCAACTGTCCGCCGCCCCTATGTCGTGGCTCTGCGCCGCCCCTACAGTGACCGACCGTGTCGCACCGATTGTATTCGCCTGCGGGCCACCCACGGTCCGGGTCTCGGATGCGCCGACTGAATCGACCCGAGCCGCGCCAACGGTCACCGTCTGGACGATCGCGACCGTCTGCGTGTGGTTGGCGCCGATCGTCTCCGTCGAGTTCGACCCAATTCCGATCGTCTCGTTCGACCCCACCGTCAGCGAACGGTTCACCCCCACCGTCTCGGTGTCGTTGTTGCCGATATCGGTTGTCTGGTCGACGCCGACCTTGACCGTCTTGTTGTTGCCGACGTCCTCGTCGAGGTTGTGGCCGACGGAGTGCTTGGCGTCGTGGTCGATGCGATCAGACTGGTCGTGCTGCACCAGCTTGGTGCGGTCGTTCTTGATCAGAAGGTTGTGATCCTTCTGCGCCTGGAAATTGACCAGTTCGGAGCCGGCCTTGTCCTCGAACATCAGCTCGTTGTAACCGCCGCCGCCTTTCGAGGAGTCGGATTTCCAGCCGGATTGCGTGGCGTTGCCCGGCAGTCCGTAGGGCGGCATCTGCGAGGCGTTGTAGACGCGGCCGGTGATGATCGGCAGATCCGGATCGCCTTCGATGAAGTCGACGATCACCTCCTGGCCGATGCGCGGTATCTGGATGAAACCCCAGCCGCTGCCGGCCCAGGTCTGCGAAACCCGCACGAAGCAGGAGCTGTTCTGGTCCTTCTTGCCGAGACGGTCCCAGTGGAACTGGACTTTTACCCGGGCATATTTGTCGGTGAATATTTCCTCGCCGGATGGGCCGACCACCGTCGCCGTCTGCGGACCGCGCATGATCGGCCGTGTCGTGACCCGCGGCGGGCGATAGGCCAAGGCGGTCGGCGCCACGCCGAGGATCACCTTGAAGTTCTCGCTTTCGACGTCGGCAAGGGCTCTGTAGCCGGGATCGAACAGCCTGTATTCGGCGCTGACCACCAGATATTCCTGGTTCTGGTCTTCCCTTGGGAAGCCGTCCAGCTTGAAGGTGCAGCCGGAATACAGGCCGCGCACGGTGCCGACTGCAGCGATGCGCTGGTGCACGGCCTGAATTTCCTCGCGCCGTATCGCGGCCAGGCTGTCGCCGCGGCCGACGTCGAGATGCGCGCCGGGCTGGCGGTAGTTCTCGCCCGCGGCCAGCTTGTGACTGAACGGCTGGGCGGATTTGGCCATCAGGTCGGCGCCCGGCTTCTCGAAATCATAGTCGGTATGGACATAGGCGCCCGGCCGCACCGAGCTGCCCGGAATCCATTCTGTGATGTATTCGACATCGCGCCGGGAGCCCTGCCCTTCAAAGTGATAGGGCACCTTTTCATAACCCGGCGCCGGCTTGAGCTTGTTCATGGCATCGGCGAGCACAAGCGTGTGCTTGCCTTCGTCGTGCTCGAAGAAATACAGGATGCCTTCGTGCTCGAGCAGCCGCTGCACGAAATCGAGATCGCTCTCGTCATACTGGACGCAGTATTCGCGCGGCGGATAGGACCCTTGCAGCCGCTTCTCGAATTTTGCCGTGCTGTATTTCGAGAAAACCTCCTCGACAATTTCGATGACGCTCATGTTCTGGAAAATACGGCAATCGGTGGTATTGCCGAGAAACCAGAGCCATGGCCTGATGACGGCTTCGTAGTAGGCCAGACGGTCCTCGATCCGGGTCAGCCGAAACTCGGAGACAAGGCCGCTGAACCAGCGTTTGGGATCGGATTCACCCTCGATCGAAACCGCGCCGCCCAGCATCTTCAGCGGATCGATTTCGGGGCTGCTGCTGACGAACCCGACCGTATAGGCCAAACAACGACTGATCTCATCGCGCCCGACAAGATGCGTGAAGGTCAACAGGTCAGCGCCAACCGGCGTCTGCACAACCGTAGCACGTTCGTTCGGCATGGGTCGTGCCCCCTCCCGCCGCTCGTTTCTGCGTGAGCCTAGCACATGTCTTGCACCGACCAAAGGGGAACGCTTGGCGGCTGCAGCCTGGTCGCCTGTGGAATCATCGACTTGAACGCTTCTGTGCCGCCGCTCACAAATTGCTGGTATAATGGGGTGTCCTGGGCGAGTTTCCCGACAGGATCGACGGCGATTTTGAATGTTCATCAGGCTGCAGATCAACAATGTCGTCTCCCTGCCCGCCGGTATGTCGACCGGCTACTCCGCTCGTGATCGCAGCTTTGAAATCGGCCGCGAGGCCTGTGATTGGACCTTGCCCGATCCCGACAAGTTCATCTCCGCCAGACACTGCGAAGTGCGTTACCAGGGAGGCGCGTTCTGGCTGCACGATATCTCGCGCAACGGCACATTCATCAATGGATCGACCCAGCGGATGGCCGGCCCTCACCGGCTCGGTCAGGGCGACCGGTTGCTGATCGGCCGCTATGTCGTCCTGGTTTCGATTGATGACGAGCGCGCCGCGACAGGGCATCCTCAAAGCAGCCACGGTTCGACGCAGCGACAAATGCCTGTCGCAACCGGCCGGCCGCAGGATTTCGGAGACCAGCCTTTCTTCGAACCGGTGGCGCAACGGCCCGGGCAGAGAGCACCGGTGGCTTCGCCGCTCGCGCCTCTCGCTTCGACGCCCGCGCCTCTCCCGACGAAGGACGAGGTGTTGCGGGACATCGCGATCGCAGCCGGCATCGCGCCGGAACTGCTTCAATCGCGTGATCCGCATGAAGTGGCCGCCGAAATCGGCGCGGTGCTTCGGACGGTTGTCGAGGAACTGGCCCTGCTGCTGAAGGCACGTGCGGCTGCGAAAATACTGGCCAAGAGCACACACCGGACGATGATCAGCGCTGCTGACAACAATCCCCTAAAATTCGTCCCGGGAACCGACGACATCCTCGAGATCATGTTTGCGCGGCGCAGATCCGGCTACCTTGATGCCAGGCACAGTGTCGAGGACGCGTTCCGCGATCTCAAGACGCACGAATTTGCCACCTATGCGGCCATGCAAGCTGCGCTCTCCCGGCTGCTTGACGATTTGTCGCCTGAGGCGATCAGCAAAAAACTCCCACCGACGTCATTCACATCGAAGAAGGGCCTGGCCTGGGACGCCTTCGTCGCCAAATGGCGGACCATGGAGGAAGCACACGAAAACGGCATGCTGGACATATTCCTGGCCTATTTCAGCGAAGCCTATGCCAAAGCCGACAAGCAAAAGTAGACTGGAAATCTGGCAGGTGCTCCGGAAATCGGATCGGTTTGCTGCGCTTAGCTTCGGCTGCGGAGCGGATCACGCACCAGGTGGAATGTATCCTTGGCGAGCCCAAAGATACGGCGCTGTCGTTGGCGAAGAAAAATTCTTTGGCAGCGCTGCATCTGGTTCCAATCGACCGTTTCTAAGCTTACGATCATTTTCGACAGTTCGCCAGCGGGTAAGGCTGATTGACCTGGGGGTCTGCGGCACATGTCATGTTACTGCGGGTTAGAAAGATATAGCCGACCTTCCTCCGGACACTGCCCTCGTCAGCAGCGCCTGCAGTTCCTGCGCCTGCAGTCCCTGCGCCCGGCCGGGGACCGTCTTGCCCTGATGTGGCGCGCATGCGGCACCGACGCGTGCACGGACGATTGGCGATGAGCTCGAAGGACGACCCTTTCGGCCCAGCGGGCAAGACCGTCATTCGCGCACCGCGCCGTGCTGAAAAATCAGCGCCCGATCCCCAGCGGGCCGTTGCCGACGGCGGGCGCCCCGGCCCCTCGCCGGTCAAGGATTCAACGGTTTTCGATCCGGTCGCTCGGCATGCACCGCCGGGCTGGACATCCGGAACCGTGATTTATCAGGGCGCAGACCCCGGCGCAGCGGCGGCAACCGGCTCCGTTGCGGCGGCGCCGGGCATTCAGCAGGAAATACTGCTGCATGCCACGGACAGCGTCAAATATTCCGCAGCCAATCAGATCCTCGCCGCGGCCGCGCCTTTGCTGATGCTGTTTGGCCAGCTCAGGCTTATGGCTGTCGAAAGGCAGGCGGAGCAGCTGGCGGAACATGTCGCCGAGGCGATCGAAAAGTTCGACCGGACAATGGAGAAAGCCGGTGTTCCCGAAGAAGATGCACGGATCGCAAAATTTGCTCTCTGCGAAACCGCTGACGACCTCATCGGCAATCTGCCTTGGCCCAGGACAGACGCCTGGGCGCAGCACAGCATGCTGTCACAGTTCTTTCACGTCGTGCCCACCGGCTCAGGCTTCTACCAAGCGCTGAACAAGATACTGGCGGCGCCGGAGGCACACTACGATTTGCTTGAACTGATGCATGCCTGCCTGTCGCTGGGGTTCGAAGGCCAGTATCGAGGCCTTGCGCGCGAGGACAACAATCTCGAACGCGTTCGCCGCGACGTCTACGAGACGCTTCGTTACTTCAGGACGCGCGCCGACGACGACATCTCCCCCCACTGGCAAAGCCTGGCGGTGTCCAGCCCACAGTCGTCGGCCCGGCTGCCGCTCTGGGTGATTGCGGCGGCTGCGTCGGCGCTGCTGACGGCGGCATTCTTCGCATTGCGGGTCTTCATTACCGACGAGGGCGATGCCCTTGCCGGCAGATTGCTGGCGCTCGATCCGTCGACTCCGATCGCCATCGAACGCGCCAGCGTGGTGCCGTCGGCTGCGCCGGTGAAAGTCGCTCCGCCTGTCGCCCCTACCCGTTCTCAGATCGATCGCATCCATGCGGCACTGGCCAAGACTATCGCGCGCGGCGGGCTGAGCGTCGGCACGCAGGGCAGGTTCATCATCGTGGAGATCAACAATGTCCTGCTGTTCCCGTCCGGCAGGGCCGAGATAAAACCGGAGTTTGGACCAATCGCCGCGGACATCGCCGCAGCACTCGAACCGGAGCCTGGACCGATCATGATCGTCGGCCACACAGATAATGTGAAGCCGCGGAAATCGAGCGAGTTCAAATCCAACTTCGACCTTTCCATCGCCCGGGCGAAGGCCGTCGCAGCTGTCATGGCGCCACGGTTCAGCAAGCCTTCCCGGATCACCGTCGACGGCAAGGGTGAAGACGAACCGATCGCCGACAATGCGACGCCGGAAGGCCGCGCCCAGAACCGCCGTGTCGACTTGATGATCCCCAAGGAGGAAACGCTGTGAGCACGGCCATTTGGAAGCGCCCATGACGCGCTGGCTGCTGCGGATATTCAGCGCGATCGCGTTGGCCGGTTTCGCGGCAGCCGTCTGGTTTGCCGGACCATTGATCCGCTTTGCCGACACGCGTCCACTGGCACCCGTCTGGCTGCGCGTGACGATCATCGGCGTGATCGTTGCGATCGCGACGCTGTTTTATGGAGTGCGTTTCTGGCAAAAGCGAAAGGCGCAAAAGGCGCTCGAGACGATAGTCGCCCGCGACGACAGGGACGACGACTCGCAGGTGCTCGAGACTCGGATGAATGAAGCCATCGCTGCGCTCAAGCGGTCGAGCGGCAAGCGCAATTTCCTCTACGAGGTTCCTTGGTACGTCGTCATCGGCCCGCCTGGTGCCGGCAAGACAACGGCGTTGGTCAATTCGGGCCTGAATTTTCCGCTTGCCGGTTCGGGCGACGCCCAGCCAGTGGCCGGCGTTGGCGGCACACGATCCTGCGACTGGTGGTTCACCGACCAGGCGGTGCTGATCGACACCGCCGGGCGCTACACCACGCAGGATTCCAATGCGCAGAGCGACAAGAAGAGCTGGCTCGCCTTCTTGTCGCTGCTCAAGGGATACCGCACCCGGCAACCGATAAACGGGGTTATTCTGGCCATCAGCCTTGCCGATCTCATCAGCCTCGATGATCGGCAGCTTGACGCCCATGTCGTCGAAATACGCAGCCGTCTGCGCGAAATTCACGAAACACTGAAAATCCAGTTCCCGGTGTACCTGCTCTTCACCAAGGCCGACCTTGTCTCCGGTTTCATGGATTATTTTGGCGGCTTCGACGAGCAGCGCCGCCGCAAAGTGTGGGGCGCGACATTCCAGACCGCCGATCGCAGCAAGAACATGGCCGGTGAGGCACCGGCCGAACTCGACGCACTGGCAAAGCGCCTGGCAGAGGAGATGGCCGACCGCCTGCAGGAAGAGGCCGATCCGGTCGCGCGCATAGCCATCTTTGGCTTTCCAGCTCAATTTGACGCGCTAAAAAGCCGTATTGCCGGTTTCGTCGCCGGCATCTTCGATCCGGCCCGCGGCCAGGTGAATGTCAGCCTGCGTGGTCTCTATTTTTCGTCAGGCACGCAGGAGGGCACGCCGATCGACCAGGTGCTGGGCGCAATCGGCCGCAGTTTCGGCAGCGCTTCTCGCGCCCATCTTTCCGGCACCGGCAAGAGCTTCTTCCTACATGATCTTCTGACCAGCGTCATTTTCGCGGAATCCGGCTGGGTTTCATACGACAAATCGGCTGAAAGGCGTGCAGCGATCGCCAGGTATGGCGGCCTTGGCGCAATAGCATTGGTGGCTGCCGCGGCTCTCGGCACCCTGGCCCTGAGCTTTTCAGCCAACAGGTCGCTGATCGCTTCTACCACGCAAGCTGCAGGCCAGTATCGCGAGACGGCGGACCCGCTCCTCAAAAGCACTGAAGTCGCCGATGTCGACCTCGAAAACGTCATCGGCCCGCTCGACCAGTTGCGCGAGCTGCCGGCGGGGTTCGACACCGGTGACTTGCCGACCCCGATCCAGGAGACGTTCGGCCTCAGTCAGAGGGAAAGACTTCTTTCGGCATCAAAGACAGCTTACCGGCAGGCGCTGGAGCGCATGTTCCGCTCGCGCCTGCTGCTTCAGGCCGAACGGACGATCCAGGCCAGGATGGCTGATCCCACCGCGCTCTACCAGCCGCTGAAGATCTACATGATGCTTGGCGGCAAGGCGCCCAAGGTCGACGACGAGCTGATAGTGTCGTGGATGAAGCAGGACTGGGAGCAGAACCGGTATCCGGGTGAAAACAACCGCGAGGGACGGGCGCAACTCGAAAAGCATCTGCGGGCCATGCTGGCGCTGGACGACGCCTATGATCCGGTTTTCGAACTCAATCAGCCACTTGTCGAAGCCGCTCAACGCTCGCTTGGACGCATGAGCCTTGCCGATCGTGCCTCTGCCCTGGTGAAGTCGGCGGTATACGCCGCAGCACTGGACGATTTTTCAGTCTCCGTCAAAGGCGGCCCGGAAGCGCAGCTGTTGTTCGAGCGTGTCGATGGTGGCGATCTGTCAGGCCTTCGCGTGCCCGGTATCTACACCTATAGCGGCTTCAACAACTTCTATCTCGGACAACTCTCGCGCATTGCGCAGATGCTTGTCGATGACCAGTGGGTTCTCGGCGGCGGCGCCGAGCAAGGTGGCATCGACCAGGAATTGCCAAAACTCGGTCCCGAACTTGTCGAGCGCTATGGCAGGGAGTTCGCCGCTGCGTGGAACGGCGTTCTCGAAAAGCTGAAGTTCAAGCCCATGCTGGAGGACAAGCCGGACTATATCGCGCTCTCCGCCGCTGCGTCACCAAGCTCGCCAATCGACCAGCTTTTTACGGCGATAGCCGACGAAACAGCGCTGACGCGAGACGCTCGTTCCAGCGAAGAGCCCGGCTCCGAGGCCGAAGCCGGCATGCTTCAAAACCAGCCGCAAAACGCTGCAGACATCGCCAGCGGATTGGCCCGCATCGGCATTCAAATCGCCAGCGGCAAATCGCAAAGCCGGGCCGGCACGGGGTCCGCTCGCGCGCAAAACCAGAATCCCGGGGCGAACATCGAAGCGCAATTCAGATCATTCCAGGCTTTGGTGAACGGTCCCACTGGGCGCCGCCCCATCGATGCACTGACCCAGAATTTCCGCGACATCCATCAAAGCCTGCAATTGGCGGCCGATGTCCCTTCGCAAACGGAACGCGCCAACATGAATCTGCAGCTGCAGATATCCACCCTTCGCGCCAATGTTTCGCGGCTGCCCAAGCAACTCGCCCGAATGGTTACTGCAACCGCCGACGAGCTTGACGGCAACGTCGCAGAAACCTCGCAGACGAATTTGAACCAGCTGCTCGACCAGACGGTGACGCGCGCCTGCGAGGAGATGGTCGAGGGCCGTTATCCTTTCGCCAGCGATGGCCCGGAGGATATCGCGATGGCGGATTTCGCGAAACTGTTCGCTCCAGGCGGACTGATGGACCGGTTCTTCGCACAGAATCTGGCATCGCTGATTGACATGACCGGCCAGGACTGGACCTGGAAGCAGGATGCGCGTTTCGGGCGCGACCTGTCGAAGTCGACCTTGAAAAACTTCCAGCTGGCGGCGGAAATCCGCAACGCCTTCTTTCCTTCAGGTGGTTCTGTGCCGTCGGTCAGTATCACCTTTACGCCGTTTTCACTGCATGGCGATGCCGATACGGCGGTACTCGACGTCGATGGCCAGATCGTCCAAAGCAACCAGGCCGGCAACGCGCCAAGCACGGTGACCTGGCCGAGCGGCATGGCTTCCGCGTCGGCGAGCCTGAGACTCATTCCCGAAATGCCGGGCCGTGAGTCCGCGATCAACTTCGACGGTCCGTGGGCACTGAAGCGCCTGCTGGACAAGGCCGATATCACCAGCACCGGCGGCAACACGCAAGCCCGCTTCGTGATCGGCGGACGCGATGTCGCCTATACGGTCCAGGCCAGTTCGGACCAAAACCCTCTCTTCCTTCCTGCGCTTTCCGGGTTCAGCTGTCCAAAGGCGTTTTGAGATGATTTTTGAATTTCCCAACACGGTGCGGCTGTCCATCGGCAACAGATGGGCGGACGTTTATTTCGATACTCTAACGTTCGAGCCTGTGGCAAACTGGCGCGAGCGAGCACCTGACGGGGCGCCGCAGAGGACGCTTGAGAAGCGCTTGGTGGCAAAGTGAACACTGTCGCCCTTCCCTTTGAAAGCTTCGGCGTTAGCCACAGAGGCTGTGTCCGTGAGCTCAACGAAGACAGCTATCTGGTCGAGCCGAACGCCGGCCTGTGGGTGGTGGCCGATGGAATGGGTGGACATGATGCCGGGGAAGTCGCTTCGGCCAGCATTGTCGATCATCTGGCGACGATCGGCATTGCAAGCTCTGCACCGGATCTTCGCGCGCGCTTCGAGGACCGGCTGAGCCGGGCCAATGCCGAAATCCGCAGGATATCGCAATCCCGCGGGGTAACCATTGGCTCCACTGTCGCCGCCCTGCTGGCGATGGATGGGCGGTTTGCCTGCCTGTGGGCAGGCGACAGTCGCGTGTACCTGATCCGCAACGGCTCGATCTCGCAGATTTCGAAGGACCATACCGAAGTCCAGGAACTTCTCGACAAGGGCATGATCAGCGCAGCCGAAGCGCTCGCCTGGCCGCGCCGCAACGTCATCACGCATGCGGTCGGTGTCAGCGACGAGATCGTCATCGATTTCCAGCAAGGCGAAATCATGCCGGGCGACATATTCGTGTTGAGCACCGACGGGCTGACAGCGCATGTCACAGACACCGAGATCGAGGCGGCGGCGGTGTCGGCGACACCTCAGGCGGCATGCGAAAACCTGCTGCAGATGGTGCTGGCGCGCGGGGGAACGGACAATGTCACGATCGTGCTCGTCAAGATCGGAGACGGGCGCAATGGGGCCTATCCCGGTCCTTCCAGAGCGGAAGGCTGAGGCTGATGAGCGCCGACGACAAGACGCGGATATCGCCTGACGTGGCCAGCACAGCCGTGGGCACGCAACTCAGCGGCATCTATGAACTGGACGAGCGGATCGCATTCGGTGGCATGGGCGAAGTCTACCGTGGCCACAACATCCAGACCGGCGACCATGTCGCTATCAAGATCGTATTGCCCGAGTTCGCCCGTGACCAGACGATCCTGTCGCTGTTCCGCAAGGAAGCGACGATCCTCAATCATTTATCGCACGACGCTGTCGTGCGATATCACGTCTTCACGATCGACCCGGGTATCGGTCGCCCCTACCTTGCCATGGAATTCGTCGACGGCCAATCGCTGTTCGATATCATGCGACGTGGCCCGATGCCGACGGAAGACGTGCGCAAGCTCTGCCATCGTCTGGCTTCCGGCTTGAGCGCCGTGCACCAGGCCGGAGCGATACACCGCGACCTCTCCCCGGATAACATCATCCTGCCAGGAGGCAGGGTCGATCGCGCAAAGATCATCGATTTTGGCATCGCGCGATCGGCGACCGTCGGCGGCGAGACGCTGATCGGCGGAAAGTTCGCGGGAAAGTACAATTACGTTTCTCCCGAGCAACTCGGGCTGTACAGCGGCGATGTCAGCGAGCAATCCGACATCTACAGCCTGGGCCTGGTGCTGGCCGCTGCTCTGCGCGGGAAACCGATCGACATGGGCGGCTCCCAGTACGAGATCGTGGAAAAACGCCGAACCGTTCCGGACCTCTCCGACATCGACGCCGATTTTCGCGAAATTGTCGAGGCCATGCTGCAGCCGGACCCACAAGACCGGCCGATCAGCATGGCCGATATCGCCAGGGCGACACGTGACGACACGGACGAGGAGACAAGGCCGCCAACGTCGATCACACCGCGCGACCGGACGCCGCGAACCGGGGGAACCGCCGCGCCTGGCCCCAGGCTTGCCGGCCCCGAGATTGCCGGCCCCAAGATTGCAAGTCAATCTCCGGCGGCCGCCGGTGAGCAGCGCTTCGTTCCGCATGTCCGGCCGGCGCTTCTGTCCGAGCCAAGGCCGTCGCCAGTTGCCGGTCCTGCTCGGGCGGTCTTGCCAAAGGTCCCGGCAAAGTCCGCCAGGACCCGATCGATCGCGATCGCTGTCCTGGCGACATTGGCTGTCGCGTCGGGTGCAGGCGTTTATCTCAGCGGCGTGATGGCGCCTTCCACGCCGACCGCCGGCGACACAGCGTTCTTGTCGCCAAAAGCATCCAAACCGGGTCCGACGGACAGCGCGGCAAATTCGCCGGGCGATGAGCCGGCAAAAGCAGTTGCACCTGAGCAGTCACGAACAGAAGCCACTGCGCCGCCAGCCGAAAGTCAGGCAGGTGCGGCGGCGGATCATAAGTTGGAGCCGGCACGGCCCGCCGAAGTCCTCTCACCATCCGAGGAAACCCCGGAGCCGGCGGCAGCCGCGGAAAGATCGGAGCCGGCGGCAGCCGAAGCGCAGCCGCCAGCTGAAAGTCAGGCAGATGCCGGGGCGGATCAAAGCTTGCAGCCGACGCGGCCCGCCGAAGTCCTCTCGCCAACCGAGGACACCTCGGAGCCGGCGGCAGCCGAGGAAAGCTCGGAGCCGGCGGCAGCCGAGGCGCCATCGCCGGCTGAAAATCGGGCAGATGCCGCGGCGGATCAAAGGCTGGAGCCGACACGGCCCGCCGAAGTCCTTTCGCCAACCGAGGAAACCCCGGAGCCGGTTCCGCCGCGCATCCAGGTCGCGCCAAACCCGCCGGCCGACAAGGCCTCGCCGCCCGCAGCGGTCCAGCCCGAAATAATGGAGAGCCGGCAGCCCGATAATTCGGCCAGCCAGCACGCGCGGGCCGAAAACCAGACGGATGATGCGAACGAAAAACGGCAGCAGGACGAGACGGCGGCAGGCAAACAGCCGGGCGAAGCCACTGTTGCCTTGAACGTGCCGAAACCGGACCTAAAACTGCCGCCGAAAAATGCCCTCGACCCCGCTGCGCAACGGGTCTCCTGGGTGCGGGATTTCAACGGCGGCGACTGTTTCTATGCGACGTTGACGTCGGCAACCGAGGCCGCCGCCGCAATCGAAGGATTGGGCACGGAGATCCAGCCGTTCGAACGAATGCTGTCCGATTTCCAGGCAAGATTCCGTGTCGAACCGGACATCAGCGTCCGCCTCATTGAGCCGGCTCAATGCGAAGTCACCAACTTTCTGCGCTTTCTGGACCAGATGCCGGCTGACAAGCCGCAGCTTGTTCTCGATCGAACGACGGTGCCGAGCGGCTCGCCGATCGGCGGCTCGCTGGTGACGCACCGCGGCCTTATTTCCAGCGTGCTGCTGATCGACCACAGGGGCATGGCATTCAGCCTCGACGATCTTATCCTGGCGCAAGCGGACAAGGCGACCTTCAACATTCCGATCGATCTTGGCGCAGCCGACAAGGCGGCCGGCAAGGTCGTGCCGCAGATCATAATGGTGATCACGGGTCCACATGATATTCACGCTGCGGCGTTCTCCGAGCCGACACCAGCCGCGCTGCTGTTGCCCAGGATACTCGAAGAGATCGACGCCAACCGATCTGAGTTCTCCGCCACGGCAAAGTACTTCCGGCTCGGCGGGTAGCATGGACGCCGATGGACCTCCGCAGCTCGCGTTTTTCCTTCCTGACCGCTGTCCCGCCCAACAATCAGCGTGACCGGCTTCGCGGCCTGCTTGCCCTGACAGGCCGTACCAGACTTGTGGCCATATTGGGCGCGACATTGCTGGCTCTCCTGTCGTCCCAGGAAGCGCGCGCCGAATTCACCGTCTGCAATCAGACGCTCGACGTCGTCAATCTCGCTGTCGGCCAAAAGGTCGACAATGCGGACCAGACCGATGGCTGGTGGACCATCGGCGCAAATCAGTGCGTGAACGTCATCCGCGAGGAACTCACCAACCGCTACATCTACATCTATGCGACGGACGTTTTTGGCCATGCGACCCTGACCGGGTCGACCGAAATGTGCATCGACCGGCGGCGTTTCTCGATACGCGGCATCGATGAATGCTGGCAGCGCGGCCATATCGCCGCACGATTTCTCGAAGTCGATACGCTTGAACAGGTGCGGTGGACCTTTTTTCTGACCGGAAGCAATCCGTGACGCACAGTATCGACACAAGCTTCAGGCTGAAAAAGCAGGCGCGCGCCGCCCTGCGCAGACGCAGGCTCTGGCGCAGGCTTCTTGCCGGTCTTGCTGTGGCTGTCCTGTTGTCGATCGCTGCCGGCTTCTATCTCACGGCGGATTATTGGTCGTTTGGCGACGAAGATGAGGAGTTGCACGCCGTCGAGGGAACCGACGATGTGCCGGCCGACGCATCTGTCTATGTGCCTGCCATCATCGATCTCGCAGGCGACCCGATGTGGATCACGCTTGCGCCCGACACCGGCGGCGCAACAAAAAGCCAAGTCATCCCGCGGCCGGCAGAACTCGACCAGGTCGGCGTTTCTCCGCAGATCGAGATTCTGTCCGACGTGATGCTTAGCGCCAGCGAAAAGTTCATGACGACGATACCGTCCACGCAAGAAGATTTCGCATTCTTCCAGGCGCAGCGACAGACCGCGCCGGCGCCATCCAACGATCTGCAAAACGACGTTCAGCCACCGCCCGTTGCAAACGAGGCTCCGGTTGCTTCGGACCCGCAGGGGGGTGTCGATGATGCCGAAGCAGGTTGGGGCGAAACAATCGATTCAGGCGAGGCAGCCCTTCCCGCGTTCCAGAAAACCCAGATCGAAAACAACACAAGCGTTGCAAATGTCATCAGTGAACATCAACGACACGAGGCTACCGAGGACATTTTCGTAAAGATCCTCAACGACCGCAGCCTGGACAGTGTTGCCCTGGATGCGCATTTCTCCGCCGAGGATGCCAAGCTGGCAGGCGAAGCGCTGAAGGCGCTTTTCAATCGGGAGAGCCTTGAGCCAGGTCATGTCGTCGCCATGCGCGGTTTCAGGCCGACGCGCGAGACGACAACCATGTCCCTCATGCAGGTCTCGATCTACGCCAGGAACGTATTTGTCGGCACGCTGACGCGCAATGCCGCCGGTGTGTTTGTGTCTGGTGTCGACCCCTGGGTCCGCGAAGATTTGTTCAACTACTCGGGCGCACAGGCGCAAGGCACGCACAAAAGGCAATACCGGCTGCTCGACGCGATCTACTCGACAGCAGCGCGCAACAAGGTTCCAACCGGCGTGATCGGAGAAGCGATCATGTATCTGTCGCGAGGACAGGATCTGGATGCCTTCGCCAGCGAAGACCAGCGTCTGGTCCTGATCTATTCGCAAAAACCGCGTGGCAAGGAAGAGACGGCCGGACGGGTGCTGTATGTTGGCGTCCAGGGTAGCGAAAAAAGCCTCGACTGTTTCGTGTTCCAGCAGACCGACGGCCAGTTTGCATGCGTCAGCGGCGACGATCAGGTTCGCTCGCTGACAATCGCCAACGGCATGGTCACCCCGGTCAACGGGGTCATGACCTCGACTTTCGGCCCACGCAAGCACCCAATCCTCGGAACCGTTCGTATCCACAAGGGGGTGGATTGGGCGGCGCCTCTGGGCACGCCGATAGCCGCCGCCTTCGACGGCGAAATCGTCTTTCAGGGCGATGGAAGTGGTTACGGCAACCTGGTGAAGATTTCGCACGGGGACGGCAGCGAGACGCGCTATGCGCATATGCAGAAATTCGCTGATAAGGCCGGTGTCGGCGCGAAGGTGAAGGCAGGCGATATCATTGGCTATATCGGCACCACCGGTCTTTCGACCGGGCCGCACCTGCATTTCGAACTCTATCGCAATGGGCAGGCGATCGATCCGCTGGGCACGGTTACGGCAGTCGCGACGGACGCTTCCGCTGTCGAAACGCTGACCGAGCGTATCGTTCAAGTCGAAAGTGGCGGCAAGGCCCGCGCCAAGAACCCACTTTCTTCGGCGACCGGCGCCGGTCAGTTCATAACCAAGACGTGGATCCGGATGATGAACACCTACCGCCCGGAACTGGCGCGGACACTGTCAACCGCCGACCTGCTCGCTCTGCGTTTTGACGCCACCATCTCGCGCGAGATGGTCAGCAATCTGGCGCGCGAAGGCGAAGCCTATCTTCGGGCACGCGGCCACCAGATCACAGCCGGCCGGCTTTATCTCTGTCATTTCTTGGGGATGGAAGGCGCCCATCAAGTGTTGTCGTCGCCGGGCTCGGCGCAATTGAGCGCCGTGCTCGGATCGGCCGTCATTCAAGCCAACCCGTTTCTCACCGGCAAGTCCGCCAGCTATGTCGTGAGCTGGGCCGAAAGGAAAATGGGGCGGAAGCTGAGCCCGGCGATGGTTGAAGCGAGCCAACAAACAACGACAACGACGGAAGTCCGGCAGACATCGCCCGAGTTCGAAAAATACAAGCAGGCGATCACGGCTCTCATAGGCTCGATGCAGAATACCCTTTGAACCTGCTTCTCGAGGCGTGCGAGTTTGCCGTTAGTCCATTGGTGTTCCTGCTGCCAAGTGCTACTATAGCCAACTTTTTTCGGGCCTTTGTGAACCAAAACTGTGGTCGAGATCACATACGCCCAGGAGCCATTTTGGCATGCGCAGACATCGATAGTGCGCCCCGGCGGGGCGGAGGGCTGGACCATGAAAGCATTTGCCGTCTTTCTGAGCGGGTTTGTCCTGTTTGTCATCACGTCACTTGGAGCCGAGGCTGCCGCGCCTGATGCCAAACGCGTGGCACTGGTCATCGGCAACAGTAAATATGTCCATGCCGTTGCCTTGCCCAATCCCGCCAACGATGCGCACCTCATCGCATCCACGCTACGCAATGCCGGCTTCCAGGTGATCGAGGGGCTCGATCAAGACAATGCAGGCATGCACAGCCTCATCAGTCGGTTTACCGAGCAATCCTACGATGCCGAGCTCGCCGTCATTTTCTATGCCGGCCACGGCATGCAGGTCGACGGCAAGAACTTCTTGATTCCGATAGACGCCGAACTGACATCGCCCGCTCATCTCAAGACCCGCACCGTTCAGATCGACGACTTCATGGCAGCGTTACCAGCCGAGCCGGCGATCGGCGTCATCATCCTCGATGCCTGCCGCGACAATCCATTGGCCAGGACGCTGGCCGCCTCGATGCCGAAGAGCCGTTCCGCCTCGTTTGGCTCCGGACTGGCGCCGATTGAAGCAAGATCGGACGGCGTTGGAACCGGCGGAGTCTTGCTTGCGTATGCAACCGACCCCGGCGCCATCGCTTTCGACGGCAACGGCGTAAACAGTCCCTACTCCGCGGCGCTCGCCAGACACCTGACTGAACCTGGCGTTGAAATCCAGAGCGCGCTGACGCGTGTGCGCGGCCAGGTGACCGAAACGACACAAGGTCGCCAAAGACCTTGGCACAACGCATCACTGGGACGCGAGGTCTTCCTGGGACAGTCCAAAGCGGAAGCGGCGCCTGCCACAAAACCGATCGCTGGTGCGTCCGGCGCGATGACACCGGCGCCTGCCCCGGTGACCAACGAGCCTCCTTCCTGGGAGGTTGAGCAGCGTCTGTGGGACGAAGCTTCCAAGCGCAATTCCATTCCGTTCTACGAAGCCTATCTTGAACAGTTTCCGAGCGGCCGCTTCGCCACGGTGGCACGGCTGAACATCGACCAGTTGAACGAACCGAAGGCCGAAAATCGGCAGGTCCCGGCAGTCGATGAGGACGAGGCCAACGCAATTTCCGGCTCAGCCGTTCGCACCTCGGTTGGGGTTTCGGACGAGGTGAAGCAGGCCCCGGGCACCGAGTTGACGGAAAGCGCGATCGGTCTCGATCGCCAGGGCCGTATCGATCTGCAGTTGCGCATCGAAGCCTTGGGCAACGAGCTTGGCCGTATCGACGGAAACATAGGCCCAAAAACCCGCCAGGCAATCGGCATCTGGCAAGCGAAAAACGGCCTGCCGCAGACGACCTTTTTGACACGCGAGCAACTGACGTTCCTGGTGATCCAGACGGATCCAATGATGGATTCGGTGCGCGCCAGCTACGCTGCCGATCTGGCTCGAGCACAGCCGAAGAAACAGGTGCAGCAGACCCGCACAAAGAAGCCGGTGGCACAGAAGGCCCGCACACAAAAGCCGGTGGTGGCACAGAAGCCCCGCAGGCAGCAGGTCGTGCGGGATGTTCCGCCGCCGGACAACAACGACTTCCTGACCAAGGCGCTGATTTTCGGCACCGGTGTGGCCGTGGGTGGCGTGCTCAACAACAACTGACGAGCCAGTTTCAGGCGTGTCGACGCTGGCCGTGCCTCGGTGGTCGGAGCGGCCCTACTCAGTCCTTATCCGCATTTCCACCCGGCGGTTTACCGGATCGAATGGATTGGGGTTGCGCGGGCTCGCTTCGCCCAGGCCTGTCGCTTTGATGCGGGCAGGATCGATGCCGTTGGAGGTGAGGAAGGTTGTTACCGATCTGGCTCTGCGTTCCGACAGCCCCTCGTTGTAGCGCTCCGAGCCGGATGCATCTGTGTGACCCTCGACAACGAAGTTCAAAGTGCTCAGTCGGCTGTCCTTCAGTGCCTTGGCGAACTCGTCCAGTTCAGCGCGCGCAGTCGCATCGAGTTCCGCAGAATCAAGGCCGAAATTGATCAGCATGTCGAGGCTGGTTTTTTCGGCAGGCGCTGCTTTGTTCTTGCTGTTGCACTCTTCCTCGGTGCCGACGCAAATTCCACGCGGCGGGCCGAGCTCGCTCGCCGCGTCAAAAAACTTCACGATGTCTTCTGATTTCTGAAGTGGATCGGCAAAAGCGTGGGTCGAATAATACGCGACCGTAAACACGAAGGCTAAACTGCCCAACCGCATAACGGTTACTCCTGTCTTGAGCATCGATTTCATCGACTGCGGACAATACCAAATTGCGAAGCGGTTGTCTGTCAATAAACGTCAAGCATACGAGTGGTGGAGGGCAGTTGCATCTTGCCAGGGACTGCAGACTTGACCCGCCCCGTCCGGGGCTTCAGTGTCGATTGTTCCCTGGGGAAAGCGTGGCGCCATGGCCAATGAGCTTCGATTCAAAACGGCACGGGACCTTTTCATGGCCTGCCCCGCTGTTTCCAGGGACATGGTGACACTTCCGACCGAACAGCCTTCAATCGAATTTTGCCGCGCCCTGCTGGCCGGGCGGGTGCCAGAGGAGGCGATTACGTTCTGTGCCTATCTGCTTCCCGAGCGGGCTGCGGTGTGGTGGGCACATGAATGCCTGAGCCACCTCACCGTTCTGCTCGACAGCAGGGATCAGGAATTGCTCGCAGTTGTTCGTGACTGGGTCAGCCAGCCGGAGAGCCGTCACCATCGCCCGGAAGTGGACAAGGCTGCGGCAATGCCGCCAACAACGCCGGCCGCCTGGATTGCCCTGGCTGCAGGACGGCATGGCAACGGTTCAGCCATGGAGGCGCCAGCGCTATCGGCCTTGCCGCCAGCCGCGCGCGCGGTGAGTGCGGGGGTTCTGGCCGGACTGGCACGCGTTGCACTGGAGGATCGCTTTTCAGTTCTTTCCGCGTTTGTCGAAATGGGCATCCAGTTGGCGGAGACAGAGGCGCTGCGCCAGTCAGCGGATGCGAGTTAGACCGTCGCCCGGATCCGCGAGCGGGATACGTTCAAATTGAGCTGAGCATCCAGATTTATCTGTTTGATTTAGCCGCATTTCTGCGACGCCAAGTGACTCCACTTGGCCGTAAATGCTCTAATTGGCTTACTTGCAGCAGCCATTCAACGCTATCCTCCTCCCCAGCCGCCTCCTCCTCCGCTGCTCCCGTAATCATTCCGACTTCGGGAGGTGGTGGCGGGACTGGCCGGAGT
>NZ_JBVVPZ010000006.1:0-210815 GCF_055811415.1 Mesorhizobium sp. WSM4846
ACTGCTGACCCAGCGCAACCTGTCGGCGGCGGCAAGCAGCATCAACCTAAGTCAGCCGGCCATGAGCGCGGCCGTCGCCCGGCTGCGCGATTATTTCAACGATGAACTGTTTACGATGAGCGGCCGCGAACGTGTTCTAACCCCACGTGCGGAAACACTCGCCCCCGCTGTTCGCGGCGCACTCTTGCACATCCAGTGCTCGATTATTTCTTGGGATCCGTTTAATCCGGCTCAATCCGATCGCCGCTTCCGGATCATAGTTTCCGATTTCGCCACACTCGTGTTTTTTGAAAAGGTCGTGGAGCGTGTTGCGCGCGAAGCACCCGCCGTCAGCTTCGAATTGCTGCCGCTCGACGACGATCTCGATGAGCTTCTCCGGCGCGGTGACGTCGATTTTCTGATTCTTCCGGAATTGTTCATGTCGAGCGCGCATCCAAGAGCGGCGCTGTTCGACGAGACATTCGTGTGCGTAGGCTGCCCCACGAACAAGCAGCTGCCACAGCAGCTTACATTCGAGAGGTACGTGTCGATGAAGCACATTGCGTTCAGAGTCGGCCGTGCGCAAATGCCATCCATCGAGGAACGGTTTTTGCTTGAACATGGTCTCAAGAGACGTGTCGAGATTATCGTGCAGGCCTTTAGCATTATCCCGCCGATGGTCTCAGGCACAGATCGTATAGCGACCATGCCCTTCCGGCTGGTTCAGCATTTCAAAAAGACTTTCCCTCTACGGATCGTCGAACTTCCCCTGCCACTACCCACGTTCACTGAGGCCGTCCAATGGCCCACCCTTCACAACAGTGATCCGGCAAGCACCTGGATGCGGCAGATAATGTTGCAGGAGGCATCCCGCATGTGAAGCCGCGGGCGCTCCTGGCGAACGGCACGCAAAAATTGGGTCTGACTCCAATTCGATGATTTTTGCATAACAGTGTGCTGCTGATTTCCGATGCTCGTAGCCGGCAACACCAAAAACATGAAGGGGAAGAAGTACTTTTACCGCAGGCTGTGCGAGTCTGAAGGTCTACCCCTTGGACCGCGCCCAATTGCCGGGAATGCAATGATTTCAAAAGCTGCTTCGGCCCGGAGGCATGGAAAAGCCGCCTCACACGGATCAAACACGGGTTCGCCCTTGTATTAATAGCCGTACGAGGCGAGCGGTCGACGCGAGGCGGTCCGCTTCGGTCCGGCACTCTTAGCTTCTCTCGTCGGCACTATCATTCAAAACGCCGCCGCTGGTCGAAATCGACCGGACAACAACCTGCGACCGCGCGGAGACTATGGCTGCAATCGCCAAAAAATCGTGAGCAGGATCGCACCGCGCGGCTGATGCGATTGCATCTTTCCCCGTGCTGCACTGGCCTGTGTCAGGCGGTCTAGGTTCGCGCTTCGGTCCGAGCAAGAACACTGTCAGGGCAGCGAGGAACGAGGCAACGGCGCTGTAGGCAAAGGCACTGGCAACGCCGGCATCGTCCACCAGCAGTCCGCTGAAAATCGCGCCGGCGGCGATGGTCACTTGGAACGTTGCGGCCATCAGCCCACCGGCGTTTTCGGCCTGCTCGGGAGTGGCGCGCAGCACCATGCATTTCTGCAGTCCCACCGGCACCGCGCCGAAGGCAAGCCCCATACGGTACCGCAATCGCCGAGGCCCAGGCCGATGCTCTCAACGTCAGCAGCGAGACAGCGGCCATCGCTATGAGCAGGGGGGCAGGGCCGCGACTGCCTTGAGGCTGTGCTCGGCCAAGAATCCGCCGGCCAAATTGCCGAAGAAGCCGCCGATGCCAAAGGCGAGCAACACGAGCGAGATCGTCTCGATGTTGAGCGCGGGAACATTCTCGAGGAAGGCGCGGATATAGATGAAGCCGGAGAAATGCCCGGAAGCGACCAGCAGGACGACCAAAATCGCGACTTTTGATCATCGGATTCTTGGCCATGTCCAGCAGACTGCGGAAGCTGGCCGCTCCAATCGGAGGCAGCCTCGGAAAAGTCATGAGTTGCACTACCAGTGTAACGGCGCGGAAGACCGCAGCGATCATGAAGGCGCTTCGCCATCCCAGATGTCGCCGACATAGGCGCCGATTGGACCGCGCAAACGGCAGCGACGGTACGCCGGTGAGGATGATCGACATGGCGCGCGGGCGGTCAGAAGAACCGGCAGCGACCCCGCGACGGCACCAGGATCGTGCGCTGGCAATTGTGCTCTTCGGCACAGGGTTGCTGCAACCGATCTCGCACGTATGGGTCCTGAATGGAGCATGCTCAAGGATGTGGACCTCTACTCCGACTTGCTGACACTGACGGAGGGTGTCGGGGTCAACGTGGTTGGCCACGTGCCCGGCGCTATGGCGAGTGGCTCGGTGCTGAGCAAAGTCGCGGACGGCAAGGCGGACGCTCCAGAGATTAACGCGGCTGGCGCAGGCATGCGGGATTCCGTTGGCAGAAGGAGCTCAAACAGCTAATTCGCTCAAGCTTGTCACCACCGCAGCACACGAATGGCGTGCCGGTCGGCAGGGCCGTGCAGGCCCTGGTGTTCGAACCCTCCAGTCACATCGCTAAGCAAAAGCATTCGCGTGCTTGCCAGCTCAACAGCACAGTCTCGGCGCTTTATCGGCCATGACGATCAGATTCGTTCGTCAGATCAGGGCAGCTTCAAGGGCCGTAACCGCACGCACCCGCAGTATCCGGCTCCCTCAGCGATGCTGCCGGCGATTGCAGCGCTAGAGCGCGGTAACTCAAGTTCGTTACAGCCCGCCGCTCAGCCCTCGAATTGACTTGCACCTGTCTTGGTCAACAGCAATCCATCGCACCAAACGTGGTCTACGCATCCCCACTCACAGGCGGCAGCCGCATCCGGAAAAAAACCACGTCCATTGAGATTTGCACTCGTGTTGCAGAGCAGCGAAATACCCGTGAGTTTCTCATATTCTATCAGAAGTTCTGCAATTGGGTGTTCAGAAGTTCTCGAAACTGTCTGAAGTCGCGCAGTCCCGTCGAGATGGACGACCGCCGGGATTTTTTCTTTCCACTCCGAACGGGTTCGGTGATCGAACAGCATGTAAGGATCCGGCGTGCCGGGGTCAAACATGTCAGGTGCACGATCCTCCAAGCATATTGGCGCTACCGGTCGGAAGTGCTCTCGAACTTTGATTTTGTTGAGATGGTCCTTCATTTCCGGCGAAGTTGCGGCCGCCAGGATGCTTCTGGCTCCCAAAGCACGTGGACCAAGCTCTGCGCGACCTGCAAGGAACACCACAGGCTTGTTGTCGGCGAGCACGCTGGCAAGTTCTTTCAGGCTGCAAGCAGCAGATTGCCAACCAGGCGGAACCTTGCCATGGCTCACATTTGGCCCGCTGTAAACTGACCAGTCGAGATGCACGAAACCTTTGTCGGCGGCCAGCGCGCAGCAAGCGGCACCGATCGCCGATCCGCTGTCGTTTGGAAACGGAGGCACCCAGACTGCGTCGAACAAACCGCTCGCCCGAAGAGCGCTGTTCCATTTGATGTTCAGCCCGCATCCGCCGGCTATGCACAGGTTTCGGGTTTTGGGGACTGAGTACCCACGCAGCGCCCTTGTCATCCCCTGGACGAGAAGACGCTCCACGAAGGCATGGAACGAAGCAAGTATGTCCTCGGGCGTTTCGGGGATTAACCGCGACGCGCTTGCATCGAAGAAGTCGTGCACAGCCGTGAGTAACGCGTCTTCGCTGTGGCTGTTGTTCCCGTAGCCAAAAGCAAGGTCCGTATCCCAGGCAAAATGGTCGTCGTAAAGCTCCTGAAACACATTCACGATGTGTTCATGGACCACTCCGAGCGCAATATAGGCCATCAACTTGCCGGCGATACCGAGATTCCAGCCAGTCCGCAGTTCTTGCCTGTAAGGACCGAAATGTTGGCCCGCGGCCGCATAGGCATGGCCTATCATCGGAAACAGGCACCCAACAAATCGGACTCCACTTGGCTCGACGTAGTAAAGCCGCGGAAAGATGCAGCCGTCCCATACCAGACAAAATGCCGGTTCCTCTGCTTTGGCGAATGAGCTGGTGCAGTATGCGGAAGCTACGTGCCCAACAACATGCGGGTAGCTTTCATAAGAACATACCCCATTGTCGAGCATGAGACCGGAACCTTGATAGGCTGTCAGAGGATTTTCGGCGTACCGCTCCACATATGGCGCGCCGTTGAGAGTGATAGGGGAGCCGTTACTCAGAACCTGGAATTCTGACTGGATTTCACCGTCCCATCCGTCAATAACGAACCGGTCGATATCGCGCGGAGCAAGCCCGTTTTCCGCCAAAACGGCGGCGACCGTCTCAAGCCGTTCGATATGTTGGTATCGTGGGTTATTGTCGAGCTTCTCCTGCTCGATGCAAAAGACTAATCTGCCGTCTTCCACGACGGCGATTCCCCCGTCGTGCGTCAGTTTGATACCGCAAATACGCATAGTAGATCCTTGTCGAGGTGACCGTAGAGCAACCGCAGAAAACGACTGGAAAACATGGTCGTGGGTTTTGATGTCGCGCTATGCAGGATCATAAGAAACCGGTAAATTAGATTGTTTGGATGTGAGGCATCCGCGCGATGAATGATAAGGTCTGCCGCGTGATCTAGAACAAAATGGCTGACACGCAAAAATCACCAGAATTGCGAGGCAGCGCTGTGCGGCACGGTGAGAAGGGCTGCCCGGCGCAAGCCGTTGGGCAAGGATGTCCATGGTCACACGTCACCAGCGTCCCGGGAGGTGCCGCGCTCCCTCGGCACCGAGCGCGCGTGCTGAGCACGAAGGTGGTCGCGCTAGAAGAGAGCCTTCCCTGATCAAGCTACTCTTTAGGTCTCAATCGACAAGAGTTTCGATGGCGAGGGCAGCGCCCAAAGGGCCTATTCGGCTTTTTGAATCGCGCCGTCATGTTGGAGGAACAACCTCCGACAACCGGTGGATCCCGCCTGCAGATCGGCAGCGGAACAGAGCGGCTAAGCGCGTGTGAGGCTAGCGCGGGGTCGGTCACAGGGCATTGTCTCGGCTCACAGATGCAGTGTCGGCTCGGCAAAGAAGACGAGCTCGGCCCTATTGACGGATGATCGCCTTGGGGGGCGGAGAGATGACCGGCTTGCACAGATTTGAGAGGGAGGTCGTTGTTCAGGTTGGCCGCCACAGTTCTGAGCGTATCGTATTCGATGTCAACCAGGCGGCCGCTATCCTTATCCGTGACCTTCATCATCGGACCGAGAAACGGAGGGTAGCGATGACGCTTGTCTGCAGGTATTGCGTGGTGAGGCCCATCCACCAGCTGCTCGAAGGGCTTTTGTGGCAACCGCGCTTTAAGCAAAGATCCTGCGCAGCGATTGAATGCTGTTAGCTCAAGGCTTTGATGCTTCGAGTGGAAGTCGTCTGGCCTGCACACTCTTCCGGAGAAATGTAGGCGTTGGCGGCCTCGGAAAGCCTACCTCCCTCGCCGATAAGACGTTCTGCCAATCGAACACATTGACGAGGACGTGTTGGCGTCGTGATCAGCACGCCGCGCGCATTGTTCCCGATCAGATTATGGAGAACATCTCGGCTAGTCATCGAAAGCGTCGGTGCGTAAATTTTTCCCTCGGCAATATGAAGTCGCGCGGCTTACGATCCGACACCTGATCCTAGACGGTCCAGGACGCCGGCGAGCTGGCCCTTCGCGGCAGCGGAAAGCGGCTTGATTGGCCGTGGGGGCTCGGCGGAACAGATTTCGAGGAGCTCGGCGATTGCGTAGACGACGCGAAGGCTCGAGAACGTCTTAAAAAGCTCCCACACCGGGGCCAGGGTGGTGTCGATCCGGTGTGCTTCTGCGTGGTCGCCCTGCTGAGCGGCTCTGACCATCCTCAGGCAGGGGTCGGGCAAGATGCCACCGAGGACGCTGTACCATGTATCGGCGCCGGCGATCAGGGCCTCGGTGGCGTTCCAGTCGCCGCTGTAGCCGATCGAGAATCCTTTCGGCACAATTTTTTTCTGGTGCGCAAGTTGGCCTTTGATAGCATCGCCCCGGTCGGCTGAGTTTTTAATAGCGAGGATCTCAGGCAGCTGTCCCAGACGCTCGATGAGCGCTGGCGTGAAGCGAAAATGCGTGTTTGCAGGATTGTCGTAGATCACGATCGGCAGGCCGCTTTCGCGCGCCACTGTAGAAAAATGCTCGAAAACTTCGTCGTCAGTAAGCGGGGTGTAGGAAACAGCCGCGAGCAACCCCGCGGCTGCGCCAAGGGCCTTCGCATCACTTGCATAGTGTACCGCTTCATCGGTGCGCAAAGCGCCCACGCCCACCACGAGCGGGACTCGTCCACGCGTCTCGTCCAGCGCCTCGCAAATCGCCCGGCGGCGTTCCGCGCGCGACAGATACATGTAGGTGCCGGTGCTACCGAGCAGGCCGATGGAATCCACCTTTGCTGCGCAAAGCCGCGCTGTCAGCTTTCGAAGCGCCAGGACATCGACGCCGCCGTCACTGTCGCTTGGCGTTATTGGGAAGGCCGAAAGGCCGCTCAGGAAAGCCATGCTGAAGCTCCCGTTGTTACATTGGGTGAAGCGTTGGGCGTCAGACCCCGTCCAGCGCCTGCTCTAGATCCGCGATCAAATCGGCGGCGTCTTCGAGCCCTACCGACAGACGCATGAGGTCGTCGCCGACTCCGTCAGGCAAATGCGCGTCCTTGCGGATTGACTTGCGCGAGCGGGTCAGGCTTGCCGGATGATAGATGAGACTGTCAGCGTCGCCGAGGCTGACCGCCCTGATGATCAGCTTGAGCCGGTCCATCATACGGCGCGCGCCCTCGAACCCCGTTTGGAGGCCGAGAGCCAACATGCCCGAGCCTTGCGACATCTGTCTGCGCGCGATCTCATGGTCGGGATGAGAGCCGAGAAATGGATAGCTAACCCAAGCCACAGCCGGGTGCGCCTCGAGCGCCTGAGCGACCGCAAGCCCAGAGACACTGTGACGCTCCATACGCAACGTGAGTGTCTTCAACCCGCGCAAAATCAGGAACGCCGACATGGGCGAGAGCGCTGCCCCGGTGAGATAGCGCAGGCCAGTTTCGCGCAGCAGGTGCAGTGTTTTCGCATCGCCCAGTATCACACCGCCCAGAGCATCGCCATGGCCATTGATGTACTTGGTCAGCGAATGGATCACGATGTCGGCTCCGAGTTCCAGCGGACGCTGGAGGGCGGGCGAGGCGAAGGTGCTGTCGACGGCGACCTTCACGCCGCGAGAATGGGCGTGTTCGGCAATGGCAGCGATGTCGAGGATACGGCTCAGCGGGTTGATTGGCGTCTCGAAGAACACGAGCCGGGTCCTGTCAGTGATGGCGCCATTGAGATTGCTCGGATTCGACAGGTCGACGGCAACGACCTTGATGCCAAACTGCGGCAGCCCCTGTTCGACCATGGCGAGCGTATTCGAATAGAGTGTCTTGTGGACAATGAGTTCGTCACCTTGCGAAAGCAGCGAAAGGATCAGCGTGCCGAAGGCGGCGATCCCCGAGGCGAGTACCAGCCCAGCTTCGGCTCCTTCGAGATTGGCGAGCCGCTTTTCGAGGATCTCGGTGGTCGGGTTGTATTCGCGTGCGTAGAGCCTTCCGCCAAGCGCTGCGACGGCTTCGTTTGCTGCCACGCTTTCAAATCCATAGGTCGATGTAAGAAACACCGGCGTCTGAACGGAATTGGAAAAGCCGGCCGGATCGTAGCCATGATGGATGGCCCGGGTGGCGAATGCGAGACCGACGTCGTTCCGGGACGGCGTTGATGTTGCCTCGGCTTCAAGCTGATCTTCGGCGCTGGTCATCGGCTTTAGCCCTCTTGATTTCGGGGACAATGCCGTCACACTAACTCAGATGGAACGTCCAGTTGGCGATGAAAGAAATGGTCCAGCCTTCTCCTGAAGCGTCGACAGCTCGCTCGCAAGGTCTCGGCGCGCGCCAGATCTGCGAAGCTCTTCGCGAGCAGATCCTAGCTGGGATCTATGAAACGGGCAGCCAGCTGCCGTCGTCACGCGGCCTCGCAAATGAACTCGGTGTGTCGCGAACCACGGTCACCGTGGCGTATGATCAGCTGGTCGCCGAAGGTTTCATCGAGGTCATTCCAGGCGCAAGACCTCGCGTTGCATCTTCGCTAGTCCGAAGTAAAGAGACCAGCGCGGTGCCGAAACGGACTGGCCCGATCCACCTTTCCTGTTACGGCGAGCGACTGCGCGCCAGTCCGCCACGGCGCGATTACCTCCCCAACCGCCTCAAGGTCGATTTCCGTTATGGCGACCTCGCCCCATCTGATTTCCCGGCGCTGACGTGGAAGCGTGCGATGAACGCGGCGATGTCACAAAGCCCCGGAAGGCTGGCCTATCACGATCCACGCGGCTCGCATCGCTTGCGCCAGGCGCTGCAGGGATATTTGTGGCGTGCCCGAGCACTTAGCTGCCAGGTCGAGCAGATCCTCGTCGTCAGCGGATCACAGCAGTGCCTCGATATGTGCGCGCGCCTGCTGCTCGATCCTTCTGACAGCTTCGTGATCGAGGATCCCTGCTATAGAATGGCGCGCCAAGTCTTTGCCAGCACAGGAGCCACGCCCGTCGCTGTCGCCGTCGATAGCGAGGGCATGAAGACCGAGCTGCTGCAGGAGATCCCAGCGCGGCTGGCCTATGTCACCCCGTCGCACCAGTTCCCGCTCGGCGCCGTCTTGTCGATTTCGCGGCGGTATCAGCTCCTCGAATGGGCTCGGCGCAATGACGCCTATATTATCGAGGACGATTACGATGGCGAGTACCGGTACGACATTCGACCGGTGCCCCCGCTGCATAAGCTGGAAGACCGCAGTTCCGTAATCTATGTTGGCACGATCTCCAAGACACTGTCGCCGATGCTGCGCATCGGCTACCTGGTGGTTCCGGCCGAGTTGCAAGACGTCTTTGCGATGGCCAAGCAGCTTCTCGACAGGCATTCTCCGGTCGCGGAACAGGAGGCCCTGGCCTCACTCATCGAGAGCGGTGGTTATGAGAGCCATGTGCGCCGCGTCCGCCGTCTTAACGGCGAGCGGCGAGAGGCACTGCTTGCCGTCCTTCGACGCGCGTTCGCAGACAGCATTGCCATCGAGGGGGCCGATGCAGGGCTGCATGTCGTCGTCTGGTTCAAGGATCTTTCTCGGTCGCTGGAGGACGTCCTGGTTGAAGAGGCGCGGCGGGTCGGGGTTGGCATCCATCCGATTTCATCGCTGTACATCCGAGATGAGGGCCGCGCTGACCGGATTGGACTGGTGATGGGCTATTCCGCCCTGACCATTCGGCAGATCGAGAATGGCGTTCGGCTCCTTACTGGAGCTATCCAACGGGTAAGAAGCTTTGCCGAAGATTCGGCAAGATGCTCAACACCCGCTCTGACAGCGAGCGGGCCTGGCTCGTGACCCCAGAGTTGCGCCGGCATTGATCGCAGACTGAATCAGCAAGACCTGCCGGGACTGGCTCTGTCGGCCAGTCCGGGTCCCGGGCAGGACTCTGACCCTGGGACCTGGGGAAAGGAATTCTTGAGGAGACTCTCAAATCCGGTGGAAGCAAGGCGCCGTCGCGGCCGGCTTAAAGGAGGAAGCGTTGTTGGATTTTCCGCTGATCGACGAAGAAATAGCAGAGATCGGCACCTGACTTTCGCGCAATCAGCATTCTTGTTGATGCAGAGGACAGTGCGCGAGGCGTCATGGCTCGGGACGTGTTGGGAGAGGCTTGCGATTTCGCCCGAGCGGGGGGACCCGCCTGGGGAGAAGCGCACTTGGCCAATTGGGCGGAGGCATACGTCCGGTTCGGCGCGAAACCATACCGGACGGCGTGCTCGGCGCAGGCATTGAAAAACGGGTGGAGAAGGATGGCCGCATCCCACCAATAAATCCTGTCGTTGACCTCTACAATGCAGTGAGCCTGCGTTCCTCAATACCCATCGGCGGCGAAAATTTCGATGCATATGTCGGCAAACCGCGGCTGACGATTGCCGTAGGAACGGAGTCCTTCCACACTGTTTTGAATGGGGAAGCGGTCGTCGGAAGCACTTCCAAGGGGGAGGTCATCTGGCGCGACGATTTGGGAGCTACATGTCGCCGCTGGAATTGGCGGCGGGGCACGCGCACCCGGTTGGAGGCGGTGGGCGGCCGCCATGTGGTTTATTTTGGAAAGCTTGGCAGCGATGCCGGAAGAGGCGCTCGAGCAGGCGGCTAAGATGCTCGTGAGCGGTCTGAGAGAGCTGACACCAGGGCGTGCCCAGCGTAGCCACGTTCCAAAGATTGCGCACCTCTTCGGGTTGCTGCTTTGATCAATCTCGACGTCAGACGCTCCCGGCCTCCAGGCGTGGCGAAGCTGTGACGCAGCGTGTGCCGGCCGGGCCCCTTTACGGGGTTGGCGCTTTTGCAGTCTCGGCGACAATCCGATGGATCTGCAGCGTCGGGTAATCGCGTGCTCTCCCCGGGAACAGCCAGCCACCGCAGCGACGCCCTGCTGCCGCCCGACCTACATGCGTAGCGCAGTCGGCTAAGCCGGCCGGCCGACAGCATGGCATCACGGCACCGTGCGCCGTGCCACGCTCGATCGGCAGCAGCATGCGCTCGTTGTGACCGTGGGCCATAATGCACTGGCCGCTCCTCCTCCCTTGAACGAGCCGCACGAGATGCGCCATCTCCGGGTAGGTGTCTTCAACAGCACCCTATCAGGGCCGCCAGAAAGGCTGCCCCTGATTCTATCTTTATCGCCCGGCAACTCGATCGGTAGCGGTACGCCGGCGACGGCGGAGCCACGGACGGTTGGGCGAAGCCAAGAGACGTCGGGGGCGCAGAAGCCGGAGGCCTCATTGTTGGACCGCCAAATTGTTAGCCCGATGATCCCCGCCATGCCACTTCACCAACTGGACGGCTTCAATTGCAACGAACTGGCTGTTTCCAGAGGGCCAGATTGCAAGTATCTGACCTGCAACGCACACAGGAGTTCCCCCGATGTACACCCCCTCCAGCCTTCCGAGATGATGATATCGATTTCGCAGCTAGCCACATCAGTTTGGCTCCGGATCGGTTCAGCATCTTTCCGGGTTGGCGCCTACTCTGCGGAAGCAGCTGGATAGCCTCGATCGATCTTCGGTCATTTCGCCTAGGAGATCAATGTTCTCAAGAGGCGCGGTAGTATGCGTTGCCTGAAAGTCGGCTCACAATGAAGCACAATCGTGTGAATGAAGAGCGGGTCAGTTTGATCGACTCGCCTCCCTATGCCGATCATTTCGGCCTCGTAAATCAACAAACGGCAGAAGCCAGTCAGCCGAGAATGGCGGCCGCCTTCAAGAAGGAAAGCCACTCCGTGCGCCAGGCGCCACTTCGGTTTGCACTCGACTACATGGCGACGCCCGGGCTTGACGTCAGGACGTTCTTCGCGCTCGCCCGCGATCTCGGTCTGACCGACGTGCAAATCCGGAATAATCCCTGCAGTAAGGCTGTTGTGCGCGGCAAGCCGTCGGCGGATGTTCGGTCTGCCGCTGCCGAAGCGGGCGTCACGATCATCTCAGTCAACGCTCTACAGCGGTTCAACGAATGGACTCCCGCCCGCAAGACCGAGGCCAGCAAGCTCGCCGATTATGCGGCCGCCTGTGGCGCCCAGGCGCTCATGCTGGTGCCGGTGAACGACGGTTCGTGGTCCGCCAATGGCGAGCGCAATGGCAATCTCCGCGTCGCCTTGAAGGCGCTCAAGCCGATACTTCAGTCGCGGGGTCTGATTGGGCTCATCGAACCGCTTGGCTTCCAGACCTCCTCGCTTCGGTCGAAGAACGAAGCGGCTAACGCTATTGCCGGGGTTGATGGCCAGTCCGTCTTCCGGCTTGTGCACGATACATTCCACCACACACTCGCCGGCGAGACGTCCTTCTTATGCGATCTGACCGGTCTCGTGCACATTTCAGGCATAAACGATCCAGCCTTGTGGGTTCACCCGGATCGCCTCTTGGGAGGTTCCGACAATTGCAGCCAGATCCGGGCGCTACTTGATGGCGGCTATACGGGTCCCTTTTCTCTTGAGCTCGTCGAGGAAGTCCACGCATTGAATGACACTGCAGGCGCATTTGCCGCCAGCATCGATCTCATCCGACACGGGCTACTGGCGCGAGTGCCGGTCTAAGGCGCGTAGACAAATTGAGCGGAGAAGTCTTTTCGAGATCGCTCCTGTATCCCGCTCATGCGGATGCTTGCCGGATCACCATTGTCAAGACTGGCCATTGGACTGCCTTGGGCGGCCGCGGCAGTTCGATGGGCCCGCAAGGCGAAGGTTGGATCTGATGCTGAGGGCGGCGGACTATCGGAATTTTCGGACGAAGAGTAACTGGTGGCGGGCAGGGCGAGTGCGCGAGCCAACCGCAGGTGGTCCTGAGGTGATCTTTTTTTAGGACCGCGGTCGCGCAGCTGCTGTTTCACCTCGGCGGCCTCTCCGGGATCACCGACGACCGCTTCCTCCGACCAGAACTGCCGATACCAGACCCCGTAGCTATGAGCTCTCGATAGTGCGTCGGACAAGAATTCTGGCGCTCCGATCTGCGATTCAGCGTTATTAAACCCCCAGCTTCCTCTTCAGTTCCGCGTTCTCCTTGCGCAGGCGTTCCGCGAGCAGGCTCTTCAGTCGTTTGTTTTCTTCCTCAAGCGCGACGAGGTCCTTCAGATCGTCACCAACCGATGCGGGCAACGCAGCTTTCTTCCATTGATAGTAGGTCTGTTCCGAAATGCCGGCCTCCTTTACGGCGCTCTTGAGGGTGGCGCCGCCACTGATAGACTTCTGTATCAGGGCGAGCATCTGGGCGCGCTCCTTTTCAGAGTAGATCCTACGTCCGGTCCGCACGGTCGCTGCTGGTGCTTCCTCCGCCTGAGACGCCGCATTGGGCGCTTTCCTAGCAGGCGGCCTAGCCTCAGCCTTTGCTCTCGGCGACCGTTTGGCTTTCTTCTTTTGAGGCCCCTCTACCTTGGCTGCCGGTTGCGTTGCAGTTATTTCTGGTTCTGCGTCCAGGGGATTTGCCATGAGATACTCCGCTCGCGGTTTGTGAAAGTGTTCAGCATCAAGCGCTACAACACTTGAGTCAACAGGGCGACCATTTGGCAACTCCATCTCCTCGAGTTCCCTTGTTGTCTCGGCCATTGCTGCGGTAAGATCGACATCGCTCCAGATCGAACGACTCCGTTTTTGAGAACTGCGCTTCTGTCTGATCTCCACCGTGAATGCTCGGGGCTGCCGCCTCATAGGTCGTTCCTTGTGAACACGAATTATGCAGGAAGTCGCGGCAGACGACGAATGAAGGTCTGGCCGCTTCTTCTGTAGCCGAGCTATATGCATCCGACCGCCCGAGCAAGCCCCGCTGGCGACGCACACCCCGGAACAGACCGGTTCCTATGAGCACCTAAGAGCAAGTAGCAATGCCATCTCGGGACCGAGGAGGTGGTGGATTCCTGCAGCATGCAAAAGCTATCTCCCGTGTTTTCGACGGTAGAGCGACGGCTGGCATCCGAACTGAAAGGAGCTGCTCAAGAGCTGCGATCCAATCTGCGCTGGCAGTGCAGGACGGCATACCTCCGAAGGCCGGTGCTACCGACGCTAGCCCGCTGATTACCGACATCAGTTGGCGCAGAAGAACGGACAGCTGCGCAGAATTGGCGCGCTGGGAGAGTGGAGGGCACGAGCCGAGTCGAACTCGCATCGAGCGTCGTCCGGCAGCGGCAGAGCATGACAGGCTCCTTCGACAAGAACGGAGCCTGACCGAAGCTACTCGTCGTCGCAGTCGTCGCTGGGGCGACCCTTTTTCCACGAGTACCGCGGCGGCCGCCTGGTCGGAACGTCGTCCCGGTACTGACCGAGTGGATTTTGCGGAGCCACGCAGCGGCGTCATGCGCAATCGGGAAAGCCATATAGGCTTGCCCTGGGCAGGACGTTTTCGTGGCCCGCGGAGTGCATAAATTCCCCGAGCCTTTACCGGGCCGCTATACTTCTTGGGAGCGAGTTTGCCACGCTCACGATATGTCCGGAAAAGTTGTTTCCCCTTTCACGCCGAGCTTTAAGCCGCTTCACTTGTGTTCGCCTCCTCCTGAAGGCCGGCCAACCCGCTTTTCGCGTTCGATCGATGGCGCGTTCTCAAGGCCGACGACGGTCAGGTTTGGGAATGCTGAAGGGCGCACGCCTGGTTGCCCCTCCGGCAGCCGGGCGATCACGGGGGGCTTCGCTGAGCCATCAGCAAGCATTGCTGCAAAACGGCGCCAAAACTGCCCCCGACCGGCCTCGGGGTCGCCCGACCATTAGTGAGCGGGCCGACTCTGGGCAACACACCGCTCCTGTTCGGAACACCGCATGAAGAAAGAGCCATTTTGGTGAGCCCGTTATGCTTCGTCCAGCAAACGATCGGCGCCTTGACGGACGCGAGCAGCTTGTGAGGGATGCAGCCGAATGCAGCGTTGCTCCCACAACTGACGAAGCTCCTTTGTAAGAGCTTCACGCTTAGCTTCATCTAACGTTATTGAATTGAGGAGATCCCCCCAGCACGGCTTCGCTCTCGATCTGAATGAGCAGAGCGTACACTTCATTTGAAATGCGCACGCCGTCCCGAGTGGAGTGGACTGCGAGGCATTTATGGAAGGAATGTCGGCCATGGCGATAGATCACATCATTTCAGATGTTTTCCGGCAGATAGATGTCAAACGGGAGAAATGTCTGCCCCGGCGTCTCCGCGGTGCCGGTCTTGATGGCGCGATCCATCAGCAACATCAGCTCCTGGCAAAGTCGGCGCAGTGGCGTCGCCACCGCCATCGTGATGATGTCGTCCGCGAGGGCCCCCCGCGACTCCGGCGTGATTTCATTCACGATCGCGACGAGGTCCTGGCCTTTGCCCTCTTCCCGGAGGGCGGAGATAGCCCCCTCCATGCCACCGCCGGCCATGTAGAAGCCGACGAGCTCAGGTTCCCGCTGCATAAGATCCAGCAGCGCCTCGTAGGTGATCTGTCGCTTCTCAAGATTGACGAGCGTATCCAGCACCTCGAATGCTGGCTCGTTCTCACGGAAATAGGAACGAAACCCGCTTTCCCGCAGCTCATGACCCTGGAAACGGTGACTGCCGACAAACACGGCAACCTTGCCAGACCGTTTAGCGACCTTGGAGAACATCCAAGCTGCCGTCCGACCGACGCTGCGGTTGTTGAGACCTATGTAGCCCTCGCGCACGCCGGCGGCGAAGTCAGAAAGTAGCGAAAAGACCGGGATGCCTTTCGCCTTGAGCTCCTCGACTGTTGCCGTGATCTTCGGGTGATCTGGCGCCACCATGGCGATCGCGTGGCATCGGCTACCAAGATCCTTGAGCAGTGCCGTCAGATCCCCAGGCAAATGTGACGGCGCGAATTCGATGAGCGGAATGCCGTGGAAGCAGTGGGCCGAACTGACCGACGCCTCGACCTCGCGCGCGAACTCCTGGTAGAAATGCTGGGCCGGTTTCCTCAAGATGAAGCCCAGCCGGTAGCGGGGCAGGTCCTTTCCCATGCGCTGTTTGATAAGTCCCGCAGCATGATAGCCGATCGCGTGGGCCGCGTGGTGGACGCGACGCGCGGTCTCCTCCCGCACCGGAAGGCGAGCGTTCAGCACCCGATCGACCGTTGCCACGCTCACCCCCGCTTCGCGGGCGAGATCGGCAATTGTAGGGCGCTTTGCCGTCGCTCCGATTTTGATCGGCTGGCGCTCCGTCATCCGGTGCATGCCGGCGACGGATTGGGGCGGCAAAGTGGTTTCGGCATCCTCCCCGATCGACGGCCTATACATTGATCAGCGCTCCAGGCGCACCCGGGCGCGTCTCGGTCTGCGGTCCGTTTCCATAGGGCGTGCATGTTTCTTGTCCTCACCGCATTTGATGCTTCTGATCTGTGGCCCGCGAAGCGCTGTTTAGACCCAGCGAGCCGATTGTTTGGTGGCTGATGAGCCGGCGACTTGGCTGGTCGCGCTGCAGCAATCTTGCTGGGGCGGGTGGCCGGTTTAATCTCTCGGCAAGCTCCCGTAGAAGGCAGCTTTCATGCGCGTTTCGTCCAGTTCGCCTTCCCAGCGGGCGACAACCAGCGAGGCCACCGCATTGCCGATTACGTTCGTCAGCGCTCGGCATTCGGACATGAAGCGGTCCACGCCAAGGATGAGAGCCATCCCAGCAACGGGAACGCTTGGTATTACGGAGAGCGTAGCAGCCAAGGTGATAAAGCCGGCCCCTGTTATACCTGCGGCACCTTTCGAGGAAAGCATCGCGACAAGCAATAGGAAGATCTGATCGGGCATCGACAAGTGCGTGTTCGTCGCCTGGGCGATGAAGAGGGCGGCGAGCGTCATGTAGATATTGGTGCCGTCCAGATTGAAGGAATATCCAGTCGGGATGACGAGACCCACGACGGAACGCTTCGCGCCGGCGTTCTCCATCTTCGCGATGAGCGAGGGCAGCGCGGCCTCCGAGGAGGACGTTGCCAAGACCAGCAGCAGCTCTTCCTTGATGTAGCGCACGAGAGAAAAGATCGAGAAGCCGTTGTATCGGCAGACCGCGCCTAGAATCCCGAATACGAAGAGGAAGGCGGTGAAATAGAACGTCGCGACCAGCATGGCGAGGTTGGCCACCGAACCGATGCCATATTTGCCGATGGTAAAGGCCATGGCGCCGAAAGCGCCGACGGGCGCGGCCCTCATCAGAATGCCGACCAGCTTGAACACCGGCGCAAGGAGCGCCTGAAGCAAAGAAAGCACAGGCTTTCCCGTGTCGCCGACCATCGCGAGAGCGATGCCGAACAGCACCGAGAAGAACAGGACCTGCATGATGTCGCCTTCGGCGAAGGCACTAACGATCGTCGAGGGAATGATGTTCATCAGGAAGCCGGTCACCGACTGCTCGTGGACCTTGGCGGCATAGCCCTTCACGGCCTGGTCATCGAGCGACGCCGGATCGATGTTCAGGCCGGCACCCGGCTGAACGACATTTGCGACAATGAGACCGACAATCAATGCGAGGCTCGAGAAGGTGAGGAAATAGATCATTGCCTTGCCGGCGACCCGGCCGACCTTCTTGAGGTCATTCATGCCGGCAATGCCGGTCGTCACGGTTAGGAAGATCACCGGCGCGATAATCATCTTAACGAGCTTGATGAAGGCATCGCCGAGCGGCTTCAGGCTCTCGCCGACCTCCGGGTAGAAATAGCCAACTGCGACACCGAGGGCGATGGCGGTAAGCACCTGAATGTAGAGCTGGGCGTAGAAGGCCTTGCGGGGCGCAGGCCCCGCGCTTCGGATTGGTGGAGCCAACAGCTTTTCTCTCCCTGACCGGATCGGGGTGGGGCCTCCTCCCTTCCCGCGCTTCTCCCATCGCGGCGCTCCGGTCACGCGCTGCTGGCATGTCGAACAGCAAGGGGCGTGCCAAGTGGAGACCCGCGCCCAAATACGCGTATTCCTCCGCTCGGTGAGGCAGACTCAGTAGGGTGGGCTGTGCGGGTTTCCGCACTGTTGCCGTCATCTCTGGCGAAATCCCGCACTAACGCCCAGCTTTGCACCCATTGCTTTAGCCTGACAGCCACCAGTCGGTAACTCTGGCATCCGCTGTGCCCGCTCGCTTCTTTGTCGCATTTGCGACCCGGCCGGGCACGGAAGTGGAGGATTCCCTACACGAGCTGGCTCTTACCGCGCTCCCGCTGCAGCCGTGGCGTCCCGACGGGTCGTCGATAAGACCGAATGATTCACCGGACCTGGCGCGCATCGGTGCGACTCAGAAGATGCTTCATAGCGCGAACACTTTGGCCGCTCGACGACACTTCGGGCCGTAGTGTCCGACGCGGCCGCCCTAACGCCGACAGCATCCCGGAGGCGTCACCTCCGTAGGCTCACCGCGCCGGGCATCCGTGAACACGCCGGGGTAACTCTGCCGTTCGAGATCGATGTGTCGGCAAATCTCAGTTGATGGAATTCTATCATGTCCTCCTGCTTTCCTTTCAGAAATGCGAGGAAAGCTCGGTTGACTAGCCATCCTCATTCCCGCTCTGTAGGGCAACGTGTGGTTGCGCTCCGGAAGCCTGAACCGCGCCTCAGTTCAGTAAGGATAGCCAAGCCATGCATCAAGCCTTGCCTCCGGCGTCTTTCGGGCTTGCCCCTCCTCAGGGCCTGACCGACGCCCAAAACCGTGACCCACACTTGATCTTATGCAAGGCAGTATGTCGCCTGCGGAACTCTGGCGTCCTCCCGCCGACACGTCACGACTACCCGCATCAACGTCTCAAGCGTTCCGGTAAGCGGCTCCCACCCGCAAGCAAGTGCGCCAATCATGCTGCGGCTCGCGGTGCGAAGACATTCTTGTTGGTGCCGGCCATCGGTGGCTCGGGCCCTGATGCCATCTGATGATGCGTCTACGCGGGGGGACATCGCAGATCCAGATGGCGCGGCGTTGCTGTCGCGGCCCAAGATCGAGGATGACATGTCAGATCAGGACAATGGTCGCCAATCTGAAGACAGTGCTGAGCAGACTTCGTCAAGCTGCACATCATTGCACGACACCAAAAGGGATGACTCGGAACCCGCCATTCTGCCGTCGCGCGCGAGCGCGCTTGCCGGCATCTACGAAATTTCGAAAGCGCTCACCGCCCCCTCCGGGCTCGAGGTCAGGCTGGCCAAGGTTGTAGACCTGCTGCGATCGTTTCTGCAGATGAGGCACGGCATCATCTCTCTTTTCGACGGTGATGGCGAACTGGAGATCATCGCAGGCGCCGGCCGGACCGAGAGCTGCAGTGAGCGCTGCCGGACGTACCTGCCACGAAATGCAATCGACCAGGTTTTGGCGACGGACAAGCCCCTGGCCACCGAGAACATCGCGGTTCATCCGGCTTTCACCGCCGCCGACATGGACGTGCTCGGGGCTTCCGACGACATACCAGTGTCCTTCATCGGCGTTCCCATTCGCGTCGATGCAAATGTCGTGGGCACGCTGACCATCGACCACGTACTGCGCCATGGCTCAAGAGTTTGGCTCGATTACAGCCTCTGTCTGCTCCCGCTAATCGCCAACCTAGTAGGGCAGGCAGTGAAGTCGCATCGCTCTTTTGAGGGCGACCGCGAGCAACCGATGGCAAAGCAGGACTCCCTGCCAAAGCAGAAGCGCCTGGCCCCGCAGCGTAACACTCACGTGGAGGGGATGATTGGCGACAGTTTGGCGTTGCGCGGTCTGCTTGAGAAGGTCGCGCTCGTAGCCAAGGCCAAGATTGCGGTTCTGTTGCGAGGCGAATCCGGTACCGGGAAGGAGCTGGTCGCCAAGGCTATCCACGAGTTGTCCCCGCGCGCCAAGCGGCCCTTCATCAAACTCAATTGCGCGGCGCTACCCGAGACTGTGCTGGAATCCGAATTGTTCGGCCATGAGAAGGGTGCATTCACAAGCGCGTTCAACTCGCGCAAGGGGCGCTTTGAGCTCGCCGACAAGGGGACATTGTTCCTAGACGAGATCGGCGAGATTTCGGCCTCGTTCCAGGCAAAGCTCTTGCGCGTGCTGCAGGAGCAGGAGTTTGAGCGGGTCGGGGGCAACCAGACCATTAAAGTCGACGTCCGCATCATTGCCGCCACGAACAAGAACCTGGAAGAGGCAGTTGCCAGAAACGAGTTCCGTGCCGACCTCTACTACCGCATCAGTGTTGTTCCCTTGCTGGTGCCGGCGCTTCGCGAAAGGCGCAGCGATATTCCGCTCCTCGCAGCTGAGTTTCTCAGGAATTTCAACGATGAGAATGGCCTTATGTTGACCTTCGATCCGAGCGCGATCGAAGTACTGATAAACTGTGACTTTCCCGGCAACATTCGCGAATTGGAAAACTGCGTGTATCGGACCGCGGTTCTGGCGGCGGGGCCATCAATCGGGAAAGATGACTTTGCATGCTGCCAGGGCAAATGCTTCGCCGAGGCGCTGCATAATTGCAGAGTTGGCAAAGTTGCGCTGCAACCTTCGCCGATCGGGCCGCTACCAGTGGTTCGGGCCATACCGCCGGCTGCTGGGGTTAGTTCTGCCGCCGTCCCACCGCCGTCAGCGACCGAAGGGCAGCCGCCGCTGGACCCAGTCGGGGTAATCCACTCTGCGAGAATGGCCGATGCCGAACGTGTCATCCAGGCGATGGAGAGATGTGGCTGGGTCCAGGCAAAGGCGGCACGCCTGCTCGGACTGACGCCGCGCCAGATCGGCTACGTGTTGAGGAAATACGGCATCGAGATCAAGCGTCTTTGAATAAATCACCGAGCCGAGTAGCTGGGACGATCAAGCATTCGTGCCTTGGCGCCTTGAGACGAGTGATGCGGGGCTCCTGCAATTCCGATCCGATCGCACAGGCCGCGCTGCCCCCGCGGTCGTCGCCCCACCGTGCACCCGGGTCTGGCGGCAGCGCCATCGTCGGTGGTCCAGGCCATGTCTTGATCACCAGCTCGTACCGGACGCACTGAGACCGAAACGGAGAAAAATTGATGTCTGATGCAAAACTGCAAACTGTGCTTTCTTCCCTTTCGCAAGTAGCGGGACAGTTAGATGTTCTGCTGTCCGACAAACCGGCGCCGGATCCTTGTTGCGTCAAGCTAAACACGAACGAGAACCCGTTTCCGTTGCCGAAAGCCATAATGCAAAGTGCGATGGCGGCTCTCGAACGGCAATATCTATATCCAGAAGACGACAACGTCAGCTTGAGGCAAGCAGCGTCGGAAGCCTACGGCGTCTCGAAGGATCAGGTGATCGCCGGAAACGGATCGTCTGAACTGCTCGGGCTTATCTACAGAGCTTTCCTGGTTCCAGGAGACAGAATGGCGATGATGTCGCCGGGGTTTTCGTTCAACCGCAAACTTGCCCGTTTGCAGGGTGCTCAATTTCTCGAAATCGGATGGTGCGCAGACCATTCCTTGCCCGTCGAAGACTTGCTTTTGGGACCGGCAAAAGATGCCAAGTTCATTCTGCTGGCCAACCCAAACAATCCGACCGGAACGTTTGTTCCTGTGGCCGATGTTGAACGCCTGGTATCACAATCAGACCGTCTGATTGTCTTGGATGAGGCCTATGTCGATTTTGCACCGGACAATGGTCTGCATCTCCTCGATCGCTATCCAAACCTCCTGATCTTGAGAACATTCTCGAAAAGCTATGCCACCGCCGGCATTCGCGTCGGTTTTGGACTTGGCCACCCCGAAGTCATTGGCAGGCTGCGGGATCTCCAGAACGTCTTCAACATGAATGTGATCGGTCAGGCGGTTGGCATCAGTGTGCTTGGGCACCGCGCCGCCTATGCCGAGAACCACAAGCACATCAAGCATGAAAGACAGCGGGTGACGGTGGCACTGTCGAAAATCGGATTTTCCGTAATACCTTCTCACGCAAATTTCCTGCTAGCGCGTGTTCCACCGGGGCAGGAAGGCTCATGGTGGCAAGCAGCCTTGGAAAGGCAAAAGATACTCGTCGCCTTCTTTCCGGATGCAGGGCTGGAAAATTACATCCGCATCAGCATCGGTACAAAAACCGAGATGGATGAATTCCTTGACGCCGCCAGAGAGATAGCAGGAAGGGCGGAGGAAACGATCCCGCTGTGCCGGCGGTCAGCGGCTGCTGCCTTAACCAGTCGATAGTTCCCCGGCCATTAAGCGCACCGATAATTTGAATTTGCTTGCATCATTGCGAGCCACGAACTGTTGCAAAGAGTTGGAGAAAATCGCGTGAAGAATGCCTTCCCACAGGGCCTGACCTTCGGCATATTCGACCACCTGGACGAGGACGGCTGCGAGATTGCCCGGCAATACGCCAATCGCCTGAGTTTGGCAGAGGCCTGCGATCACCTTGGTTTCTACGCATATCATCTGGCAGAGCACCACTGCACTCCGCACGGGAGGGGCCCATCGCCGAATCTGTTCTTATCTAGCGTCGTCCAGCGCACCCGGCACCTTCGCGTCGGCCCGATGGTAATGCTCCTTGCCCTTTATCATCCGCTGCGTGCGTTCGAGGAGATCTGCATGCTGGACCAATTGAGTGGTGGCAGGGTCGAACTGGGTATAGGGCGCGGCTCTCTCCCAGTCGAACTGGGTTACTTCGGGATTGCTGCGGAGGCGGCGCCAGGTCACTACGCGGAAGCCAGCGAAATCCTCATCAAGGCGATGAAGGGCGACACGCTGTCCTATCGCGGCCGCCATTTTGAGCTGAATGACGTCCCTTTGACGCTGAGATCTTATCAGCGCCCCCATCCACCGACATGGATCGCCACCAATAGACCCGAGTCGGCCAGCTGGGCCGCTTCAAGTGGCGCCAATATCGCGTGCCTGGGACCTGCCTCTTCTGTTCGCAGAATCACAGATGCATTCCGAGCCTGCCGGGAGCGCAGTGCCGACGACGCGGACGAGCGAGGGCCATTTCTTGGAATGCTCCGCATGGTCGTGATCGCGCGATCGGAAACAGATGCATATGCGCTCGCGGCACCCGCTTACGAACGATGGCTCAAGAGCTTCAGGTTCCTCTACGACCTCAATGCGCTCCAGACGCCCCCAAATCTGCCGCTGAGCTTGGATGCAGCAATCGAAAGCGAATTGTGCGTTGTGGGAACGGCATCTTCCGCGCGACAAGCTCTTCTTGATCAGCTCGAAGAGGCCGGTGCTAATTATCTACTTTGCCAACTTGCATTTGGGAATCTGTCCTTAGACGCTTCGCTATACACCGCAAGGACGATCCAATCTGAAATCATGGCTCGAGTTACCTGACGTGGAATGCGCGCTCCGCCTTCGGAGTTGAATTTCTCCGGCGCACCATCACCTTCCCGGTCCCGCGCATGATGCCGATATAGTGCTTGGTGTGTGGGCGGAGGGCGCGCACGCTTGTGGAGGCCCTAGATACTTGGAGCGACCGGCCTGCCGATTAAGAAATCGCCCCGATTTCGTTTCGCGAGAGGGCGAACTTGTGCGTACCAGGGCAAAACCCCGGTTTCTGAGGCATAGAGGGGATTGCTATAGCTCATTATTTAAGGCGCTATGAGTTATAGAAAGGTACGCTATAACTCATGGTATGGAATTGGGAGCAGGCTGACTGGCCGCATTTTACCTACGATAAGGAAGAATTGGAACCGCTGGAAAGCGAGTTCCTGCTCCGATCGGGTGAGTTCCTGGGTGTCTTTCGACACGTCGGTTCTGACGAACGCGACCAGATACGCATCGATCTTATCAGTGAAGAGGCCTTGAAGACATCCGCGATTGAGGGGGAATACCTCAACCGCGAGAGTCTGCAATCAGCCCTGCGCCAGCAACTTGGGCTGGGCAGCGAGAACAGGCGCATTCCGCCTGCCGAGCGCGGCATCGCGGAAATGATGGCCGACGTGTATTTACATTTTGGCCATGCCCTCTCGCATCGCACTCTCTACGCTTGGCACAAGATGGTGATGTCGGGGGAACGGCGTATTGAGACCATTGGCAATTACCGCCAGCATGCCGACGTCATGCAGATCGTTTCCAATCGGCTGGATAAGCCCAAAATGCATTTCGAGGCACCTCCCTCAGCGCGGGTCAAAGCCGAAATGGATGCTTTCACCGCTTGGTTCAACGATACCGCGCCTAAAGGTAAGACGCCGCTCCCGGCGTTGACGCGAGCCGGTATCGCGCACCTTTATTTCGAGAGCATCCACCCATTTGAGGGTGGCAACGGCCGCATAGGCCGTGCCCTCTGCGAAAGTGCGCTTGCTCAAAGCCTGGGTGAACCAAGTCTCATCGCTTTGGCATGCACGATCGAACGCCACCGCAAGGCCTACTACGACAACCTGCAGGCCAGCAATAAGAGCAACGCGGTAACAAATTGGCTGCTCTACTTTGCCAACACGATCCTTGAAGCGCAACGCGTAACGCTGGTCCGCGTCGAATTCTCCGTAGCTAAAGCCAAGTTTTACGAACGCTACCGAAACCAGTTCAACGAGCGGCAGGAAAAGGTCATCGCCCGAATGTTCCGCGAAGGCATCGACGGGTTCAAAGGAGGGCTCAGCGCCGAGAATTATATCGCCATCACTCAAGCATCGCGCGCGACGGCGACAAGAGATCTGCAAGACCTCGTTTCCAAGGGCGCGTTGATTAGAACTGGCGAACGGCGACACACGCGTTACGCCCTGAACATTCTGGATGACCGCAGGTAAACCGCAGCACGGATTTATTGCCACCTTACTCGCGCAGCGACACGTGCGAAGTTTTGAGCAAAAAGGTCTATGAATTCAGGATCGCGCTGGGCGAAGCCTGGGCACCAAGTCCGACTTAAACGGGTCCATCTGCATTTCGCTGAGAATTCCAGGGCAACGGATGTGGTGCCAACGCTTTTTCATCTTCAAGTTCGGCAATCTTCATGGCACTTCGGGCGACCGAAGCAATAACGGCCAACGCATCGGCGGTGCCGTCGGCTTCGCCTTTTCTCAAAATCACCTTCGGTCTGGCCCATCTGGTTTGTTACATGACCAAAGCAAATCACGTTCTTGCGACGCGCCGATGCAAAGGAATAGAGGGCGGCTGCTACCAATTGCCGGAGTGCAAGCCGGACTTCAGCTCGGTGGCTTAGCCGTGGTCAAAACCATCGCCTCGCCGTGCGGTCGCGCCTCATGACCTGGAGGGTGGCGGAAAGGCCGGCTCACGAATGATTAGATCGTTCGAGATCGGGTCCAGTCAGTGCCGGGCGTGTTCGCATTGGCTGTGATCGGCCAGCACCTCAATCACCCGGCATTCGCCGACCTTCCCGTGCCGGCAGCCTTCGACCATGAGTTCAAGTTCGGCCTTCAATGCCGTGAGGCTGCGTATCCGCTGAACGACGTCGGCCAGCCGCGCCTGGGCTATGGTGTCGGCCGTGGCGCAGGGCTGGCTGGGATTATCCTGCAACGTCAGCAGGGTGCGGATGGCTTCGATGCCGAATCCCAACTCGCGTGAATGGCGAATAAACGCCAGCCGGCGCAAATCGCTGGTTTCATAGTGCCGTCGATTTCCCTCGCTGCGGTTCGGCGAGGGCAGCAGGCCGATATGCTCATAGTAGCGGATGGTCGGCACTTTCACGCCGCTCTGTCGTGCCGCTTCGCCAATCGGGACACTGCACATGATTTTTCGCTTGCTCCTCTAGTCGCTAGAGAATGTAGCGTGCCGCTGGAATGGTTCAAGGAGTGAGACGATGGCTGCAACCGCCGCACAAACTCGTTATCGCGTTGAAGGCATGGATTGTGCCGGCTGCGCGACGAAAATCGATAGCGCGGTGCGCCGCATGCATGGAGTCCGGGATGTGAACGTCTCGGTCACTGCCGCCACCATGACCGTCAGGCACACTGCCGAAAGCGACCTCGCCGCGATCGAAAAGAAGGTGACGGGCCTCGGCTATTCTGTGGCTCAGCTCACGAGCGAAGCCGGACAGATTGCCAAGCCGGTCGGGCACGGCACCAAAGGCGGCCATGACCACGCTGGCCACGACCATGCTGGCCGCGACCATGCCGGCACAGCCAAAGATGACCACGACGACGTGGAGGGCTTGCATGGCCACGACCACACGCCGGCCACGGGGCCGTGGTGGAACAGCGCCAAAGGCCGGCTGAGCATCGCCAGCGGCGCCGCATTGGCCGCAGCTTTTGCGATTCACTATGTCTGGCCGGCCACCGGCGTCTGGCTTTTCATTGCCGCCATGCTGATCGGACTGGTGCCGATTGCACGGCGAGCTGTTATGGCCGCGCTTGCCGGCATTCCCTTCACCATCGAAATGCTGATGACCATCGCCGCGATCGGCGCCGTCATCATCGGTGCCGGCGAGGAAGCCGCCACCGTGGTCTTCCTGTTCCTCGTCGGCGAGTTGCTGGAAGGCGTGGCCGCCGGCAAGGCGCGCTCCAGCATCCAGGCGCTGACCACGCTGGTGCCCAAGACGGCATTCCTGGAGGAGAATGGCGCCACGCGCGAAGTTCCGGCCGAAGCGCTTGGGGTTGGCGCCGTCATTCTGGTGCGGCCGGGCGATCGCATTCCAGCCGACGGCAAGATCATCGAGGGCGAAAGCGCCATCGATGAATCGCCGGTGTCGGGGGAAAGCGTGCCGGTGCGCAAGGGCGTCGACGCGGACGTACTCGCCGGCACCATCAATGGCGACGGCGTGTTGCGCATAACCGTCACGGCTGCGGCGTCCGACAACACCATCGCCCGTATCGTCAAGCTGGTCGAGGAGGCCCAGGAAAGCAAGGCGCCGACGGAACGCTTCATCGACCGTTTCTCACGCTGGTATACGCCCGCCGTCGTCGCCCTGGGGGCTCTGGTGGCCGTCGTCCCGCCGCTGGCCTTCGGCGACGACTGGAACGAATGGATCTACAAAGGCTTGGCGCTGCTGCTCATCGGCTGCCCCTGCGCCCTCGTCATATCGGTGCCGGCGGCAATCGCCGCCTCGCTCTCGGCCGGCGCCAGGCGTGGTCTTTTAATGAAAGGCGGCGCGGTGCTGGAAGGCTTGGGCAAGATCACCGCCGTGGCTTTGGACAAGACCGGGACGCTGACTCAAGGCAAGCCCGTGGTGACGGATGTCGTGGCCATCGGGATCAGCGAAAAAGAGGTGCTATCGTTGGCCGCTGCACTCGAAACCGGATCGAGCCATCCGCTGGCTCTGGCGATCCTGCGAAAGGCCAAGGCCCAACACGTGCCGGTGCCGCCGGCGGCAGAGGCCAAGGCGCTCGGCGGCAAGGGCGTCGTCGGTCGCATTGGCGGTAAGAACGTCTTCCTGGGCTCGCCGATCGCTGGAGGCGAGAAGGTCGCGCTCCCGGCCGAGCAGGTGGCCCGCATCGCCGACCTCAACGACCAGGGCAAGTCGGTGTCGGTGCTGCTGATCAACGATGTGCTGGCCGGTTTCATCGCCATGCGCGACGAGCCTCGGCCGGACGCGCAGGCCGGCCTCAAGGCGCTGACCGATGTTGGCATCAGGACTGTCATGCTGACTGGCGACAACCAGCGCACGGCGGCAGCAATCGGCAAGCACCTCGATATCGAGGTGCGCTCGGAACTGCTGCCCGAAGACAAGCAGCGCATTGTCGGCGAGTTGAAAGGGCAGGGGCTGACGGTCGCTAAGGTCGGCGACGGCATCAACGATGCGCCGGCGCTCGCCGCGGCCGACATCGGCATTGCCATGGGCGGCGGCACCGATGTCGCCCTGGAGACGGCAGATGCGGCGGTGCTGCATGGCCGCGTCGGCGATGTCGCGGCGATGATAAAACTGTCTCAGGCGACCATGGCCAACATCAAGCAGAACATCACCATGGCGTTGGGGCTGAAGGCGGTGTTCCTGGTGACGACCGTAGTCGGCATCACCGGCCTGTGGCCCGCCATTCTCGCCGACACAGGCGCGACGGTGCTGGTGACAGCCAACGCCATGCGGCTGTTGCGCTGGAAAGGTGGGGTGTAGATTGCCGCCTTCTATGTCGTTTGGGACGGCTCGATGAGCAACAACCATTCGCATCGAAGCGGCGCTTATTATTCGCCCGCGCCGTTTATCGGGGCATTTCTGGCGATTGCCCTTTTGGGTGAGCCGCTGACTGCCCGGCTGGTGCTAGCCGGCGTGCTGATGGGGGTAGGTCTCTTGCTGCATCTCGCAGCGAGCCGTGCCGGCGCTTCATGGCCATCCCCGACTGCCAGCGCCGCGACGTCAGCGAAGTAGGCCGCGACGTCACGCGAGCGGCGGAAGCGCGTCGGATCATCGATCGCAGTCATGAGCGAAAGCGCCGTCACCGGACCGACACCTGGGATAGCCATGAAGCGCCCGCACGGCTCACTACGCCCGACAATTTTCACGACGAGATCGTGCAGCCGGCAATACTGTTTCTACCGCGTCGCGCACCGCCAGCATCGCGTCCAACAGTTCGCTCGGCAGCGGATCGTCCGCCACCGCTTGGCGCACCGCCCGCTCGAACGCCCCGCGTCCGACCTTGCCCAAGCGGGTGACGAACGACTTCAGCGAGTGCCGGATGGCGTTCTCTAAGTCGAGGAACTCGGCTCTCAGATTGCGAGATACTTGGCCGATCTTTGGCCGGAGTTCGCCGATCGGCGGGACTCAGATAAGATGGGGCAGGAAGAATGAAGTGCGCTCCAAACATGGTCTCTGCAGAGCTTGTCGAAGCGCGCAAGTTTGCCAACAGGCTGCGCGAAAATCTGCCGGCTCGTATCGACGCTGCCGCTTTAGGGGTTTGGTCCAAAGCGCCATTCCAATTGCTGTGCGCACGCGAAGCGCTGGTCTGGCGGAGCGAAGCTGGCGCGCAATGCATGCGATGCTCTTGGACGCGAGGACCTGAGCGTTGCCGCCCTTTTGACCCGAGCGCTCACCGAGAATGCTGCCCTGGTGTGGAAACTCTGGGAAATTCTCGATGCGCGGCATACCCATTCACCGCAAGACCTGAACGATCTGCTGATACGGCTGCTCGTGGACTCACGTAAATGGCCGGATGGGCCACAGGCCATGCAAATCCTGAGCTGTATCGACCGCATGGACAAAGCCGTACCCGGGGTGCTTGCCAGCTACGAGAGCCTGAGTGAAATCGCACATCCGAATTGGTCCGGCGTCGCCGGACTATATTCTAAGCCCGACCCTGCACGGTATTTGACAGATTTCGGACGCGGATTGAGGGATACAAAGAGCACCGTCGACATGATCGCCATTGCGCTGCTTGGCTCGTTCGGCTTGTTCGAAACTTGCGTACAATCGAATAGCCGAAGCCATGCCGGAATTCCTGGTGGAACTTGAACCCATTTGATCGAATGAACGCTCCCAGGTCGCAAGCATGGATCACGAGCAAGCGCAGAAGTCCTACGGCACCGATCGAGCGCAACTCGTCTATGATCGTCGACGAGCCCGCCACACAGACCGCCTTTCCGTGTTCTCTTGACTCTCGCCAAGATTGAGCGCCGAATAGCCATCTACTTGGGAGGGCGGAATGAAATATCTGATTTTTCTTAGTGTTCTTTTTGGCGCCTATAGCGTTGCCCCGGCGTTCAGCCATGGCGGCGGAACAGACTCAAACGGCTGCCATACGAATCATAAAACTGGCCAATATCACTGCCATTAGGGCGGCTTACTATGATCAAATGTTTTGCGCTCGCAATCGGACTCGTTTTGGGCGCGTCCGATGCATATGCTTGGGATGGGACGGATACGACGACTGGCGAGTCTGTTGAGATTGGCAAGGGTAATCTTGTCAGGACGGGCAGGGACATCGAAATATTTGATAGTGGTGCTGGCGAATATCGAGACGTAACCGTCGAAAGTATCCGGCGACACGGATCGACAGTTGAAGTCGAGGTCTACGACAACGAAAGCGGCGAGTATCGGACTCTTGAAATGGAAGACGACTGATCTCGCTCATCAACTGCGCTGGCGCAGCGGGCCGCGATATCTTCTTGCCAGTTGTTGCCGGCCATCGGTTCAGCGACCCTATTGCGAACGCTCGACCGCAAATGTTGGGGCATCATCTCCCTTGCCTGCCTGGAGAAATTCAACGATGGCAAATAGAAGTTGCTCGGCCAAGGTCCTATTCATAGCCAGCTCGATCGTGCCGGTGTCGGTCTCCAGTTCGAGGAGTCCGATCAAAGGCTCGGCTGATAGGAGTGTGGTGTCGACGTCGAGAAGTTTGTTGAATCCGGATTTACTGGGCTTGCGTTTCATAGGGCCTCCCTTCTAGCGCCCGTCCCTTGCCTCGCGCTAGGCGCTCGGACGGAGCGCATTAAATTCCTTCATCCCAAAAATCCTGCAGCGATGCGTGCCGAAGATCTTCCTCGCCTCTGAGGTGCTTCACGCGGGCTTTGATGCCCGGTTTGACCCACTGCGTTGCCGGCCGCTTTGGCATGTCCTTTGGCGGTGGCCCGGCATGTTCCTGGACGCGTTTCCAAAGCCGCTCCCGCATCTCGCGATTTACACTGACAAACGCGCTGCCGACATACTTGCGGGTCTCCGGCTCGGCCATCAGAGCAAAGGCCGGCTTACCCCGCTCGCGTTCGACGCCAAGAAGCTCGAACTCGCTTTCGGTGAAGGATTTTGTCTTCAGCCAATTGGTGGTCGGCCCGCTGCGATATTTGCTGTCTCGACGCTTCGATACCATCCCTTCCAGACCGGCCGCGTCGATCAGATGATAGATCGCGTTGGCTTCGCCCGGCATCGTCTCGCTGAACTGGATGCGACCGTCGGACCCTATGAGGCCGGCGAGGATTTCCCGCCGATCCTCAAGCGCCATGTCGCGCAAGTCGTGGCCATTGAGATGCAGCATATCGAACGCGACGAAATAGAGGTCTTGCTGGCGCCTGGTGATTGCCTTGCGCAGCGCGGCAAAATCCGAAAGGCCAGTCTCATTCAACACGACGACTTCGCCGTCAATGATGGCGTTCTGTAAGTTGAGACCTTTGGCTGCCTCGACCAGATCGCGGTATTTGGAGGTCCAGTCGAGCCCGCGGCGGGTGAAAATCCGCGCACCGCCAGCGTCGATGATGATCTGGGAGCGGTAGCCGTCGAATTTGGCTTCATGCATCCAGTCATCGCCTTGGGGCGGCTTTGCCACCAAGGTAGGCATCATTGGCGGAATGAACTCAAGCCGGCCAACGCCGGTACTTACAATTTTACGCACTTATTCGATTCTAGGCACCAGGCTTATATTAGCCAGAGTGAACGGAACGTGATTCCGCAGGGCTGCGGAACCAAAAAAATGCCGGCCAGCGTTCCCATTCGCGCGGGATCGATGGCCTCCGCCGAAAAAGGCGGTGAAAGCAGGACCTATTTGCGTGCGCCTACCGACCCAACGGCAGCTTTGACGCTGAGACAAGTTCGTCCTCGTCAGTGATACCGGCCGTATAATTTGCCAGGATCCGGGACGCGAGAGCCTCACGGAGGTGTTCGGAGTCGCCCTCCCTCTTGAGCCGGTCGAACACGCGGCCCAGCGTAGCTACTTCGGATGCACTGAAGACGCCAAATTCTTTAGCCTTTCGATTAATCGGCATACCACCCCCTCCCGCCAAATTCTGCGCAACTAATACGATTCAGGACATCTCGGACAACAAAAAAAGCCCGCCGCACCTTTCGGCACCGCGGGCGAGACTTCTCAGTCGTTCACCAGGCACAGGGGTGTGGGCGGGGGTAGTGTGCCCGGTGAACCGAAAACCTATGCACGCCGTCAGGACGCGTCTAACAACCGGCAGTTGGAAGAGTATCGAGCGCTAGGTAGAGGAGCGTAGCAGCCCCTCTTCCTTGGCAGCAGCCTCGTTCCTTACGTCGTCGGGCGTGAGCGCACATAGGCGCGGCCCTACTGATGCCGCGCGAGCCGGTCCATGGGTGCGTTTGCTTCGGCCAAACTGCTCGACTTTTTGAGCCGAGGCGTCAGTGCGCTTGATGTGCCGGATCATTGCTGCCTCAACCGCGCGAGCCTTTCCGCGCGATATAGATCGCCGTATTTTCAAGGTGGAGGGTCGCGAGCCTCATGGGCGACGATTCCGATTATCTAGCAGTAGAAATTCGCGAATCCGCCTTTCGTTCCGATGTCCGACCTTGCCTCGAAAGGGTTGGGCCGGGGAGCCGCGATGAATGAGCCGCCTCACTGCCAAAAGAGAGATCGTCCGCTGATGCTGCTCAGCCGATCGCGGGGCCAACCAGACGGTAGCGGAAGTGATTGCGGATGTGGTCATTGAAGAAGCGGCCCTTGGCAAACGCGGCCTTGGACGCGGCAAAGGTCTCCGGTGGGATGTCCTCAAACTTATCGTTTGCCGCCGGCGACGAGCCACACGGAAAGGATTCTGCTGTCCGGATCGTATGCCGTTTTGCGTATCCAGGGATGGCATGACGGCGGCTCGACCAAAAGACGTCAACGATCGGGTGGGCCGTCGCGTTCCTTGTTGGGGGGGCGCAAGGCCCAGGAAGGTGGTCCCGGCGACCACGAGGTCAATGGCTTCATGCCCACGAAGCCGAACGCTCTTGCCACGGACCTGTCCGCGCGACCGTGAAGGGCCACTGGACTCTCCGGAGCCAGTAACGCATTGTTCCCGAGGGAGCGGGGACTTGGACAAATCTCGATATAATAATTGGTCTGGCCAGTGGAGGAAGCGCGCTGGCTTAAGGCGGTATCGTGCGCGACTATTCTCGGGCGTGCCGATGCGGCTGGTGTATGTGACCATCGCGGCAGTGGCCGCATTCGCGACACAGTACTTCCTGCAGCACACCGACGGTTTCCAAGAAGCAGTGAAATGGATCGGCCCGGCGCCCGCTCCGATAGCGGGTGTTGCTTCCGTAATCGACGGCGATACGATCGAAATCCGCGGACAGCATATTCGTTTCAGTGGAATCGACGCCCCGGAGGCCGCGCAACAGTGCGATGACGCCAAGGGCTTCCGCTACCAGTGCGGTGCGAAGTCCGCCGCCGCCCTTGACACCTTCCTGGCAGCCTCGAGGCCGGTCCGGTGCACTTTTGTCGCTTGGGATCGCTACGGCCGCTTTGTTGCCGACTGCTCGCGGGCCGACGGGAAAAGCGTTGCCTCGTGGCTGGTGGAGAACGGCCAGGCGCTCGACTGGCCCCGTTACAGCCGAGGCGGCTATGCAGGGCAGCAGGCGAAGGCCAAGGCGGCGAAGGTCGGTCTTTGGGCTGGCGAGTTCGAGGCGCCATGGGATTGGCGCGCTGAGCAAGCGGACCATGCCCGACCGGCCGTCAGCCAGCCTCTCGGCATCATCAGCCGACAGGTAGTGCAAAGCTACTCGTGCCAGCCGCGGCGGACTTGCTCGCGAATCAGCTTATGCGATGAAGCGCAGTGGTATCTCAGCAATTGCCGGTGGGGCGGTAAGCTGGATCGCGATGGCGACGGAGTTGCATGCGAAACGCTGTGCTAGCGAGCTAATTAAGCGGGCTACGAAGCACCAAACGGCCGGCATAATCTTGGGCAATTTAGCGGTGGGATAATGGGGACGGCCTGTCGACGTGCCGCAGTTTCGGCTGCGGTAGTTTTGGCGCTTGCAAACGCATCATGCACAACCTCACAGCAGGCGCTTAGCAAAAATCCGAGTGCGGTGAGTACCTCTGCCCTTTGCAGATCATATGCCTCGACTCGTGGACGAACGCTTCCGTGACGCCCTCTATACGGAACTAGCTCGGCGGTCGGTCGATGCACGTCAATGCGCCGAGGTGATCCGGAGACAAAATCAATACGGATGGCGTCAGCACTCTGAGAGCCAACCTGGCAGGTCGTCTCAACGCTGAGGAATCGACTATGCACGCGTACAGCGATTCTCACTGACGCGATTTCCGCCAAGGACGGAATGCAATAGCCTCAGTCTGCAGACGATTGGCCGTGGGATATGGAACACAATCCCAGGGCACTACAGTCAATCGCCTAACAAGCCGCCAAGCCATTCCTACGCGACTGCAGCCTCATAGTTGAATGAGAAAACCTCGGCGAACTTTGGCGCCGTCGGCCTCGACAGTGGTTCATGTATGTCATAGAGGCCGGTTTTCCCGGTTATGGGTTCGCCTTTCTGAAGCGGGAAGTTTCGCAGTGCGGGGAATGGCTCCTTTTGAAGCCAGTCAAACAACCTACAGAGACCCTTACTCATAGCAACAAGCTGCGCCACGCGCTCGTCGTTCGCAAAAAAGTTCAGTTGGTTGCAGTCTGCATAGAGGATCAACACTACTTGATCCTGGGGGCCCAAGAAGGGAATGGCCAAATAGGACACCGGGGTCTTGCTGAGATCACCTTTTTCAGTTTTGCGAAGATCCGCATGAAGCGCCTCTACGCTGCCGTAGTGGTGCGTACGCCAAATCTTTCCTGAGCCATAGGCGGCGCCCATGATACGATCATTGACTGGAAAAAACCTGCCGACGGTGCCAAGAGCGTTGCCCCCGGATTCCTGAAGATATGGGCAAACCTGCTGGAGATACCCGTCTCCCTCACGGCTCACCGCTCGATGCATCGTGATCCGAAGTCCAGGAACATTGCCGTCTTCGCGGAGATAGCCGTCCACGGCTGCCAGGAAGGGTAGGACGGCCAACTGAGAGGCTGGCGGCACCGGCTCGGGATGCTTGTAGAGAATTTCCACCATGATGAGATCCTTTCTAATCGATTCTGGAATCGGGGTTAGGAAACACACCCGGCTGCCAGAGGCGCTTAGCCGCCTGTTTCCGGCTATCCTTCATTTCTGCAAGGCGAGTCTCCAAATCAGTGTGATCCGCAATCATATCACGGAGATGTCGCAGGGTATCCGCTCCATAGCGACAGAGCACGTGGCCCGGCTCAATGCGGTTCTTCGGAGCAAATTTGCTTGGCTCTTCGAAACTCAACGAGAACGCGCCGCATCGATACAGAAGGAACGTCATTACCCGATTCAGAACAGAACTCCCCCGACCAAATATCTCTGAAAACCGAGTTATTTTTCCATCTTTCCCCGCTATGTGCAGGACGACAGACGTGTCTTTTCGAAGCCTGTTGGATATCTCCTGTTTCGCGCGCAAGAGCCGGTTTTGATCGTACCCGGTCAAAAGCTCATATATGTTCGCGTCGTCACCAATCTTAGAGAGGTTCTCCTTGAAAACCTCCTCCACAGTTTCTAGGTCGTCTCCGAATACCTCATACAGGATGGTATCCTGTCGATAACGCTCCACAGTCAACCTGCAAAGGTCAACCAAAGCGCCGTCGCCAAATCCCGAAATCAGGTAGTGATGGTGGGTTCCGTCAAGGGTCGGCTGGGCCAATTGCTCGTTTCGCCAATATGAGATCACGGGAAATCCTTCGGCGCCACTTTCCAGGCCGAAGCCGCTAGCCAAGACAATACAATCGAATTTCGCTGTGCCGCCTTCAGGCCGGTCCAGATCGAAAAACGATCCGATCCGCTTTGATCGCGTGCCGACGTAGTCGATAGTTTTGTCGCCGACGTTGATGCTAAAATTACGGAGTCCTAAATAAACTGAGATCCGATCGCTGTCTGCGGCGAACTTCTCACAAAACTTTCCAAACTCGCGCAAAATAGTCCTTGCGACGTCCGATGCTCGTCCCTCGGACCAATTGAGCACGGGTAGAGATGCGCCAGGCGCGCGGCTCCCGAAGTATGGCCAGTCGTATATTCTCGGGTGTAACCAGCGCCCGTCTGCGCCTTGCTGAATTGGACACAGATCCCACAACCGTTCAAAGACTGTCACCTTTGTAGAGGCCTCAAACAGCGAAAGCAGACAGGCCGCCATTGTGAGACCACCAATGCCACCGCCGACAACAGCGACATTCTTGATCGGGTGGCTCTTTCGGCGCTCCCACAGTGCCCAGGCAAGGTTATGGGCGCGAACCTGCTGATTGTAGACGGTGACACCCCGCTCAAGGCTTCCGAGAAGGTAGCACCCATCGACCAGCCGGTAGGCAGCTTCGATTTCGGCTGCTCGCGCTTCAACGTCAACGGCCATTTACGCCCGCCCAAAAGGTGATCGATGGCATGTTACATTCGAATCTAGGTTGCATCTATGGCTCCGCGCGGTCCCACTGCATTCTCCTGTCATTCGGAAGTGTCCTTGTGCGAACTCGAGAGCCAAAAACCCCCACCAGCACCAAGACTAAAACGCCACGTCAGCATTATGGGATCAAAGGCTTGACGCGACCTCACATCAAAGGCGGCACGGTGCTCTCACCCGAACATTGAGCGCCGGACCCTGCGGCTGCGCCTATGTCGGAGCGCAAGGAAACCCAAACTACAGGCTCCGGCGTGAGATGCGCTCTCTCATTTCTGGAGTAGTCGGCGCCGAAAGGTAGCGACGCCCATCAGACGTAAGGCTTCGACCGCCGGGCCCGACCTTAACAAGGTCGAGCCGCGCCAGGTACTCCGTAAGGATGACGAAGTCTGCACGATTGGATATTCCCAGCGCGCGTCGAATCTCTTCCTCCGCTGCAGCGCCACGCGTGCGAAGCAGCTTCAGATAGCTGAGATGATCCGGGCCAAGCCCGTTTCGGTCAATGCCGAGCGTGTCTTCGAACCAAGCGGCAACGGCGTCTCCCGTCATTCGCTGGGCTACGTCAGCCTTGCTCGGCGTATGTCCGAGCTCCCGCTCAGCCGAACCATAAAAGCTGGCGATCAGCGGTTCCAGGATATTGACGCTTGGCCGAGGGCTGCATTGCATGCGTGCCGCGATCTCAATGCAGGTTTCCCGCGACAGCCCCGGCCGCCCGAGCTTCCCGGTGGAATGCAGCCATACGATGCCTGCCATCTCCTCGAGCGTGTACGACCTCAAAATTGTCTTGTCAGGCCGACTTTGGAAGGCTTCCGATAGTTTGCCCGGATCAGTGGTTGCCAGCAGGAAGACGACATCTGTGAAATCGTAGAGCACATTGCCGACGGTGGTGTTGCGCCGTTCGTCTAGGGCGCTGAGCAGCACCGTAGCGACCGCATTCGAAACTGCGTGCACCTCATCGATGAAAATCAGGCAAGGCTCGACTCGAACCGTGCCCGTGGCGTCCGCCGGAACTTTGTCCATCTCGACAAGGCGTTCGATGATCATTTCGGGACGTCGCAGGTCGGCCCCATTGAACAGGATCGGTCTGAGCTGAAGGAGTTGTTCGGCGATCCGCCGCGCCAGCGTCGTCTTGCCGACGCCCGCCGGACCTACGAAGAGCTTGTCGAGAAAACGCTCGCCCCAACCTCTAGCCTTGCGTGCCTGATTGTCGAGTTCCCGCGCAATCTCATCCAGGCCGATCATGCCCAACGCATTGACCGCCGGCGGCCAGCCGGCAGGCGCTGATCCGACCGGTTCCGCGAGGGGAGCCTTGAACGCCTCTTCCACTCTGCGCTGATCCGTCCGACTTTCTGGAACCGCTGGAACTTCCTCATTGGAACGCTCGACCGCTCCTTCCTCGCCGCGTTCTGCGACTTGCCGATGTTCAGAGGCCGTCGATGGAAACGGGAGGGCAGTCGGAGGCGGATTGGTGCCGCTCGCCCCGCCACCGCCACCTCCCGAATCAGGTGTACCGTCACCGGGCGTGGCCTTTGATACGAAGTCCTTGCCGAACAGCTCCTCGGCAAGCGGTTCCGTGATCGAGCGCACAGTAATGGGGATCGAGCGCCCCCCGACCGCCGAGGACCGTGGTGATTCAGTGGAACGCAACTTTACGACGACAACCTCGCCGTCAACTTTGACGATCGGAGGCTGCTCGCTTCCCGCAAACAGCTCCTTGAGCCATGGTCCCCAGACCTTCCGTAGCGCAACGTCGTCGGCATCGTCTCCCCACCGGTTCGAAGCCGCGCGGACGAGAACCTCCTTCAGCATCTCCGACCGCGGTGCGGCAAATGGACCGCTGCCACTCACCGCATTGAGCAAAACCGCCGCCGTCCTTTCAATCTGGTCGGCCGCCCCGGCTACCAGGGCCTGCTCGTCCTGCAAGGTGGCTTCCCGGGTCGTTTTGACTTCTATGCAAGTTAGGCGGAAGGAACCATCCGGCTCCCGGCGCACAGCAATTAGGTCGCACCGCTCACCGCCGGCAACGGGGCCAAGTTTGAGCCACAGCCGCGCAATTCGTCCATCCACTGAGGCCACTAGCGCGTCTGGAAACTGCCTGCGAATATCACGAGCAGCGAGGAGCATTCCGACGAAGCCAAGTACCTTGGCGTCGTCGGGCTGCCCTGACTGCTTCTTTATCATGTCGAGTAGACCGGCGCCGACCAAGTTCACGCCCTGCCGCAGAACATGACCGATGCCGACATCGGTGATCGTGAGGTTGCAGCTGGCGAATGCGGCGTACATCAACGTTGATAGTCGGCCGTAGTTAGCAGCGCTCAGCAACACCTGGCGCTGACCTTCTTTGCGTTGCAGCAGGCGAATTGCCTTCATCCCGCTCTCTGCCGGTAGTGCCCTGTCAGCCAGAAGCACCCATTGGGCGGGCGGACGATCTCCAAGCACAAGACCATCGATGGTCGCCCGGAGACGATCGGCATCGGCCGAAGCTATCATGGTACTGTCGCGCTGTTCCTGTTCGAACTCATGGATCATGAGCACGAAATCAGAAAACGGTGGTTCACCTGGATGTGCGCTCAGCGAAATGTCGCCGAGCATTCGATCGACGACGATCTCATGGCGAACGCAGAATGGGCTCATTGGCAATAGCCGCTCCACCCTGCGGCGGCGCACTGAAATCGACGATTCATCGAAGATGGCTACGAGATGTTGTGGCCGGCTAAGCAGCGCGTCTCGTACCAACCGATCGAGATTCTCGAATGGCTGGCGCTCCACTCTGAGCTCGAGCCGACCGGCTGCAACCTTTTCATAGATCAGGTCTTGCGCCTTACCTTCGAGTGTCGAAGCTGCGATCAGCCGGTCATTGTGCTGCGCAGTGGCACTGATTGACACGTCAAGCGCCGGGATACGCTCGATGCTGTCACGTGACTCGTTGAGGAACTTGGTCAGGCGCTCAAGCAGCTTTGCCGGCTCGGGAGGGTTGACGAGTGTAAGGCGAAGCGGTCTGGGGTGGTTAGGATACAGCAGGACATAGTGAGTGAGGGCAAGGACCAGTGTCTCAATACCGTCGGCGCTGCTGACCGCATTGTGCAAATTCTCAAATGTTGCGAGCCCGCAGATCGCGTTTGCGACGGGGAGGAGCTGGTTGAGCCCGCGTGCCTCAGGTGTGGCGCCGGTGCGGATGACACCCAGGAACTGCTCGGGCCTCCGTAACTCCTCTATGATCACCTTACGATCGCTGTCCGACAGCGGACCGGCGAGCGACAGGTCACGCAAAATCTCTCCAAGCCGCAGATAGCGCCACAAATGCAATGGATGAAGCGGAAGCATCACTGCTTTGGCGCTGACTCCGCCCTCGCCCTTCAGAATGCGCACCTGTGCAAGATCCAGCGACAAGATCGCGTCGAGGGTCGCTTGCGCCCATTCGCGGGATTGATCCCACACCGATCGATAGTTCTGCTGCACTGCGTTGTACAGTTCACCGGCGACGGACAAGTATTGTCGACAGCGCTCCTTGGCGTCGTAATGGGTGTCAAGCCATTCACGTGGATGGATAAGCAGTTGCCTGACATCACCCGCTAGTGATGCGCGTTTCGCGACGAAATCGCGCCACATCTCAGCTATCGGACGCGGCACCGCCTCCGTGACTGCCTCGACTTCATCCCAAGCTTTCAGAAGTGCCTCAACGGAGTAGGATATGCCGTTATGGCGCCAGATCGCGTCAGTATTCACCAAGATCGGATTGAATTCAGCGAAGCGTGCCAGGGCTTGCGAGAGATCCGGTACGTCGGTCTCGATCAGACCACCGAAAAGCCCGACACCACAAAAGCCAGTGACCCACTCAATGATCTTGGGGTCCACCGTCTCATCCAGATTGACAGCACCTTTAGTCGTCTCCTCCGTCGATGCGAGATGATCCCCGTTTTGATCGAATTCCGCCCAGGCCTCCTCAAGGGCTTTCCCGATCGCGGCGAGATCTTCCTCCCGTCCTTCGAGCAGAGCGTCGACCGCCATCTCACGAAAATCCGGCTCCTCGCGTGCGCCGTTCCCGGCGGCGTCATCGATACCGTCTCTGCCTGGCGTTTCGTCATCGGACGATGCAGCGTCAACAGGTGTCGTGTCAGGCGGCAACGTCACGAGGCGCTGTGCATCATCGAAGGTGAGACGATCCGGCGAACTACCCAAGCGGTGGGCTTCGAGGCGATGCAGCGCCTGATCGATGGCATCGCGGGTTTCTTGGTTTCGGTACCGAGCAGCACGTTGGCGACGTTGTCGAATCTCACTCGGCGTCAGGATGGTGATCCTCTCCCCAAGAGCAAGATTCTTCTCGAGTCGCTTCGCCACATCGTCCGCCTCGAACAGCTGAGGATCGCTCAGCAGTCCCAAGGCTGGGAGAGCGTCCCGCGGCGCCTCGATCGAGCCGACCTTCGCGGCGCTCCAGCTAGCGAGGTAGTTAGAAATGCCTTCTAGTGATCGTAGCGGCGCGAGCGCGGAATCGGACTGGAGCGTACCCAGCAGACTTCGATGCTGTGGCGTGCCTGTGAACTCCCGCTGGGTTGCCGCCCAAGCCAATAGGTAGCCTGCCAGCTCGCTCGACGAGGCGCGCGAAAAGAACCTCAGACCGTGGACACTTGGATTGTAGCCGCGGGCGAGCGCAATGATCCTCGGATGTTTGTCGCGCTCATTGCGCCAGTGAGTAGCAACGTGAAGGTCGGTGGTGATGCCGGCCAAGCCGTCGAGGCCATGCTTCGAAGCGCTCGCCCGAATGTCCGCCTCATCCGCTTCGAAACCAACCAGCGCCATGGAGAAGTCGCTCGCAGGCAGTCCTCCTTTCGCGAGCGACGCAATGAGCACGTCGGGGTCGGCGTGCGGCAAACCCTCGCGGGCAAAATCGTTGCCGTTTCCAAGGCGGGCCAGAATCCAGGCCGCAAGTGCTTCGCCCACGAAAGATGCAGCCGACTGTGCCATCTCAGATTAGTTCTTCCGCATTTATTGCCACGAGCGTGAGCCCGTCGGAGGGTTCGATCGCCAGGCCGAGACGGATCATCAGCGCCTCGAATGCCGCAGCGTTAGGTCTAAGGTCGTCATCCCGATCCAGGGGGCCAAAGCGACTGCTCCTGAGCAATTCGCCATCTTGCACACCGGCACCAACCGCAAGCGACCACGTGGCATGCAAATGTGTCGCGAACTCCGGCATAGTCAGAACCTGACCCTCGTCAAGCAAGCTCAGGGCGAGCACGCGCAACGTGTCTGCTTGGAGTTCCACGTGCTTGTGCTTTGCCACAGCCGATCGAGGCTGGACGATGCCAATCCGGACGCCGAGGTCGCGAAAGTGTTCATCGAGCACCTGACGGGCGTCCGCCGATGAAGCGAATACGTTCCAGTCCATCTCGCTCAAACCGCCGGCTGATCGCGTTTCAAATGCTCGATCGTAGCTCGATGAAAACAGGTCAAGAAGCCGGGCGTAAGTGGAACGACTCTGCGCCCGTATTCGTGGATTTCCACCTTGTAGCGCATCGATGAGTAGAAGGGGATTCGCACTTGCCTGGCGCAGGATGTAGGTGAACAACCAGCAGCATAATCCCAACATCAGATAGCGCAACGCATAGTTTGATCGCTGCCTTCTTAGGTTTCTAACGAGCCTGCGCACTGCTGCAGTTACGTCGCTCATACGCGTGGCGATCGCGCCTGCACGTGCGGCATCGATCGCGCCGAATAGCTCGTCGTGCTCATCAACCCAAGGCTCATCATCCTCGTCCAGCAGTGGGGTTCCAAGGGCGGCTAAGGGGGGCGGCGGTAACTCCAGGAGCTCGCGAATTTCCTTGAGGGTCTCTTGCCCTTCTGGACTGGCCTCGAAAATACTCATCACCAAGCTGCCCGAGTGACCGTGGTTCTTCGATTTGTTGGAGATGTAGCGTGTCGAGGGCGCGCTGTAGTCTGCCCCGAACGTCGAATAGGGCTCGAACGCCGCTGCGAGAGCGGCGCCGTCGTTGTTGTAAGCGGCACCAAGATGAGCACGAAGCGTTCTAAAGGCCTCAAGATCCACTGCGGGATTAAGGCGGCCCTGCTCAATGAACAGCGGATGTAGGCGCTCGGAAGGATATTCATCGCGCACACGTTGGGTGTCTTTGGGCGCGACCTTCAGAACGGACGCTTTATTCAAATATTCAAGCCGATAAAAGCGCCCCGTAAGGGCCAGCAAAAAGCTGGTCGCAAAATGAACAGGCTTCATCCGCAAAGGCTGGTAGCCGAGTATGGCGCCATGCACCCGCCGCTCAGCTGCCGTGTCCGCGCGGCGTTCGGCTTGCGATCTGGGGGTCTTAGGCATAGGTCCGCACACCCTCAAAACGGCGACCATCTACACTTAGGTTCACCTGGATCAGATCCAGGTTCTCCAGATGGGCGGACCAGATCGTGTGCCTCTCACCGTTCAGCTCGGCGCCGAGCTTTTCCAAGAACGCGTCCAAGCGATGGATGTCACGCTCGGGAACTAGCTTGCGAGGCAAGCCACGATCGAGCCGCCGTAACGTCTGCCAGAGCGGGAAGTCGATCCTGAGACGCGGCTTGCCGTGCGGCCCCAGCGCAGTGAGGACGACATGATCGGGATGGTACTCGAAGGCGCCATCGAGCCGCGTTGGCAATCGAGGCACTTCCAAAGTGAATTGATCACTTGCGATGCGGTCGCCTGCAACGAACGAGCGCGACGGCTGTTCGTGAAACCGATGTCCATTCCACAGATAGAGGTGCTGATCGCGCGAGTCGAACCGAACTGGGCAATAGGCCGCATTTATCGCCTCAATCAGCTTGGCAACAAGCCCTGGCCCCGAATTGCGTTGTCCCTGCAGCAGAGCCTGAAATTCGTTCGCGTCAGGATCGGCCAGCTCGAAAACCTCATGACCTCGTTCATGCTCGAAGTAGAAACGACGTTTTAGCGCAGCAAAATCCGCCCACGCGAGGCTTGGGTGCGGCGATGCCAGAGGTTGCCTAAGGGCCCATCCTTGACGGAATGGTTCCGACCGTAACTCCAGCTCTCCATCCCAGAAGGGATGGCTGCTGCCAGCGGGATCAACTGCGCGCAACGCACTGGTGGCGTCAAAGCGGTCGTCATGCGCGAACAATGCCTCAGAGTACCAGTCCGACCTCTCGAAATCACCGCGACCAAGTCGTCCAAAAACCATCCGAGCAATGAGAATCCAAAGCTCACGCACAGTGGCACGATATCCGAGCGCGATAAGTCGATCAGCGAGCGCGCGCAGCCGCTCGCGCACGCGGGGCAACAACAGCAACTCAAAATTGCGGCGGGCGATCGGCTCGCTTGATCCGACCACTGCTTTCCTTAACGCCGCGTCGCACAGCAGCTTGTCAATCATCGCGTCGATAAGGCTTGCGCTCAGCGGATTCCGTAAGCTCAGATCCACGACAAGGAGGCCATTGGCGTTCTCATCGTTCGTGGGACGACCATAGGCGAGCCGATGGCGACACTGGCGCGAGACTTCCGCCATGTGTGCACTTTCTTTGTCCGCGATGCGAAGCTGGTACAGCGGATATTCGTTCGCGGCCATGCAGAAGGGCCGTTGCGCTTCTATTGCCTGCCGCCATCGATCCAGGATTGGTTCGACTCTGCCGGCGCGCATGAGTGCAGTGGCGTCCTCGACCACAACGGCTCCGGCAGCTTCCAGTTCGGGTTTCATCCGCCGCAGGAGATGGGTCTTGCCATCACCAGCGTTGCCGGTGAGGACGATGCTCTGTCCGGCTTGTACCCTTGCCGCCAAGAAAGATTCAACGCCGCTGGCTATATGCAGTCTGTCGAAATCCTGGTCGCTCAGAGCCTCGGCAGTGGCCTTTGGGCCTGCCGCTGCCAGCGTGCGCCAGAGCAAAATATCGTCAGCTGCCGTTGCGGGATGTTGCGCTTCGCCCCTACTAGCGCTCATTCCTACTCCTCCCCAATATTTTGCGTCGCAGAATTGCCTAAGGATTTGAATTCATCTAGCGGCAATGCTTCCATTGACGCAACATGATCCAGTCTCCCTGCGAGCCAGCGTGCGCGCCAGAACTCGGCAATCCCATCCGTCGCGTCTTCAAACTTCTCAGGAGCAGAAAGAAACTCCGGCAAGTCCGAAGTCCGTTCCACTAACCAGTCCCGGGCCTGTGGAAACAGCGGAGCCGCATAGATAAGGCGATGCTGACGATGCTGGAGCAGCTTGTCCGGATCGTATCCAAGTTTCCGCAATCCCATTTTGAGCTTGCGCAGTTTGGGGCTGGTCCCCTCGCCGAACACGCTATTGACTTCCCTGAAGTCATTCTCCGCAGACAAGAAGGCATCAACCACTCGGCTGGTTTCCGGAGAAAACTGAACCGTGCCAAAGCCGGAGGTCTGGCCTATGGCGTGGAACACAATCTCTTCTTGATCGTCGCCGATTGTGCCAGGAGGTAGTCGCAGTCGGTTGTACTGACTGGAACCGTGCACGTAGAGACTGGTCGTTCCCAGATATACGAGCGCATTGTCCCGAGTTACTGGTTGATTTCGCATCTGCGAGGAAATGATCGAAGGATTGGAGTATCGACGACGGTAGTCGGCTGCAATACGGGGACTAAGCATCAGCAACGCAACTAATTTCCCGCCGAGCACACGATTGTAAGGGGCAACGGCGCCACAGGTGGTTATCTCGAGCAGGTTAGCGCCGGCTCGGCGTCCCTTGAGAGCCTCAAGAATGATGTGGATTGCGCTTCGCACCTGATCTCTGCCGAGTGCCTCTTCTACCGTTACGGGATCGACGAGATCGGCTCTATGACGCGCAATCGTGATGCGAGCCGACAATAGGCGAGAAAGGGCAGTGGCACGCTTCTTTGCTACGAGTTGCTTGCGGGCGTTGTGCATGCGCGCATCAACCGACGCCTTGGGTTCGAGATGGAGTACCGCGTCGTCTACGGGAGGCGCATTGGGATCAATCCAGCCTTCGATCTCAAACAGGTCTGGCTCCGCGCCTGCTACTTCGCGCAGTAACGCCTCGCGCTTCTTGGCAAAGTCCTGCCCCTGTTTCGCTAGGCGTTTGACCAAGCCTTCGTCAGGCGAAGCCGCCTCTTCGGGAGTCACGAGATTGGTCCAATCTATTTCCGCCAAAGACCTTTCGACTTGAGCTTCGAGCCATGCAACCTCAGCTTCAAGACCCACAGAGCCATGAGCAACTGCCAATCTGAACCGTTCGACCAGAGCCGTAAGATGCCAGCCAATGAACGACTCGCGCTTCTCTCCCATTTCCAATGGCGTGTTGTTGAGCGACGCTATTCCGATCACCGGGTGCGCCTCGTGACCAGCATCACGGATCAGGTAGAGGAGTTGGCGCCCTGGTGTAGGCACCTGCGGGATGGACCAGCTGTAGCGAAAGTATCGCCAAATCTCTCGCAGCCGGCGCCCTGTCGTCGGATCCAACTTCTCGTCAGCCTCCTGAAGATAGGGTTTAATTGCCTCACGCAATGCCACCAACCGATCTGAGCCAGTTCTTGAACGCGCGGGACCGAGGCGCTGCGCAAGCTCATCACCCTTGGCCATCAGCAGCTTGACGCTTCGCCGTCCGAGCCGGTCCTCCCCCTCCATCTTGCTGACGAAGTCGATGACCGCTGGGTTGCGGCGCTGCTCTTCGACCACGGGACGAAGCTCGCTACGCAGCGTCTCCTTGCTCGCGACGACCTCTTCCGGTGGGCGCCCACTGGTCAACTCCTTGGGGTTCTCGAGAGCAAACCCATGTCCCAGCGCGATTATGCGCCAACGCAGGCGAGCAAGGTCCGTCAGAATTCGAACACACGCTTCGTAGGCTAGTGCTTTTTTACCGAGGTGAGAGGCTGAGCGGCACCAAGTCACTTCACGAGCCAGTACCTCTGCCATTTCGTGTTTGCCGCCCGCGCGCTGCAATTCGGCTAGGTCGGTCGCAAAAGCATGAAACCGCTCGGCAGCTTCACCATCGAGCGGTGGAAACAACGGCACGATCATCGCGTAGCGCTGCAGTCAGGAGATAGAATACGCAACAAAGCACTCCTGCAACATATTTTGAGTTTTGGCAAAGGCTCGTTTTCCATCTATAGCGGACTTATTGTGGCTCGGCCACCCGGCACCTGACATCACATCGGATTCATGCCTCGACCGCAAACGCGAGTGTGGTTCTCTCAGGCTGTAGGGGCATTTTCCAGGACATACAACCGGCCGCTTAGGCGCCCGAAGAATTCTGCTTACATCTTGCCTAGGTCGTACCTAAATAACCCGACGCTAACGGGAGGAGAAAAGGATGGATGTCACTGCAGCCACGGCGACCAAGGCACTCGACACGCTCAAGTCTTTGCCGACTTGGCTGCTCGTCGGGCTGACCATCTCTTTTGCAGCCATATGGTTTTGGCCCTCTCTGTTCATGGACCTGCCGGAGCAGCTTCGTTCGATCTTGCCTGCAGCGTTGCTGGCCCTCTTTGCGCTAACGTTTTGCAACGTTTCAAGCGTCGCCATTGTGCAGGCACGCGAGAGACGCCGGCTCTCCATCGAGCGAGACAAGGATCGTCTGTTGAAACTCTATCGACCGTTGGAAGCGCTCTTTCTCACCGTGCATATTACCGTCTGCACCGGGGCAGCTGCACCGCGCTTGCGACATCGAATCGAGAATGCCTGGAACAATCTCAGCTCTCCCGGACGGCGCTTCCGGCGGATGAAGCGAGGATGGCGAGCGTTGTTCGACAAGCAGCAATCGTCTTGCGCAGAGGTTGAATACGGTGCCCGATTCCCGCTCGACAGCATCATCGATCTTGTTCGTAAGAACACCCGTTACGCCCAGCCAGAGCTTCTAGACCTCGTCAGTCGGGCCAACCGGTCGCAATATGAAGAACCTGACCGACTCTTGCTGACCGACGCCGAGTACGCTCTGTTTCATCACATCGATGCCGAGCACCGGCGCTTGTCGGCTCGCGTCATCTAACATTCCGACTGTCGCTTCGTCCGCTCGCGTTACTCGGTCTCTCACGAACATGGAAAGTTATTTCTGCGGAACCGTGTGCCGTTGCCTGGCGGATCCGCTGCGAGATGTGCGCGGATCAAATGCCACGCATCTTCATATTGGGTGTGATCGGGAATGCGAGAGAGCGAGACCTTTCCCCACTTATCGATCGCGTTTTGCGCTTTTCGAACCAATTCGACGGGGAAACAATAAAAGCGCGGGGCAGTGCGACCCTCATGAGCGGTGAGATCCGCCTTTTGGCGAAACCGATAGCCTCGGTTAAGCGCCGCCAACACGACAAAATCGCAGTTGAAATTCTTGATCGGAAACGACCGATCATAGTCGGTGGCCCACCGGCTTTTGACTTGGATTCGCGCGGAGCGCTCGCCAGAGGAGTCTACAGCCACTAGATCATAGCCGGCGAAATTTGTGTACGCCTTGAAGCATTGGATCCCCTCGATGAGCAACATCCCGAGCGCTAAAAACTCAGCGCCCTCCGCTTCCAACTTGGTGTTCTGGCGCTTGGCAGGAGCATCACCTTCCAACTTCATACCGATCTCGACGTTCATGTTCACTCCAAAGATGCCGTTAGCTAAGGCCATAAGTTCACCACCCGATGGGAATAGCCCCCGCATTCCAGCTCGGTCCACTCTTGCACGGAGTCTGAACTCATGGAGAGTCCGGTGGACGCCGCCAATGTTATGACCACTCATTTGCAGCGTCGCTCTTTTGATCCTGCACCGTGTATATGGTGCGGGGCAGCTACATTCGAGCCATCTCTGGAGCATATCTTGCCGGAGGCGTTGGGATCCCCTCCCGGTTTCGTGCTTGCCAGCGACGTTTGCCGTAAATGCAACAACGGTTTTGGTCACTTAGATCGGGCCCTGCTGCGTCAATTCGAGTTGATAACCTTTCTCGGAAGCGTGCCGCGAAAGCGGGGAAAAGCACCATCGCTCGACAGCTGGAGTTCGATCGTCGGTCGCAAAACTGAAGCCGGACCTGAACTGCACATCAACGGCGGTCCGCGGTCTTCCGAAGCGCTCGGCAAGACCCTCAAACCAGTTCGATCGACGAAGGATCTTGAAAACCTGTCCTTTGAGGCGTCGGGCGGCATGGCGACCGTCAAGTTTTCCCAGCGATTCGGGGACGATCCAAAATTCGTCAGGGCGCTCTACAAAGTCGCTTTCGGGGTCGCTGTCTATTGGCACGGGCCTATGATCGCGGGCAGGATGGAGATGACTGCGGTGAAGAAATTCGTGCGCAAGGGCCGAGGTGAATTCAGCGCGGTGCTTATCGGAGGCTCGGGCCGTCATGATCACCATTTTGAGCCACCATATGGCGGAGGGGATACCCGCTATCTGGCCGTTGGCATGCGTATATTCGGAATTGATTTCGTCACGGACTTTGATCCCGAGCAACGCCTGATCGCCAAGATCAAGGATCAGCTGACGGCTCAAGAATACCAAAACTGGACCATTCTTCCTCCCTACCGGTAGGGTTGTTCGTGCGCCAGGCTCGACTGACAGCAGTCTCAATTGCAAGTGCGGTATACGGCCTAATACCAAGCCGGCGCGGCGCGGCGCGGCGGGCGCGTGGCAAGGATCGCACGCTATGGGTGCCTGTCGATGAGCGATGCGACGGCGACTGGGGCGCATGGCGTCTGCACGTTCACAGACGCTGATTGACATAAGGAGATCCGCTCCGGCGGATGAGGAGCGATGCAAACCAGGAAACAACGTAACGCCCATTAATCCTGTCTGTGGCCGCCCGATCGACAGACAGCCGGACCGCGCTCGATTGCTTGTGATGATGATCTGTCCATCCGATAGAAAGTGACGCCACCACGGTTCGAGCGCTGCAAAAAGCGCAGTCGATTGATCCCCTTGCAGAGCGCGGAAGATCGCACGGCGCATCGGAACTCGACGCCCAAAAGCGGAATCGTAGCGCAGAGAATAGATTCGTATATTTCGCATACGGAAGGAGAAATGACGATCGGCACGAAGTATCGCCAAACACAACCCATTAAGATGGCAGGATAAAAGGGCGCACATTTGCACTGTGGTCTTCGTCGTCCTGGCGAGCAGGCGCACGGCTCATGCTCGGCTGGCACGATACCACCGCATTCCGAAAGGGATGCGCCGGACTAAGCATTCCGGATAAATCGGACTGGCGGGGTCGGCGTCCAGATGGCATCTTGGCACCCAGGGGGGCGGCAATGGTAACTATAGACAATTCAACTGTGATCGACTTGACGCTCATTGAAAACGCGCAGGTATCGGTTTTGCATGGCTCGAACCAGTCACCTGCAGAGCAGCTAACTTCTACGCTCAGGGCGCAACTCCGCAATGCCGTCGACGCCGTCCACTCGGACCTGCTTACCTACGAAAGTCTGCGCAATGTCAGCGAGGTGATCGGCGGCGAGTATGGTGACCGTGTTATCTTCGAACTCGTGCAGAACGCACACGACGCGCATGAGGACGGCGAGGAGGGTTCGATCCTCCTCAAGCTCGTGATCAGGGGCTCGGATAGCGGGGACCTCTTCGTAGCCAACAAAGGCGTGGGGTTCAGTTGGAAGAATGTGAACGCCATCCGCAACGTGGGCGTGTCTAGCAAGTCAGTCGGCGAGGGCATTGGCAACAAGGGGCTCGGCTTCCGAAGCGTAGAAACTCTGTCCGACGACCCGAGGATTTACTCCCAGCCGAAATCGTTGGCAGCCGAGGAGTTCACCGGCTTCTGCTTCCGGTTCGCAGGCCCTGACGAGATAAGGGCGGAGACCCTCAAGATAGCGGACCGCCCCACCGCGGATCGTGTGGCGACGATCTTGCCACGGTACCTGGCCGCGGTGCCGCTCTATGGCCAGCCCGAGGAGATCAGGGAGTTCGCCAAGGATGGGTACGCGACGGTCGTGCACCTCCCGCTTTCAGGACCTGGCGCCATCAAGGTCGCCCGCGAACAGGTGTCTGCCCTTGCCGACCTCGACGTGCCGCTCCTCCTCTTTCTGGACCGGCTGGCGCGCGTGACGATCGAGATTGACGACGTGGGTTCGATCCGGCGCCGCACCCTCTCTCGGAATGTCCAGAGCCGGCCGTCACCGAGTCCTGATGCTGTGCTGAGCTATGAAATCGTTGCTATCGGTAGTCGCCGCTATCTAGTTGCACGCAAGCCCGTCGACCGCGACCGCTTGTCCGCGGCAATCGAAGCGAGCATCGCAAAGGAGCCCCAGCTCGCGCGCTGGCGCGAGTGGAAGGGCGAGCCGAGCGTCGCGGTGGCTGTTTCGCTCTCGGCAACCGACGCGGAGCGCGGTCGCACATACAATTTCTTGCCAATGGCAGCCGAGGTGCCGTCCAAACTGCGGGGCCACGTGGATGCCCCCTTCTACGCTTCGATCGACCGGCGTCGTGCCAACTTCGATCTGCCACTGAACGCCTTTCTCCTTGACGAGTTCGCCAAGACCGCGCTGCGCGCCGCGACGGAGTTGAAGACGCTCGCGGACGAAATCGGCCGCAACACGATCTTCGACCTTGCCGCGTGGGAACCCGACGACGTGCCGCGACTCGCGCGCGCCTCACAGCAAATCGGGCTGGACTGGCGCGACTGCTCGGTCGTGCCGGCGGCCGGCGGCAACGATAGCTGGGCCACCTTCAGGAATGCGCGCATATGGCACGAGCAGGGATACAAGCTGCTTCGTGTCCGCAGGCTCGTGAAGGCAGGCATCCTGAATCTTGCCGATCCCCAACTAGAGAGCCAGCGGCTCGACCGCCTCAACCGTCTCATGGAGGCTGTAAACTTGCGCCCGACGCCGGACGACCGTGTACTCGCCGACTGGATACAGTCAGTTGCGCTCTCACTCGATCAGGACGGCTCGGGCCTTCGCACCTGGGGCAGCCTCTACGACGAAGCGCGGAAGGCGCTCTCGTCTATGAACGCCTTGAGACAGCTCGACGGCAAGACGATGCTCAAGACCCGGGACGGCAGCATTCTGCCCGCCGACGTGACGGGGGCAGCGCCGGTATTCGTCCGTGAGACGGGCACGCGCGAGCGTGATCGCGCTCCGCTTCCGCCCTCGATCGTGGCAAGCAAGTTCGCCATCCTCAACGACGGCATCCCGATGGTGCCGGAAGCGGTGACCGAGTTCATTAAAGCGGGCTTGCTGCGTCGCTACGACGCGCTGCAAGTGCTGCAGAACGTGCAATCGCTCTTCGGCGAGAAGCCCGCGCCCAAGCGGCGCGAGGCGACCCTGAAGTGGGCGTTCGATGTCTGGCGCGTCGAGGGAGCGAGGTCGGAAAAGATTCTCCGTGATGTTGACCTGCACGTCGAGACGAGAAGCGGCTGGCGCCCAGCGAGCACGGCGCGCTTCTCCGAGGGTTGGACCACCGACGGAAGACGGCTCTCGACATATCTCGCCGAGGCTGCGCTGCACTCGCCCGATTGCGCGCAGGCAGCGGAACTGCTCCTTTTGGCCGAACCAAGCTGGGCGCCTAAGCCAGACAGCAGCGGCCGTCGGCTATGGATGGAGTTCCTGCGCGCGGCTGGGGTTCGCGACGGCCTCCCACTGCTCGACGACGAGGACGCGCCAGACACGGGCACGCCATACGACACTTGGGACACGTTTCGGAGGACTGCCGCTCCAGCTTTGGGACGGTCGGTCGCGTGGGTCGCGGCAAACTCCGCTGTCCGGCTCCCTAATCCGCAAACGATCTACAGCCGCAGGGGTGGCCTCTGGCGGTTTCCGGGGCAAGTGGAGCACGCGGCCCTGCCGCCCGAAGCACGTCAACGCTTCGCAGAGCTAATCCTCGTACAGCTCGCGAACGATGATCATAAGTGGCTCAAATGGAGCCTCGGGCGCTATGAGCGGTGGGGAGATGACCAGAACGAGCGCAAGTTTGCTACCCCTGCCGCTGTGTTCATCGCGACAGCCCGCTGGATGCCCGTAGAGGGCGATTCCGAGCGATTCGAGCGACCGGGAGCCCTTTGGGCATCAAAGGACCGCAAACAGCGTCCACCGCGTTATGTCGACCGCCCTCGCGAGAGGCTCGTGGACATGATCGAGGACGAGAAGCGCCTCGTTACTGTCATGTTCAGCGACCCGGTGGTCCTGCGCGATTGGTCTGCCGCGGACGAAGTGGTCCGCAAGCTCGGCGACATTGCCGGGGGATCGAGCGGAATGGAGCCGCGGGAGCGGGTTAACTTCCGCAAAGTCTACCAGCGGACGTGGGCGGAAGCGTGCGAGACCGAGGTAGCGCTGCCAGCGGACTTGCCGATCGCGACCCTCACTTCGCTCGGCATTTCGGTAGTCATTGGGAACGCGTCCGACCCACCGCGCATCTTCGTGACGGGCGACCCGCTGCGAGCAGAGACGAAGGCGGTCGCTGCCGCCGGCCAGCCGATCCTTGAGCTGGGCGAAGAGGATCTGGTTGAACCCGCTCTCGAGCGGCTGCGGGCGAGCGGCGGCTTCGAGGCTCTTGGAATCGACCGGAATCAAGTCGACGTACTTGTCGACGGCGAGACCATGGTGCCCAGCCTGGCGGATTCGCTGCTTGTGAGCAACGGGCTGGAATGGCTTCCCGAGGCCGCGGTGCTGGCGAACGAGGTGCTCGGCCGGGAGCTTGAGCGGCAGATCTCAAGCACCGCCGTCGATCAACGCCTCCGGCGCATCCGCCTGCGACAATGCAGAACCATCAGCCTGGCGGTCGCGGGAACCCAAGTGAACGAGGCGCTGCCGTTTTTCGCGCTTCCCGATGACGACCTGCCAACCTTGGTCGTCGGGGAGGGTCAGGAGCTGACTTGGTCCGTTCTCGCCGATGCCGCACCATACCTTGCTACCTTGCTCGACAGGCGAATGCGCTCGCTCGAGACGCTTATGCTACGGCTCGCACACCGAAGCGTCACACAGGACCCGAGACAGCGTCCCACGGACGACGAGCTCGCGCGTGCGCTAGGGTGCAAGGTCGAGTTGGTTCGCGAGCACGCGCTCGCGCTCCGGACCGACGGCGACATGCTGATGCGGAAGCTGTTGCCGGTGGTCGCATGCGTGACCAACTTGGAGACGGCGCAGGCGCTCGGCGAGCAACTTGGCGACAGCGCGCTGCGGTCGAAGGTCCTGGATGCACTCGCGCGGATCGCGGACCGTCTCCCTCTTCCGCCAGAGGAACTGCTCGATGAACTCGCTCGGCCGGACCTCGCCGAGATCCGCCGGACGCTCGGCCTCGACTATGGCAGGCTGAACCAGATGCTGTCCGCCCTGGGCCAGCCGATCCTCTCCAACGAAGGTGAGTTGCGACGTCTCTTTGACATGTGGAAAGGCGAGCTCTCGCCTGCAGCCGTCAATCGGCTCCGGCGCCACTTCTTACCGCTCTACGACGCAGGCTCTCCGCTTGATCGCTACGTCAACCTCCGCACGCTCGACTTCCTCGAATTTCAGGAAAGTTGGGTAGTGGAGCGGGAGGAACTGTCGCGGGATGACGTCGAGACTCTGCTGACAGCGCGGCTGGATGAACTCGTCGGCGACGACGTGGAGCGCGAGCTCGAGCCACTCACCACGCTCCGCAACCGCTCCAAGCGCACGCTGCAGCGCTTTGTTGACGAAGGGACCTCTGCGATCGGCGCCTGGTGTTTTCGGAACGATCGGCTGAATCCGTGGGCTGACGGCGCACTCGCGGTGCTCAGGGCGGTCGATCAGCTTGGGCTCTTCGACTTTGCGCCGGTCGAGGTCGGTCAGGAGATCGCGACCCTCGTCCGCGCGGGCGCTTGGCCCGACACCATGCCTCACACCGTCGACCCCGTGGAGCTTGGTCTCGATCCAGAGGATCTACTCGGAGAGAAGAAGCGCGAAAAAGAGCGCAATGAGCAAGCCGAGATAACCAAGCGCACAATTACTTTCGCTGACAGGCCGCTCGACACGCGATCAAAGGAGTTCGCGCAGAGCCTGATCGCTCTCGCGGATGCCCGGATGGCCGACGGGGCATGGCTTACACGGTCTCGCAAGCGGTTCAATTTGGCTGAGCAGGTGCAGTCAGACGGGCGTGGCGGCGGCACCGGGGGCAAAGGTGGCAAGCGGCGTCGAGCCGAGCGCGTGTCGGAGGACGTGAAGTCAGCTATGGGTTTCGCCAGCGAGTATTTGGTCAGCCGTTTTCTACGCGAAAAGCACAAGGACCGCTATAACGACAACTGCTGGGTATCGGAAAACCGAGGCCAGCTCGAGACCGACTGGGAAGGTGATGACAGGCTCGGTTTCGATTTCATGGTACAGACCGTCGAGACCGAGTGGCGGTACGAGGTGAAGTCGAACCTGGATGACTCTTTCGAGTTCGAGTTTACGCAAAACGAAATGCGAAGCGCCGCTGAATGCGTTGCGGACGGCAGTCGCAGATACAGGATTCTTTACGTACCCTTCGTTTTCGACCCGACCCGCTGGCGGGTAATGGAGCTCCCCAATCCGATGAGCGAGCGTGGCCGCCGGTTCTTTAAGGCGGTTGGCGCCGGGGCCACGCGTTTTCGGTTCGATCCGTCATAACATCGACTGCACACAGAGTTCGATAGGCCTCTATTCCCAGCGACTGTCAGGCCGTACCAACCTCACTGGCAAACTATCTCGTCGGCTGTGAACAATCTTGATCGCTAAGCGGCAAGCTGCTTCGGCCGGTTCAGGAACGCGGCGATCAAGAGCCACAAAAACGCCTTCAGCCACCTGAGCAGGAGGGAGAAGATGATATGGGGCGAGCGGCGAGGGTGTGGCATCCTTCGGCGCTCCAAGAACATCCAGCAGAAGGAGCGTCCCCATGTCGCAATCTTTTGACGCGAGCCGGTCCCTTACCGCTCTTGAGCAGAATAACACGATCATCACCATCATCGAAATGAGCAAGGCGAAGTGGCTGGTTGCCGCGCTTGTTCCGGGCCTCAAGCGCCAGCCGCTCAAGAAGCTCGATGCCGACGCGCCAGCACTGTTGAAGCTGCTGCAGCGCTGGCGCGACGAAGCCGGCCAGGCCGGGCACGCGATCAAGCGGATCGCCGTCGCCTATGAGGCGGCCGGCGACGGCTTCTGGTTGGCGCGCTTTTTGCGGGCGCACGGCATCGAGGCCTACGCCATCCATCCCGCCAGCGTTGCGGTGTCGCGCGAGCACCGCCGCGCCAAGACCGATCGCCTCGACACCGAGCTGTTGATGCGTGCCTTTCTTGGCTGGCTGCGCGGCGAGAAACGTCATTGCTCCATGGCTGCGATCCCGACCATCGAAGAGGAGGACGCGCGACGGCCGAGCCGCGAGCGGGAGAGCCTGGTTGGCGAGCAGACGCGGCTTATCAACCGCATCAAGGCGGTGCTCGCCCGCTTCGGCATCCACAGCTTCCGGCTGAGCCTGCGCTGCGCGGCGGATAGGCTCGAGAATATCCGCACGGCTGAGGGGACGGCGCTGCCGCACAACACCCGCGCCGAGGTCCACCGCTTCCTCGAGCGGCTCAACCTGGTGCGCCAGCAGATCCGCGCGATCGAACAGGAAAGGGAGCGCAAGCTCTCGGCCGTCCCGGCGGCGGAAAACGGCCCGCATGCGATGGTTCGCCTCATCGCGCGGATTATCGGCATCGGCGTCGAGACGGCGGACATGCTGGTCCACGAGATCCTGTCGCGCGGCTTGCGCGATCGCCGCGCCGTGGCGCGCTATGCCGGGCTGACGGGGTCGCCGGACGAGAGCGGCAAACGCCGCCGCGAGAAAGGGCTGGCACGCGCCGGCAATGCCCGCGTGCGGCGCGGCATGATCCAGTTGGCCTGGCGGTTTCTGCGCTTCCAAAAAGACAGTGCCCTGGCCCAATGGTTCCAGGCGCGCACGAACGACGGCCGCAAGACCACGCGCAAGACGATGATCGTAGCACTGGCCCGCAAGCTGCTGATCGCGCTGTGGTGTCTCGTCACCGCGGGCGAGGTGCCGCAAGGCGTCAGTTTGCGCGCGGCGTGACAGCCACATGGGAAGAGGAGAACAAGGCACAATCCTATTGGCGGGCATCTAGCAAGGTCTGCCGATGACGATCCGAGGTGGCGGTGACCCGCGCTACAACATGGTGTTTTACAGGCCGTGCTGAAGAATGGGCCCGCCGCCCCGGAGCTTCGCCACCGATGCGCATGCTGCATCATGGTTCAGATCCACGGGGGGGATCTACCGCATACAAGTCTGCCGCGCGACCTCCGCGCCTGGCTCGGCGAGCTCGCCTCGGAATCCATCGTCGGCTTTTTGGCCCCCTGCAAGAAAGGGGCTCACCCGACCCCGACAAAGCCTGCCGCCGGTGCTCGTGACCGTCAAGGACAAGTCGCTGCGCGATGGGCCTGCGGCCCCACCCTTGACCGTCCCTGCGCGCGGCGGCCCGTTCGAAGCAGGTCGGGACGAGGAGATGGGTCGCCAGTTGGCCGAACCAGGAGATGAGGAAACGAACCACGAACCAAGCTTGACAATCATCGCCCCATACAAGTTGTAACCGGCTGCGGCCAGGATGGCGTTGATCGCATCGCCTTGGGTGTGAGCGAGGTAATTGCGGCCCATTCTGTGTTCGTTCTTGATGTGACCGATCACCGGCTCGACGGCCGATCGCCGCCGCATCTGGCGCTTGATGGCCGGTGTCACGCGGCGCTTTTGACCAGCGGTGAAGACCCTGAACTTATGACTTTGCGGCGCATTGTGGCCGCGGTAGCCGGCATCGGCGAGGATGCGCTGCGTTTCGGATCCGATGATCCGTTGCATGTCCGGGATGATCGTTGCCAGGGTATGGCCGTCATAGGGGTTGCCGGGGAGCGCCATGGCGTGCAGGGCGAACTGGCCGCCCTTTGAACGCTTCAGCGTCGTCGCCACGGACACCTTCACCCCGAACTCGTAGGGCGCGTGCGCCTTGCCCTTGCCGATGCATTCCACCTCGTGCGCATGCAGGCTGTAGATCTTGCGGCCGCGCTGGCGCTGACGCTGTTCGAGAACGGTGGAGGCCTGGTAGAGCGACCATTTGAAAAGCGCGTCCAGCTCCGCGTCGCCGGCGATCTGACGGGAGATGTCGCGGACGGTGCGCCCCAGATACGTCCTGAGCCTGCGCAGCGCCTTGTTGGCCCGCTTGAATTGCTTGGCGTGGGCGTAGCGCTGATACATGATCAGCGCCTGTTTGCCGACCCGGACATAGGACTGACGCAGGTCGAGCCGCGCGCCAGCCGCACCAGCCGCTCGCGGGCGCGATGGATGAGCTTGGCGTCGGTCGGGAACATCACGTTCTTGGGTTGAGCCGTCGTGTCGACAATGACCCGGCGCGTATCCTGCGGCTTCATCGCCCCAGTCTTGACCGCAATGCTGAGGCTTTCCTGCAGCAGCACCATGATCCGCTCCTCGCCCATGCGGCTGCGCCAGCGCGTCATCGAGGAGCGGTCGAACGGCAGGTCGTGGCGGAAGAACTCCTCGCCGCACAGATACTGGAAATACGGGTTCTCGATCCAGCGTGCGCACAGCGCCTCGTCTGACAGGTTGAAGGTGTGCTTGAGGACGGCGAGCCCCGCCATCAGACGGGTCGGCAGCGGCGGCATGTGATGCTAGACCAGCCTCTACCAGCCGGCGGAACGCCTCAGATCTAGTAGGAAGATCGGGCTGAGCGTCCGAGCGGCTCGGAGAGATTGGACCCGGAGCGGTCATCCGTCCGCCTTTTTCTGCGATTAAGGTTTCAATTCCATCGGCCGACGTCTGCCTCAACTTCAACTGCGTCATCCTTGACGTGGCAAAGGTGAGAATTGGCAAAGGAACGGCAATTGGCCCTGCCGTGCAGATCTATACAGCCGATCATCAACATGATCCCGAGCAGAGACAATCTGGGATGCAGTTCGGGCGTCCTGTTCGGATGGGCAGTCGTGCCTGGATCGGTGATGGAGCAATCATTCTGCCGGGCGTCACGGCGATGATGCGGCCGTCGGCGCTGGCAGCGTGGTCACTCGAGATGTTGCCGCAGGGGCGAAGGTCATGGGAAGTCCGGCTCGGGTAAGATGACTTGGTGAGGACAAAGCAGGCGGTTCGACGCTAAACCTGGGAGCTCCATGTTGCCTGGTGAATGCCGATTGGGCATCGATGCGCATTTCTTTGCTTCCCGGATGGTTGCTTTCGCCGGTTTGAGGCCGGTTTAGGGGCGCGGCCTTTTTGCTCTCCGCATTCTGTCGCCCTGGAGCACCATGCGGTGTGCGGTGTGCGTTATGCACGATCCGTTCGAGAATGGGGTCGGCGACGGTGGGTGCGATGAGGTAATGCCATCTGGCCACCGGACACGGCCGGTGCGGCGATATCGTTTTTCGACGATTTCGAACAGATGCGAGCGCTGTTTTCCAGTAGGGGAGTGGGCCATTGAGGACGAGCAGTTGCGCGCGGGTGAGCTTGTCGATGAGGTGTGGGAAGCGTCCATTGAGATGGGCGAGCGCAATCCTCGAACAGGGTGGCACGTGCACATATAGCACCGAAACGATCGAGCCCTGCTGCTTGCGGCCGAAGGCGCCGGCCAGCCACGACTTCCGGTTCCGGTCTGGCCGGTGATGATCAGGTTCCCATGGCCGTCCGGGATTTAGCGCAATCGCTGTCAGCGCTTTCGCCGGTACCCCTGGACGGTCAGATACTGCTAGCAAGAAGCATCAGGTACGAGAGGCGGCTTGTCCGGTCGGATCGGCTTCCTCTTCGGGAATGTCGTCGAATGACGAGTAGTTCAGATTGTAGAGTTTGGAATAGAGCCCGCCCATAGCCATCAGTTTGTCATGGTTGCCGGTCTCAATAACCTGGCCGTTCTGAAGCACGATGATGCGATCGGCACCACGGATTGTGGCGAGACGGTGGGCGATGACTAGCCCGGTGCGGCCTTCCAGGAGTTTTCTGAGAGCTTTCTGGATGAGCATTTCCGTGTAGCTGTCGATGCTGGCGGTGGCCTCGTCAAGAACAAGGATCTTGGCGTCGGCGACGAGAGCGCGGGCGAAACTGACAAGCTGGCGCTGGCCCAGAGAAAGGTTGCCGCCGCGTTCGCCGAGTTGAGTTTCATACCTGTCGGGAAGGCTCATGATGAAGTCGTGGGCTCCGACCACCTTGGCGGCCTCGATCACCATCTCGCGCGTGGCTTCCGTCTTGCGGTAGCGGATGTTCTCGAAAACCGTCCCGGTGAACAGAAACGGCTCCTGCAGCACCATGGCGATCTGGTTGCCGAGCGATTCCTGGGTGAGATCGCGCACATCATGTCCGCCAACCAGCACTTGGCCTTGCTGAACATCATAGAAGCGGTGGACGAGGGCCATCGCGCTCGATTTACCAGAGCCGGTCGGCCCGACCAAGGCGACCGTCTCGCCGGGATTGACCCGGAAAGAGACGTTTTTCAGCACCGGCTGTTTGGGATCGTACCCGAACGTGACGCTCCTGAACTCGACCGAGCCGTCCATTTCGGGCGCAAGGATCCTGGCATCCGGTTTGTCCTGGACCTCGATCCTGACGTCGAGCACATCGGTCAGGCGCTTGCCGGAGGCCATTGCGCGCTGCATGACGGAATATTGCAGAGTAAGTGAGCGAATTGGGTCAAAGAAGCGTTGGATATAGAATATGTAGGCAACCAATACGCCCACATCGACGCGGCCATTCATGATCATGGAGCCGCCGACCACAATGACGACAGCCATGGCGAGGCCGGTGAGGCCATCGACGATCGGGACCATGACCTGTGCATATTTGGCAGCGGTCAGATGGGTCGTGAGGTCGGCATGTGCCTTGTCGTCATACAATACGAAGTTGACGTACTGGCGGTCCATGGACTGGACTGTTCGGACGCCTTGAATCGCTTCGGCCAATGCGCCGTTGACGACTGAATTGGTCTCTTGTGCAGCCATGAAGGCCTCGCGGGCACGCGGCAGCCACAGGATGCGGATAATCAACAGGGCCGGCAAGACCGAGAGCGTCAGAAAGCCGAGGTTGAAGTTGACCGACAGCATTACGAAGATGATGCCGAAGAGAAGCGCAATGTCGCCTACGGAGTAGATCGAGTTTTCGAGAAATTCGTGGATAGAGTTGACGTCACCCTGAAGGCGAGACATCAGGCGTCCTACCTCGGTCTTGTCCATGAAGGAGAGCGATACCTTCTGCAGATGGGCAAACATGGCGCGGCGGATGTCGAAGAGGACGTTCTCGGCCATTTTCCCCACCACGGTTTCTTGCGCGTAGGCGGCGCCGAAATTAACCAAAATGGCAAGCGCAAACGCGATGGCGGCCTCAAGCAGGGCGGAGGCATCAGCGCCTACCGGAGTTATGGCGTGGTCGATCGCGTAGCGGATGATCAGCGGGATGAGAAGCTGCGTGCCAGTGAAAATCAGCAATGCGGCAAGCGAGACGACCGCCATGGCTCGGTAGGGACGAACGAAGGCCCATATGCGGCGAATGATGTTCTTGTCGAAAGCCCGGCCAAAGATCTCCTCCTCGATGCGATGGGACCCGACGACCGCGCGCGGAGGGCGTCTACCGCTATCATTCGGTTCGATTTCGAGTTCGTTGGCGTGCCGCTTGGCCATCAGGGCGCGCCTCCAAACGTGGTCGCAATGTCATCTCCCGGGCGCAACTGAAGATCATAAAGGGCCTTATAGCGTCCTCGCTTGGCCAAAAGCTCTTGATGGGTGCCGCGTTCCACGATCTCGCCGTTGTCGACAAACAGAATCCGGTCGGCGTGCTTGAGTGAACTCAGCCGGTGGGCGATGATGATCGTCACCCTATCCTTGGCGAAACGCCGTATCGCCGCGCGGATGCGCTGCTCTGTGGCGGCGTCGATCGCGGCCGTTGAGTCGTCGAAAACGACGATTGATGGGCGCAACATCATCGTGCGAGCTATGGTGAGACGCTGACGCTGGCCGCCCGAGAGAGAGGCGCCACGTTCGCCGACGACTGTCTTGTAGCCAGCGGGGAGACCGAGAATGTAATTGTGCAACTGGGCGGATTCGCTAGCGCGCTCGATCGGCTGTTCCTTCGCCCAGGGGTCGCCATAAGCGATGTTGTTCTCGATCGTGGTTGTGAACAGGAATGCATCCTGCTGTACGACCGCGACCGCCTTGCGAAGCGATGCGAGGGTGACCCCGCGGATGTCCTGCCCGTCAAGCATGATGGTGCCACCAGTGACGTCGTAAAAGCGGGGGATCAGGTGAGCAATTGTCGACTTGCCAGAACCCGGCGGACCCACGATCGCGATCGTCTCGCCCCTACGGGCGCAGAAGGTAATATTCTTTAGAATGACGCGGTTTCCGGTGCCGGGATATGCAAACGAGACATTGTCGAAGCGCAGAGTTCCTTCACCGATCTCGAGCGGTCTTGCACCGGAAGCATCCCCGATCGTGATGTCCTGGTCGAGCAGACTGAAGAGGCGCGAACCGCAAGTGTAAGCGCGGGCAAAGCCGTTGACCATCAGTCCGATCTGGCGGACGGGCATTTGCAGGATCGTCATGAACGTCAGGAACGTCGTGAGCGTTCCAACGCTGATCTGGCCGGCGATGAGTTTGTCGCAACCGACCCAGAGGACCAACCCCATGGCGACAAAGAAGGCGAGGGTCATTGCCGACGTGTTGGGCACGTACACGTCAACCTGCTCGTGCGCGAGTTCGAGCGCGTTTGTCGAGGCGATGTCGAACTTCGCCATCTCATGAGCCTGTGCCGAAAACGCCCGGACAACGCGGATGCCCGCGAGATTTTCTTCCATCACGCGGCCCAGGACGGAAAGCCGCTCCTGCAGGTCGAGCCAGATGGCGCGTAGCTTAAGCTGGGTGACCGACGATCGCCAGGCTACGAAAGGCACGAAGCTCAGCGCGATCAAACCGAGCACCGGATCGGTTGAGATCATCATGCAGGCGCCTATCCCGATCAGCATGGTGAGCAGAAAGAACCTAACCAGGGCGGTGGAAAAATACATCCGCACGCCGTCGAGATCGAGGATGCCGAGGGTGATCAGGTCGCCTGAATGCACCCGGTCGTGAAAGGAAAAGCTCAGGCGCTGGACCTTGTCGTAACAAGCAAGCCGCAGTTCGTACGCGACGTGGTGCCCGACGGCTTCGGCAAAGTAGTTTTGCGCCATCGTAAAGAGGCCGCGTAGCGTACTCGCACCGAGCAGCAGGAGAGCAGGAGTCCAGAGGGCTTGTTCTGCAGCCGTCACCGTGACACCGCCCCCGATGGCTACTTGGGTCTGGTCGACAGCCCGGCCGAGAAGCTGGGGAATGAGCAACTGCAGGATCACGGCTACCATCGTCGAACCGATAGCTAACGCGACCTGCCACGGGTGCCTCAAATTCATGCGCGTAATGCGCAGTAGCGTGCTCAAGCCCCGGCCCCACCCGGCCGCTTTTACATGCGCGGACGATTTGAGAGAGGTCGTGCCAACAGCATCACTGCCCACCGAGTGCCCCCGACTGAATTTTCCGCCTTCGGAAGCGAGCCGGTCGACTCACATCAAAGACGTCCCTCCAAGTTGATTCTGGCCACCATCGGCTCAAGATGCTGATCCGACGAGTTGCGCCACGGCTTCGCTCGCTGGCATGTCGATCACCGTGATTCCGCTTGCCGCAAGGAAACGGGCTTCGTTTCTGGTCAGCGTTTGCCCGTCCATTATCGCGTAACGGGGGCCTTCTGAGCGCTTCATGATCTGCCTGGCGTAAGTGCGCAGCATCTGATCATTGAAGCGGCAGCCGACGAAAAAAAAGCCCCGGTCGACGCGTCGCTCCTTGACCACGTCAGGGATAGGCGTCTGGATATCGATTTCAGTCAGGGCTTCGACATAGTCGGAATCGGCGATGAGGAAGTTTGCTGCCGGCCTAATACTGCCATGTGGCGCATAGAGAACCGTCTTTGTCGCTGCTCCAGCCTGGAGTTCCCTTCCCGACAAGTCGTAAGTTCTGGTCCAAATGTCGCCAGCTTCGTTCGCCCGCGTAACGCCTTGTATCTCGACGACGTCGGTTCGGCCGGCCTCTGCCAGCGCCGCGCGCATGGCGCCTTCGTACCAGCTGTCGATGATGAGGGAGAGCGGGAGTTTTGCGAGCCAGGCGTGGAGGATGGCCGGCGCCGCCGGCCCGGCAAATATATCAGTCATCCAAGCTTGAAGTGTGCGGCGATGCCGGCGCTGTTCGATGAACTGCGCGACCGACCACATATTGGTGCGGATCTTCGAGGGGGCTGGCGCCCGCGTGTTGAGTGCCTCGGCAACGGCTTCGGGGGTACACGGTACAGGCGGCTCAGCAGAGCTGAGCCGGAGGAGACCCGGACCGAGATACGGGATCACCTGATCGGAGACTAACGCTCGTCTGGCCAGCTCAAGCAGCTTTCGGGCAAAACTGTCCCGGACGACGACTAGGTGGCCCGAGGTCGGGATCGTGTTCATGCTCGTTTCCTCTTGACGCCTCTCATTGACGGGCGGCATCAGTCCCCGTCGGAAAGCTTCCTTGCCTCGACGGTGATCGGCAGACGCGTATGCGGCGGAAGATCGGGAAGGAGGAGCCGCCAGCCGTTCCTGAGCGTTACGACCCCGCCCCACAGGTCCTGGTTCTCGAACTTGATAATCGGCTCCTCGAGATCCTTTTTGGGGACATACGCCGACAACCCGGCCTCGGTCCTGCGGATCATTACTTTCATGCGGCCGTTCCTTTATTGGCGTTTTCTTCGGCACGGCAGGGAGCGTCGGCGTTGTCGAGGCTCGTCAATTCACGCGCTCGCATGCCGACGACCGTCCCACGGTCGATCCATTCGACCGCGTAGATGAAGAACTGCTGTAGAAACGTGCCAATGTCGCGCACATAACCCTCTTCGCCCTTGCGCACGAGATTTTCGCCGATCTCCCTGCCAGGATAGGTGCCGTCATTCTTAATGTGGCGAGTGGCACGGACCCGCTCTCCCGGCTGAAATTGGGGAGGTCTGCGGATTTCCACCTCCTGTTCGCGTGCGAGCCGCATGGCGGTTCCTTGGTTCTCTGAGGCTAGTGTCATTGATGAGGCGCGCAGGCATTCCCCGGGGCAGCCAGTTGTGTGGGTACCCAGTGGACTCAGGCAGGAACGCAGGTCTTCGGCACAGGACACACCGAAGCACATTGCTGCGTGTCGAAAGCTCCCTCGCATTCGGTGCACTTCTGCAGCTCGACCACGTAGCTCTCGCCTTTGAACTTGATCGCACCCGACGGGCATTCGAATTCGCAGGCGCCGCATTGTGTGCATTGGGATGCGATGATCTTGAAAGCCATTTTGATTCCTGATTCGAGTAAATGAGATAGGTTCAGGCCGTCGCGGCGAGTGCCTGGACGCCGGACTCGGCGGCGTAAATCGAGCTGATTGCCGTTTCGATGTAGTCATGGCCGTAAGCGTCGGTTGCTCGGATACCGGCGGCCGCGAGCTGATCCTTGGGGCAATCTCCAATTTTGACGCAAAGCACTATGTCTACGCCTTCAAGCGCAGCGATGACCCCGTCGAGAGTGGCCTTCTCGCCCCAACCCCCGAGGCAATACTGCTCAACCCTGCGGTGCCCGATAAAGTTGATCCCTACCGGCGACGCTTCATACACCTGAAATTCCTTGGCATGGCCGAAGTGTTCGTTGACGCGGCCGCCGCCCTTAGTCGCCACCGCAACGAGGAGGGACTTGCCGGAGCTCGTTGTCTTGACCATTCCGATCGCTTCGCTCCTGGCTGCCAGGCGATCACGGCGCTCGTGCGTGACCAGCTCCCGATAGGCTTCGCGCTTGCCGGCATCGTAGGTGAGCTCGCCGGGAATCTGGTCCAGTGTGAATTCCTGGCCACGATCCTCACCCAGCAGGCCGACGGCATCTGCCCGGCACTGTCGGCAGTGGCGCATCAACTTGGCGCCGCCTTCAAGACGATCCTGAAGAGCCTTCATCTCCATTGCATTTGGACCGCGCTGCCCGATCAACCCGTAGTGCGTGCCGTGCGCCGGGTCGGAAATCAGAGGCATGACGTTGTGCAGGAACGCGCCGCGCTGCTTGACCCACTTATTCACCTCAATCAGGTGCTGGTCGTTCACTCCAGGGATCATCACCGAATTGATTTTGGTGAGGATGCCGCGCGCGCTCAGCATCTCTAACCCCAGCATCTGCCGCTCGTGCAGAATTCTGGCGGCTTGGATGCCGACGTAGCGACGATGGTCGTAAAAGATCCAGGGATAGATCTTTGCGCCGACTTCCGGATCGACCATGTTGATCGTGATCGTCACGTGATCGACATTCATGTCGGCAAGCTCGTCGACGTGGTCCGGCAGCGCGAGCCCGTTCGTAGAGACGCAGAGCTTGACGTCGGGGATTTCCCTGACGACGCGTTCGAACGTCGCCTTCGTCTTCTCCCAGTCGTAGCAGGCATCGCCCGGTCCGGCGATGCCAAGCACGGAAAGCTGCGGCACTTCATTGGCGACCGCGATCACCTTGCGTACTGCCTGATCGGGCGTCAGCTTTTCCGAGACAACCCCGGGCCGGCTTTCGTTGGCGCAATCATATTTGCGATTGCAGTAGTTGCACTGGACATTGCAGGCCGGCGCGACGGCGACGTGCATGCGCGCGAAATAGTGGTGCGCCTCTTCTGAAAAGCACGGGTGATCCTTGATCTTGTCCCAGATGGCCGGATCCACATCGTCCGGCCTTGTCGACGACCCGCAGGACGAAGATGCGCAGCCACCCGACTGCGCGCTCACCAGCAACTGGTCGGAGAACCTCGTGCCGGTCAGGCTCTCAACTGAAATCACCGGTGCGGCCATTGAACGGCTCCGTTACGGGTTAACGTCGCGGTTCGAAGCGCAAGAGCAATGCCAACTGAAAAGGTGGCGCTAGTTCACGAATTGGATTTGCGCGTCGGATATCATGGAGTTGCTCCGACATCGCTTTGTCGGACTTCGAACAGGACTATGTTAGAAGGTGAGGAAGACGACCCGGCCGGACATCAGTTCGAGATAGAAATCCCGCGTCGACCGCTCGGCCGTGATCGCCCTCGGCACAACTCCCGACCGGTCTTCCGACGAGGATGTCGGTCTCGGCGACGGCGAGCTCGTTCGCGGTGAAGTTGCCACTGCTCACTTGGGTCTGCATAGTTCCGATTCAGGAGAGTGGGGTGACTCCTTTCTGCGGTCGGCAAGACGTCGGCAAGGGCGGGTGATGAAGGGGTGTGACAGCATCACACACTCGCGCAGCTTTGGCCCGGGCTCCGACACATTTCGCGTAGCTGGCGCAGTGTTCTCGTTCTCCACCTCATGAGAACGCTAGAATTTCTTCACCTCGATCCCGTGTCGGCGCAAAGCATATCCGACCTGTCGCGGCGTAACGCCGAGGACACGGGCGGCCTTGGCCTGAACCCAGCCGACCTTCTCCATCGCGCCGATCAGCCGGTCGCGTTCCGTCAGGCGCGGGCCTATTGCAGGGAGAGCGGGATCGTTTGCAGGGTCGGCAGTATGGGGTCGCATGTTATCCTGCGGGGCGCCGAAGCGCCCGGCCGGCATCGGCAATCCGGCGGGCATTATATTGCTTCGAAAGCGCTGGTTGCCGGTATTGCCGCTGTGCGAATGATCAGCTCTTTTCCAGAGGAGCCAAGATAGGCATTGGTTATTGTTGCAGGCAAAATCTGATGGAGCGATTGTCCTTGAACGCGCTAGCGTGGCCGTCCTTTGCACGCAGTTCTCCAATTCGCGGACATTACCAGGGAAGTAGCATTGCGAGATAAACTCAAGCGCCGACGGCGCAAAGGCGAGTTCGAGATGGTTCTCCTTGTTGAATCGTTCGAGGAAGGCGTTCGCAAGGCGAGGGATATCCCCCGGTCGCTCTCGGAGCGGAGGCAGGATGATTGGCACCACATTGATGCGATAATAAAGGTCAGCCCTGAACTCCCCGCTTACGACAGCCGACTCGAGATCCCTGTTGGTGGCGCATATAAGTCGCACGTCGACCTGCAGCGTCTTGGTACCGCCAACACGCTCCAGTTCGCCTTCCTGCAAGACACGTAACAGCTTGGCTTGGAATGCAGGTGAAATCTCGCCGATTTCATCGAGTAGCAGCGTTCCTCCGTTTGCCAATTCAAAACGGCCGGCGCGCTGGGAAATTGCCCCTGTGAAGGCGCCTTTCTCATGTCCGAACAGCTCCGACTCCAGAACGCTTTCCGACAGTGCGGCGCAGTTCAACTTGACGAAAGACTTCCTCCGCCGGCGCGAGAGCCTATGTATGGCTTGCGCGAAAAACTCCTTGCCGGTGCCGCTCTCGCCCCTCAGGAGCACGGTGGAATTCGTCCTTGCTACAATGGAGACGGTTTCGAGCACCTGCTTGAGTGCGGGGCTCTCCCCGATGATCCCATCCATCTTGACGGGCGCATGCGGGACGGGGTCGGTCCGGTCCTCATCGGACGAATTCTCCGCTGTCCAGCGCTCATCGACGCGCCGCTCACGATCCCTAGTCAAGCCGCGATGCAGGCGAATAGTGCGGCCGACGAGGTTGGCCACCATCGTCAGGAAGCAGATGTCCTCATCGTAGCGGGACCCGTTTGCGCTGTCTCTTACGATCGACAACGTCCCAAGAATCCTATCCTCAGCCTTAACCGGGATGCCGATAAAGGCCATCGGGAGGGAACTGACACCAGGACGTGTTTGAAGGTCGGCCTGAAACAACTCGGACGTGCTGAGGTCCGCGATGACGAGCCGCGTGCCCGTAGCGACGATTTGATTTATTGCGGCCTTTGGTATGATGGGGTGAGTGCCTGATGGGCCGCTGCCGGCACTCGCGGCGATCTCCGGCTCACCTTCAGAGTCCAGGACAAAGATTGCTCCATGACGCATTTGCACAAACGACGGGAGAGTGTTCGCGACATTGGCCAGCGTAACCTCCAGCCGGTCGGGAGCCGTCAGCGCCTTCGACACCTCGTAGATTCCCTTGAGCCAGTCATCTGCTTCGAACATCCCATCACTGGCGGGTTTGCGGAAGGTGTCTCGAGGTCCTACTCCGTTGACCCGATCATCCGGCTGTATGTGAGCCATGGAAACACCTCAGCGGTTGTGGTCCAGGGTGCTCCTCCCAAGCGCCTTTTCATCAGTTCAGGAAGTTCACTCGCTCCGCAATTTGGCGAGATGGTGCCGGCAAGATTGCGCTTTGTCGCGAGTTCGGGAGTACACAGGTGCACACCCGCCGAAACGGTGCCAAAGCCGATCATCCGAACTTGAAGAGGACGCCGAAGCCACCACGCGGATAATTCCATTCGATCTCGCCGCTGGCCTCGCACAAAACGCGGCAGGTGCCGCACTCCATGCAGCCATCGGCGGTGATTTCAACTTGACCTTTGTCGTTCAACTCATAGCATTTCGCTGGACAGACGCGGGTCAGCGCGAGCAGATTCGCGCTTGGCTGCTTGTGCGGTCGCACCTTTATATGCGGACGGCCGGAGTCCACCAGATAGCGGTTCTGGTAAAGCTTGTCTTCGACACGTAATTCTGTCCCTGGGTTCGTCATGTCATCAGTGCCTCACCGCCACGCTAATGCCAGGCGGATCGCGTCGCTGACCAGCCCCAACCGCGAGCGCGCCTTGATGAAGGCTGCCGTGGTCGCCTTTTCCTTTTCGATCTTTGGCGTGCCGTCGACACGCATGAAGTTTTGCGCGGCTTGCGACATCAACCGCGGGTAGGTCGTGAAGAAATTGCAGGCGTTAGTGTGGAGTAAAGTTGGCATGTCTTTGTATTTCCGCAGGTCTTTGACTACGAAGGATTTATCCAGCATCGTCTGATAAAGGGCGAGGTTCCGTTTGGTCATTGGATCGTTGCGTCTCTTCACCTGTATGATAGCCTCAGCCGCAATGCGACCGGAGGTCATGGCGAGGTTCGAACCCTCGCGGTGAACGGCGTTGTTTAATTGCGCGGCATCGCCGACAACGACCCAACCGTCGCCAAAGAGCTGCGGAATAGCCTTGTAGCCACCTTCGGGAATGAGATGCGCCGCGTATTCTTTCACCTCCGAACCGGCGATCAGCGGCCGGATCGAAGGATGGTTTTTCAGCGCATCGAGAAGGGCGTAAGGGCTCTCCATCTTCGCGGCGAAATCCGAGACGAGGCAGCCGATGCCCAGTGAGATCGATTCCTTGTTGGTGTAGAGGAACCCGAGCCCGGCCATGCCGTGGGATATCGTGCCGACTGCCTCGATCACGCAGCCTTCACTCCCTTTGACGCCGAACCGCTGCTCAATGACCTCTTCGGGCAGGAAATGCATCTCCTTTACTGCGAGCGCCACCGCTTCCGGCTTCAGCATCTTGCGAAGACCGCCCCGCGTGCCAAGCAGCCCGCAGACACCTTCTGCAAGAACAACTACGTCCGCGTAGATCGCTCCGCCGGCCCGATCCGTGCGGACGCCGATCACCTTGCCCTTGGCGTCACGGACGAGTTCCGTCACCGTCGTCTCGCACAGAACCGTCGCGCCGGCCTCGCGCACCCTGCGCGAAAACCATTTATCGAACTGGGCACGAATGATCGTATAGCGGTTTGGCTTCACCTCGTTGAAGTCGTCCGACCGATAGTGAATCCCGGTGTGGGAGGTGTCGTCCATCACCCAGAGCCGCTGTTCAACCAGATGCCGCTCGAGCGGTGCATCATCGCGGAAATCCGGGACGATCTTCTCCAGCATGTTCGCGTACATGATGGCGCCCTGGACGTTCTTGGAGCCCGGATATTCACCTCGCTCCAACTGGAGTACCTTCAAGCCGTCGCTTGCCATGGTGTAAGCAGCTGCGTTCCCGGACATGCCGGCCCCGATGACAATGGCGTCGAACTCTTCGTTGATCATTTCCATCTCCCTTAGCTCGCAAGCTTGTCGCGACTGTGCGGTGACAGCCGCCGGGTGAAGGCCTCGGTCAGCGCTGGCAGGAAACGGACCGCATCGGTGACGATCCCGAGGTGAGCGAAATCGAAAATCGGCGCGTTGGGGTCGGTGTTGATGGCCACGATGAGATCGGCTCCCTCAACTCCAACGCGGTGCTGGATGGCGCCGGAAATACCGGCCGCTATGTAAAGCTTCGGCCGGATTGTCTTGCCTGTTTGGCCGATCTGCCGATCGGCCGACATCCAGCCCTTTTGGACCAGCGGCCGCGAACAGCCGAATTCGGCGCCTATCACTCGCGCGAGACTCTTCACAAGCTGCAGGTTCTCCGCTCCGCCGAGACCGAGCCCTCCCGCAACCACCACATCCGCATAGGCGAGATTGGCAATGCCCGACTGGCTGTCCGGAAGGAACCCAAGCACTTTCGTGACGATTTCATCCTCGGCTAGCGACAGCTTGTGCGGAATGACACGCCCGATCGCTCTGTCGGCCCGCTGGGGCATCGGCATGACCCTCGGTCGCACCGTCGCCATCTGCGGCCTGTAATTGAGCGTGTAGATCGTGCATAGCAACGAACCGCCAAAAGTCGGGCGAGTCGCGGCGAGCGAGCCGTCAGCATCCACGTCAAGTTCGGTGCAGTCGGCCGTTAGCCCTGTCAGCAAGGTGGTTGCGACGGAACCGGCGAGATCCCTGCCGAGCGTGGTTGCACCGAGAAGCAGGATCTCCGGTTTGTAAGTAGCAACCAGATCTGTCATCGCCTTGGTGAAAGGCTCATTCCGATAGTCGGCGAGCACCGGCGCCTCAACGAAGTAGACGAGGTCGGCGCCATAGGCGAAGGCCTCGGCGACTGCGTTCTGGGTGGTTTCTCCCGGGGGTCCGAGCACAGCGCCCGCGAGCTGGACGCCAAGTTTGTCCGCCAGCTTGCGGCCCTCGCCAAGCAGTTCGAAAGATACCGGGTGGACCTGGCCACGTTCGAGCTCGATGAAAACCCAGACGTGCCTATAGTCCCTGAAACGCTCAGGAAGCTCCTTCTTCATGCCGGCACGGCCGGGAGGCTGGCGAGGGGTGTCTGAGTTCGTGCTCGACATATGGTCTGCTCCTTGCCGTCACGCGCCCTCGAAGGCGAGTTCCGGTTCCAGCGCCGGCTGGCGGGTGAAGATTGCACCAATCAGGTCGTCTGCGGTATCGCGCAGCGTCTTTTCGGCGGTCTCAATTTGCTCCGCCTTTTCCGAACGGGCGCTAGGGGCAAAAACGCGTTTGACGACCGTCGGCGAGCCACGCAAGCCGCATTTGGTGAGATCTTCAATGCCGGCATCGGCCGCACTCCATTTCACAATCTGGCTGCGCGCGGCGCAAAGCGCGTCTTCGATCGAGCCCCGGCGCATCTCGTTTGTGCCTTCCAGCATGGTGATGAGACAAGGCAGCCTGCTCTTCAGCTTCTGGGTGCCGCCCTCGCAACGGCGCTCGACCGTGATCTCGCCTGCAGCAAGATCAATGGAGGCGATTTTCGCGACATAGGTGAGTTGAAGGAGATCGAGACGCTTGGCGATGCCGGGCCCGACTTGGGCGGTGTCGCCGTCGATCGTCTGTTTGCCCGTGAAGACCACGTCCGGTGTGCCGAACGTCTCGCCGATCTTCGCGATCGCCTGGGAAAGAGCAAAGGAGGTGGCCAGTGTGTCAGAACCGGCAAAATAGCGGTCGGTCAAAAGCACCGCGCGATCGGCGCCGTAGCCAAGCGCCTTGCGCAGGGAGTCCTCTGCCATAGGCGGACCCATAGTGAGCACGGTGACCTCCCCGCCATAAGCGTCGCGTAGCCTGAGTGCTTCTTCGAGGGCGAACAAGTCGTAAGGGTTGATGATGGTCGGCACACCCTGGCGCATAATGGTGTTCGTCACCGGATGGACGCGTATCTGTGCCGAGTCCGGCACCTGCTTGATGCTGACGACGATATGCATTGGCGTTCTCTGCGCTGTTATCCGGATGCGGGCTGGCGGTGCGAGTTCTTGTTTGCATCATTCGTGCCAAGTGTTTGGCGGGCGTCGGTGCCTTGTAAATTCCATTCGTCATTTCTGAAGCCCGCCGGTTTTGACGTCCAAATTGTCGGCTTGTCGACATTGTCGGTTTCGCAACCATGCAGCGCTATTCGCCGAACCGCTTCAGGACCGAGTCGAACGGAACGAATGTGCGGCCTGGTGTGTGAGGTTTGTCCGGATCGTGGTCTTTGAGCACCTTGAAAACCCGGTGCATGAGCGGCGAGGAAATCGCGAACTCCTCGTAGGCGCGTTGCAGCATGGCGCGCACGCGCGCGGCAATCACCTGGTCGGGCAGACCGGAGAAATCTTCCTCGACAAGGTATTGGCCCACACGCTTGAGGATATGCAGCCGTGAGACATTGAGCACCTTCGGATCATACGTGACCCCAAGGACAGCGAAGAACTCCTCGGCGGATGAGAGGCCTTTCAGGCGCGTGAGGATGTTGGTGACGTCAATGGGACTGCTGTCAGCGGAACAATTCATTGCATTCTCCTTGTCGGAAACGGTGGTTTGGTGCGTTCCTCGCACATTCGACATGCAGCCCCGAAAGCCGCGGTTGATGAACGAATGCGGCTCAGCCAGCGCGGCAATCGCCTCGTCGACACAACTGGCCTCGTTGCCTGGCGCTCGGCCCGACCGAGGTCTGGCGCGAGCACCAGTGACAAGAGGAGCCGGATTGCGCGCCTTGAGAGCCGCAGACGCCGCTCTCGACCGACGCATTGAGATCCTGTGAGGTCATCCAGCACCATGCCGTGAGCCGCACCGGGAAACTCCGTACGACCACGGCCCAAATTGCGTCGATCTCATCAGTTACCATGACCGCGTGCCCGATCTCGATCCCAGGCAAGCCGGCTGCCGCAAGCAGGCGGTCGCAAGTTTTGCGCCACCGTCGAGGCAATGCCGGGTGCCTGCTCGCGCTCGCGCAGGGTGGCATCCTTGAGAAGACCTGGCTGCTCACAAATAATTTGGAACGCATTGGAGATGCTCGGCGCTGCGTCCATTCGACCCGGAACTGTGGGCGTGGCGCAGCGTCTCCACGATCGAAGGCAAGACCTCGAGCACCCGGTCCACGTCTTCTTGTCCGTTGTCACGCGCGAAAGAGAAGCGGACCGCCCCATGTGGCATTTTCATTGCCCTCAGCACATGGCTTGGCTCCGAACGGCCCGATGTGCAGGCGGACCCCGAGGAACAGACGACACCCTCGCGGTCTAGGAGATGCAGGATTCCATGGCCGCCCTCAATATGCTCGAAGGCGATGTTTGCGGTGTTCGGCAAACGCTCCAGGGGATCGCCATTGACGAAGCTGTTTGGGACACGTTGGAGGAGCCCGTTCTCGAGCCGGTCGCGGAGCCATCTTATCCGGGTGGTCTCGTCATCCATGAATTTCAAGGCAAGTTCGGCGGCCATGCCGAGCCCGACTATGCCGGGCGTGTTTTCGGTGCCCGCGCGGCGATCGCTTTCTTGGTGACCCCCCTTGATCAGGGAAAGGAACGGCACGCCGCGCTTGACGAAAAGTGCGCCGGCCCCTTTTGGCCCATGAAATTTATGGCTGGAGAGCGACAGCATGTCGATAGCGGTTGATTTCAGGTCGATCGGCAGCTTGCCAACGGCCTGCACGGCATCGGTGTGGAAAAGGGCGCCGACTTCCTTGGCCAATTCGGCGAGCTTAGCGACGGGGAAGATCGTACCAGTCTCATTGTTGGCCCACATAATTGAGACGACCGCCACGTTTGGGGTAAGCGCAGCCCGGTAAGCGTCGACGTTCAGCCGGCCATGGCGGTCCACCGGGATCCTGTGCACCTTAGCGCGGCGCGTCTCCTCAAGATGAGCGCACAGGCTCAGCACAGCCGGATGTTCCACAGCGGACGTCACGATCTCAGTTCGGTCAGGCATCACCTTGAGCGCCGAAAGAATGGCCGCATTGTCACTTTCCGTTCCACCGGAGGTGAAGGTTATCTCATCGTCGAAGGCCGTGCCGATCAGCGCCTGCAACTGACGCCGCGCCTTTGCCAATGCAGCGCCGGCAAAGGCGCCAAAACGGTGCGCCGACGAAGGGTTGCCGAATTGATCGGTAAGGAACGGCAACATCGCTTCAACGACCGCGGAATCGACCCGGGTCGTTGCGTTGTTGTCGAGATAGACAACTGTCATGGGTGGTCTCCAATCGAGCGGAATGACGTTAAGCGCGACCTGGTCTCATCGAGCCTGCGCCGTTGAGAGTGCGACGATCCAGAGTCAGCGCAAGTCCTCCACAGGTTGACGCAGGCCCGGGACCAGGGCCACCGCCAAGCTCACCAAAGGCGCCCTCTCTCTTTCTTCGACTATCAGCCGAATGACTTGCCGCAGGAGCACTTTTCTCGCGCGTTAGGATTGTCGAAAACAAAGCCGGAGGATTCGAGCTCCGTGACGAAGTCGACGGCCATGCCGGCGACATGCGGTTGCGAGTCGGCGTCCACAAACACTTTGATCCCATCTGTCTCGACAATGGCGTCGCCCTCGCGCGGGACGCTCTCCAGGCCCAATGAGTATTTGAAGCCGGAGCAGCCGCCGGCCTCAACCATGATGCGAAAGCCGTCTGCGGGCTCGCTAGCGGTGGACAGAGCGGTCTTGACTGCGGCAACGGCCTTGTCGGTGAGCGTGATCATGGCTCGCTTCTCCTCGATGCGGACGAATTGCGGATTACCGTGCATGGACCGTGCCAATGGGAAAAGCCGTTTTCGAACAGCGTGACATCCCCAACACGCCCACGGCTCCGCCTTCGGAATTGCCGCGTAAGCGTCGAGCATCGACGCGTATTGTCGGATTTGTCGGTTCCGCCACACTTGGATGGGCCCTAGTTCCTCCTCGAACTGCATGCAGGCGAGGTTTCCGGGATGCTTCCAGGAATTGGTACGCCTTTTGAGACTCCTCTTGGCGAGGGCTAAGGCTCCCGACCGACAATGTGCGCAAAGCAGGGGTATGAGACATGCACCAGCACGAGAAACCTTCGCCAGAGACAGTCCGGCGAGCACGCGAAGACTGTCCCACCATCCGCGGCCGCGATCTCGCCGGCAAACTGGGCATTTCGGAAGCGGAACTCTACGCGGCACATTGCGGTTTTGGCGCGCTGCGCATCGAGCCGCGCGTCAATGATGTGCTTACCGGCCTCGAGGCCGTCGGCGAGGTGATGGCGCTGACCCGCAATAACAGTGCCATGCATGAAAAGATAGGCATCTACGACAAGGTGTTCACCGGCAACCATCGCGCCATGGTGCTCGGCAATGACATTGATTTGCGCATCTTCCCGAAGGTGTGGACGCATGGCTTTGCCGTGGAGACACGCGAAGCCGAGGAAATTCGCCGCGGGCTGCTGTTCTTCGACGCGGCAGGCGAGGCAGTGCACAAGGTGCATCTGAGACCGTCCTCAAACCTCCATGCATATCGAAAACTGATAGACGAGCTCCAATCCTCCAACCAGGAGCCGATCATGTCGCTTGAAACGAGGTCGGCCGAAAACGACGCGAAGATTCCGGACCAAGCCGCTACGGTCGATGACCTACGCGAGCACTGGAGTCAGCTGACCGACGTGCACCAGTTCTTCGGCATGCTGAAGGCGCTCAACCTCAGCCGCCGCCAGGCGGTGCGCATGGTCGGGGAGGACTACGCCTGGCTGCTCGACCATGCTGCGCTTGGCTCCATGTTTCGTTATGCGGCCGAAGACGAGATGCCCATCATGTGCTTCGTCGGCAATCGTGGCTGCATCCAGATCCATTCCGGCCCAATCAAGACGGTCAAGCAGATCGGGCCTTGGATCAATGTGCTCGACAAGACCTTCCGCCTGCATCTCAGAACCCACCACATCCGCGAGGTTTGGGCTGTCCGCAAGCCGACCAGGGACGGCCACCTCACATCACTTGAAGCTTATGGCGCCGACGGCAAGATGATCATCCAGTTCTTCGGGATGCGGGAGGAAGGCGAATCCGAGCGCGACGACTGGCGGTCACTGGCCGAGAACCTGCCGCGCATTCCCCGTTCAACCGCTGCTTGAGGCAACGCCGATGCATATTGATTTCCGTTCTCGCGCGGTGTGCGGGCCGTTACTTTGGACTTTGTGACCATCGCTCTGTCCGCGGAGGCCAACCAGGGCCGGGCATGACGCCTGACGCGTTCGCGATAGAGATCATCGCTCCTATGTGCGCAGTGAGGGGAAGCTTGTTAAAATTCGCTGATACGTAGCCGGATAGACAACGTTCGGCGGCAAGGCAGTTCCTCATCGAAACTGCGCCCTTCCGCGTAGTATTTTCACTGGTGTACCTATTTTCAGCAAATGCTGAAAACAGGCATCCTAATGAAATTCTGTAGACGGCCTTTCACCAAATATGCTACATCCAACGTATGCTGAAACCGCGATATTCGATGAACGAGGTAGAAGAGCAGGCCGAGCGGGCCTTGACGAAGTTGCTCGGGTCTGTTCCCCCGATCAAGGTCGACCGGCATGAAGCTTCGCCTTCCGGCCGAGATCTTGGGATCGATATTATTGCACACATTCAGGCGTTCGGCCTGAGACGCACATTGCTGGCTGAGGTCAAATCAATAGGGCAGCCCCGTCAGGCTCGCGACGCTATTTTCCAGCTACAGCGTTCAGCCGCGCGGCTTAACGAAAAGCAAGCCGTTCTGATTTTTATCGCCCCATTCCTAACGCCGCAGACGCGGGACATCTGCACCGAAGCCGGCATTAATTTTCTGGATTTTGAGGGAAATTGCCGCCTGGCTTTTGACGGGATCTTTGTCGAACGCATCGTGCCAACAAAGCCCGCTACGGAACGGCGTGAAGTCAAATCGATCTTCAAGCCCAAGTCGGCCCAGGTGCTACGAACAATGTTACGCGATCCCCGGCGTTTTTGGCGCGTAGCGGACCTTGCGGAAAGCGCTCAGGTCAGTCTTGGCCATGTAAGCAATGTACGGGCTGCGCTGATCGCGCGGGAATGGGCACACATCAGCGAGGACGGTGTGTCCTTGGCCGATCCGGATGCTTTGCTCGATGCCTGGCGAGACGCTTATGAACCACCGGGGGGACGGCGCCTGGGATTTTATACGACACTGCATGGCAAAGCCTTCGATGAAGCAGTCCAAAGCAGGCTGGAATTCGATTCACCGCAGGGCCAGATCGCGCTCGCGTCATTCTCGGCTGCGCAGTGGATGGCGCCATATGTCCGTATCAGCTCCCATTTTTTCTATGCCAGCCCGGCTGGCGCAAACCACCTTCAGACTAGATTGAATCTCACCTCTGCCGCGCGCGGTGAGAACGTCTTTGTGACGGTTCTCAAGGATCCCGGCCTTCTAGTCGATGCGATCGAACCTTTGCCTGGCATTTACACCACCAGCCCCGTACAAACGTATCTCGACCTCTGGGTCGCGGGAGAGCGTGGCAGGGAAGCTGCCGAACATCTACGAAAAGAAAAACTCAGATGGCACGAATAGCCGCTCCAGAGGCCCAGTCAGCCGCACAATATGATAACCGCACTACGCAGGCGGTCAAATCCGTGTTGCTCGAAATTGGCCAGATTCTGGGAAGCTTCAAAGGCAAGTTCGCCGTCATCGGTGGCGCGGTACCGTGGCTTTTGCTCGAGAACGAGGAGATGCCCCACGTGGGTACGCTCGACGTCGATCTGGGGCTCGATGCCGAGGCGCTGGGCGACGGCGAGTACGCCAAACTGGTCGAGTCCCTCATCGAGAACGGTTACAAGCAAAGCGAGGACCTTCGTGCCTTTCAACTCGTTCGCAGCGTACCTGCCAAGGATGGCGGCGAAGCCATCAACGTGGTGGTAGATTTCCTGCGACCGATCGACGCCAAGATTGTGAAAAACAGGCCGCCGATCATCGAGAAATTCGCTGTGCAGCGCGCCGACGGCGCAGAGCTTGCTCTTCGATTCTATGAGTACGTCGCAATCGATGGCGACATGCCGGCGGGCGGCACAAACCAGGTCAATATTGCTGTTGCATCGATTCCGGCCCTGCTGGCGATGAAAGGTTTTGTGATTCAGAACCGACTCAAGCGCAAAGATGCCTATGACATATACTACTGCGTTCGAAATTACCCCGGAGGCATCGACGCCTTGGCCAAAGACTGCGCTTCTCTCTTGGAGGAAAAGGAAGGGGCGACAGGCTTCGGCTACATAGCTGGGAAATTCGAGAACGCAGATAGCTTCGGTCCGACCAGCGTGCGCCAATTCGTTGAAGAGACCGCTCTGCTCGGCGATCGAACCGCAGACCAATGGCAGCAGGACGCATTTGGTCAGGTTGACGCCCTACTTCGCGCGCTCAAACTGCGTACCTAATCAATACCAGGCCGGTCACTCACAATCACCCCGCATCGCTGCAAGGATCGCACGAGCGTCCAGCGCGGAACGCCGATCGCCCTCGCGAGGCTGAACCCGGTCTCGCCAGCATCTCGCGTGCCCGCACCAGGTCGGCCTCCGACATCAGCGGGGGACGGCCGATTCGTTTTCCCCGTGCTCTGGCAGCCGCAATCCCCTCGCGCGTTCGCTTCGATAGCGTGTCACGTCGAACTGGGCGAGCCCGCTCATGATAATGTAGATCAGCGTCCCGTGAGGTGTGGGTGTGTCGAGATGCGGATGGCGATGTGAAAATGAGCGCCCCGATCGCGCAATAGGTCTAGCGCGTTACTCGCGTCCTTCGCCGAGCGGTAAGCCCGGTCCAGATCCCACACCACCAACATATCCCCTGGCTGCAGGATGGCGATGACGTTTTCGTAGTCAGGGCGGCGCTTTGCTCACCGCCGACACAGTTTCGATATGAAGTTCATCTGAAATGGCCTTCAGACCGTCGATCTGGCGATCTGGCCCTCCCGCGCCGCGCTCTCAGCCTCCTCTGCCTGCGCCGCTTCAGCTGAGGCGGGGTAAGGCCACCCAGCACCCAATGCAGCGTGTTATCCTTCTGAGGATGAACGAACTGGTTAGACGACTGCCGCATCTGAACCACTGACGATAGGTCCGTCCTGAGCGTGAAGGCTTGCTGACAGTCGTCTTTAGCGACAGGCAGGGCTGCGGTGACGGAAGAGGTCGCTCATCGGTGAGGCGGACCATCGGGCCGCGCAGGAACGCTCCGAACGCCAGGTGTCGGCCGGATCGGCCAAAGCGTGGAGCAGCGCTAGGAGATCCTGTGTCTCCTGACGGCGCATTAGGACCTTGCCTGCCTGCGATGCCACGGGAAGCCGCTAGTCCTCCAACGCCTGCTCGTAGCGCCAGAGTTCCGAGCCATTTGGAGCAAGCAAGGCGATATCTCCCGGTCGCAAGGGCCGTATCGCCGCGCCCTCGCACGTCCACGGCCCTGACAAGTCGCCGGCAGAGTCAGCGACCCTCTGGGCCAGTTCGCGGAGCCTGGCCGCCGACATCGCCTGCACGTCCAAGGTCAGCTTGCACGTGCGCCTTCGTTGTTCGAACGGCTGCTTCCGGCCAACCAAGTCCCTGCAATTCGGTGCCTGGCAAAAGCTCGCACATCGCAGTTCGTGCCACACTGCTACTGCACAGGCTACAAAATGGGTTGTCTTCGCGGCACGGCCGATCGCGGCCCTGATATCCGGCTCGCCAGCCGCTCGACGGCGAAGCAATCGTCTCGCGCCAGTGATCGGGATAGGGAGGCTTCTTCCATGTGCGCGCAGGTTCACGATGTCGTCGGTCCTCGAGCCTCCCTCGGATTGGTCTCAGCAATCCGACGTATCGAGCAAGTGTCGATGACGACGCAAAGCCGCTCGCTCGCTACGGCGCTTGTGGAGGGCGCGCGGCGAGCGGCTTTTCTGCCGCGGAGCTGCTCTGGGGTGGAAGTTGACCTCGATCGATACTTGGCCTCGATCCACTAGGCTCCCCGTTCGATCTTCGTGCGCCATCCTGTCGTGTCTGGAACGGACAAGAATGTCTGAGGCCTGCCAAATGGTAGCCTCATACGGACCGCCGCAACGCAGAATGAGCGGGGCGCCAGTGGTGCGCTTGCTCGGCACGCAACTTGCTCGATTTTATCATCGGAGGCGTGTCGGCGGTGCGTCGCGGAGCCCAGCGGTGACGAACAGCCTTGCGATCTCAGCCGAGCGCGTAAACGCCTGAACGCAGGAGAACCAAATGGCGACCAACCCGGTTCCAGATCATGTCCCGCCGGAAATGGTGGGCGACTTCAGCCTCTTTTCGTCACCAGGTATGTCTCCGGCGCCCAACGGCGACCCGCACGCAGCAGTCGCTTGCGTGCATGCCGGACCGCGAATCTTTTATTCCCCCTGGAACACGCGTACGGGGCAGGGTGCTTGGGTCATCACTCGCGCCGCAGATCAGCGCCGGGTGCTGCAGGAGACCGAAAACTTTTCCAGTCATCGCAACGTCTTCGCATCCGCGCTGGGCGAAGACTGGCCGACGATCCCGCTCGAACTCGATCCCCCTTCCCATGCAGTCTTTCGCTCATTGCTCAATCCGCTCTTTTCGCCGAAGCGTGTAACGGAACTGGAGCCCGCCATCCGCGAGCGAGCGATAGCGCTTATCACGAGGATCGCCTCGTCGGGAACAAGCTGCGATGTGATGAAGGATTTCGCCTTTCCTTTCGCGGTCAGCATCTTCCTTCGCTTCATCGGACTGCCGGAGCACCGTCTTGAGACGTTTGTTGCCTGGGCGAAAGATCTGCTCCACGGCGATGATGTCAGACGGCCGGCGGCGGCTCGGACGATTGTAGCGTTCATAGACGAGCTGGCGGCGATGCGCCGCAAAAAGCCTGTCGACGATTTCATGAGCTTCATTGTGCAGGCGCAGGTCGAGGGCCGCGGGCTGACAGACCAGGAGGTCCGTGGCATTGGCGTGCTCGTTTTGGTGGCGGGGCTCGACACGGTCGCTACAGCCATAGGCTTTGACTTGGCCTATCTAGCGCGAAACTTGGAAGATCAGGAGTCGCTCCGAAAAGAACCGGACCGGATCGTGCGCGCAGCCGAAGAACTGCTGCGCGCCTTTCCGACCGTCCATTTGATTCGCGTCGCACGGAAAGATATCGACTTCGAAGGCGCGCCGATCCGCAAGGGGGACTTTGTTTCCTGTGCCACCATGATTGCAAATCGTGACCCGGCGGAATTCGAATCTCCCAACACGGTCGATCTGACTCGAGAAGGCATCCGCCACGCCTCCTTTGGCTATGGTCCCCACCGTTGCCTTGGCTCACATCTCGCCCGGCGGGAAATTGTCATTGGCCTGGAGGAGTGGCTGGCGCGCCTGCCGCCCTTTCGGATCAAGGAGGGAACAGCACCTATCACCCATGGCGGCCAACTGTTCGGGATTGAAAATCTGATCCTGGAGTGGGGCTAAACCTAGCCCGGCCTGAAGCCGGGGCACAGACGTTGGAGGTCGCCTTGCGCATCATCGTTCACCAAGCCAGATGTCAGGGTCATGCGCAATGCGCGGCGCGAGCGCCGGCAGTCTTCAAGTTGGATGAGGCGGGTTACATCCTCCCCGGTAACATCGAGGTTGCGGACGGGGAGCAAGTGCTTGCGTCGGATGGGGTGCGATCCTGCCCCGAACTTGCGCTGGAAATCGACGATCCACCCGCTGCGCGAATCGTTTCGGAGGCCACCCTCAAACCGAAGACAGAGGTCCCGGAACACGTCAGAACCGCCGAATTTGCGACAGACCAGACGGGCCAAGCAAAAATTGTCGAACTGCTCGACCGCGAGGCGATCCGCGACTGCATCTATCGGTATTGCCGCGGGACAGACCGCGCCGATGAGGCGGTGCTGCGCAGCGCGTACTGGCCCGACGCGCATGACAGCCACGGGGCGTATCGCGGCTCGGCCGAGGGCTTCATTCGGTATGCGCTCGATGTCTTCAAGACCGGACCGCGCAACATCCATCAGATCACGAACATCCTGATCGAATTCATCAACGCGGCGGAGGCCACGGTCGAGAGCTATTTCACCGCGCTGCAACGCGGACCCGACAAAGACGGAGAAGTGCGTCAGATCTTTCTATGCGGGCGCTACTGCGATCTGTTTCAAAAGCGGGAAGGGGAGTGGCGGATTGCCGAACGGACCGTTGTCTATGACTGGCTGGAGGAGCAGATCCCATCCTTGGTCCTGGAGGCAGAACGCTTCGGCACGCGACAGCCGATTGGAGCACCGTATCCGGACGATCCGGTCTATGCGCTCGGGAAGTGTCGCATTGCTTCCCATGACAATGCCTTCACAACCTCGGAACCGCATCAGTATGACTACGGACTGTGAAACTTCCAACGCCACCGCGACACCTGCAAGGCAAAGATGGGCCGGCAGGAACCCCGGCGTGAGAGCGGCAACGCTCTGGTCTGAAACCGTGAGCGCACCGAAGACGCCGGTGGTATCGATTTGCTGGAGCTTGGCAGAGCCCATCGATCCTGAACCGGTCCAATCGCGTTACGGACCCAGTTGAGAGATTTCGACCAGGGACAATGCTGCCAGACCGAACTGGGGGAGACCGGATTATCCCCCATCAACAACGCTATGGGTCATGATCTAGCGCGGTGACTTCGAAGGGCCAGCTCGAGGCCCGGTCATGCGGTCGACCCGCGGCCCCGCGCCGGCGCATGCCCGTAGTCGGACCATGTGCTCTCGGCAGGGCCGCGGCATCGCGAAAACAAACCAGGAGAACGGGACCATGTCCGCCCAGAAAGACGCATGTGTCGGCGCCGGCCAATGCCCCACCATCGAGCCGGAGAGGGGGTTCGACGAGCATGTTCTTGCCTGCGTTCTCTCGTGTGCGCTCAAGGAGGTCGAGGCTGGCGAAGCGACTGCGACGGAGTCGACAGGCCTTTCCTTCGCCGAGCTGCGCCAGGTCCTGCCCCGGGGTTTGTCCGCAACCGCACTGGCAGCATTAGCCTTGGAAGACGTCAGCGATCCTGAGCCAGGCATGGAGGAAGAACTTCTGCGCGGCCTGCTGCTGGCGCATGCCCGGCCGAGCGACCCGGCGAGCGCGCGCTTCGCCAAGATCGTCGCCCGGCGTGCCATGCGCGATGACCATCTGTGGCAGGATCTTGGTCTTCTCAATCGGGCCGAGCTCAACCGCCTGCTTGCCACGCATTTTCCGATGCTCGCGGCCGGCAACACCCGAAACATGAAATGGAAGAAGTACTTTTACCGCAAACTCTGTGAGGCCGAAGGGTTTTCGCTATGTACTGCGCCCAATTGCCGGGAATGCAGCGATTTCGACAGTTGCTTCGGCCCGGAGGAGGACGAACGCGAAGAACGCATCACATTCGATTTAGGGGCCACTCTTGGTCACGAGGCCTTGAGGCCTTGATCGCCGTCGCGCCACAAGCGCTTTTCCCGACGCCGCTGTATGGAGGAGGGGATGTTCATCGCCTCGCGATATTTGGCGACCGTGCGGCGAGCGAGATCTATGCCGCATTCCTTGAGCCGGTCAGCGATGTCGTCGTCAGAGAGCATGTTATCAAGCGATTCTTCGGCGACCATCGCTCTGATCCGATGGCGGACAGCTTCAGCCGAGTGCGCGTCACCTCCTTCGCAGGAGGCGATCGCGACAGTGAAGAAATATTTGAGCTCGAACACACCGCGTGGGGTAACCATGTACTTGTTCGACGTCACCCGGCTGACTGTCGACTCGTGCATGTTGATCGCCTCAGCGACCGTCCTGAGATTGAGCGGCCGCAGGTGGGCGACGCCATATTCCAGAAAGGCATCCTGCTGGCGCACGATTTCCGTGGCGACCTTAAGGATCGTCTTGGCGCGCTGATCGAGGCTGCGGATCAACCAGTTCGCGTTTTGCAAGCATTCATTGAGAAATGTCATGTCCTTCGATTTCTTGGCGGCTCGGCAGGAAACCTCCGCTACATAGCTTTGGTTGATCAGCACCTTGGGCAGCGTGTTCGGATCAAGTTCGATCTGCCATCCACCTCCGGGCGAGCGCAGGACCCATACGTCCGGTATGACGCACTCCGGCGTTCCAGACTGGAATGTGTTTCCAGGCTTGGGATCAAGCGCGCGGATTTCCTGCAGCATGTCGAGAAGATCTTCTTCATCGACGCCGCAGCGCTGCTTCAATGTCTGAAAATCGCGTCGCGCAAGCAGCTCAAGGTTGGCAACCAAAACCGCCATCGCCGGGTCGAAGCGGTTTTTCTCGCGCAACTGTATCTCGAGACATTCGCTGAGCGATCGTGCGAAGATTCCCGGAGGATCGAGGCGCTGCAAGATGCCCAGCACCCGTTCCACTTGAGCCAGCCCGACGTTCAGGGTCTCAGCCAGATCCGAAGGACTCACCCGAAGATAGCCAGTGTCATCCAGATGACCGGCGAGCTGATGAGCTATCAGCCGCTCGTGCGGTGTGAAGGCGGTTAGGGAGATCTGACGAGCGACATGGTCGTGCAACGTTTCGGCTAGGGCGACAAACTCCTCGTATGCAGGACGTTCGCCCGGCGTGGCGTTTGTCGCGTTCGGCTGGGATTTCCCTTGCTTGGGCAGGTCCGGGGACCCTGCCCAGGTCGGTCCTTCAACCTCGCCGGACAGCCCTTCGTCTTTTGGAGCATGCTCCAGAAGCGGATTTTTCTCGAGCTCCTGGTCCACGAACTGATGCAGTTCGGCATGCGTCAGTTGCAGCAGGCGAATCGACTCGATGAGTTGAGGCGATGCTGCAAGAGACTGTTTCTGAAGAAGGCTGAAGGACGATTTCATGGTCGGTTCGGTATTCCTGTCAAAGAAGCTCTTGGCCGTGGCTAATTGGATCTCTCACAGGTCGACGCTGCAAAGCCGCGTCACGTTTGAACGACCTCAAGGCCCGCGGGCTTCAGAGCTTCGCCCTTTGCGTCGCACAGTGTCGTCTAAAACGCAGTTGCATGGGCGATCTGCACCAGGTCACGCAGCGTCTTTCAACGATTGGAGGACGTTCTGCGGGGATGAGACGCCATAGGGGTCGGTCTCGCAGTTATCGGAGAAACCTTCCTCCTCGAACCACTGCTCCACCACGCCATTGTTGAGCAGAGCCGCGTAGCGCCAGGAGCGCATTCCGAAGCCCAGATTGTCCTTGGCAACCAGCATGCCCATTTTGCGCGTGAACTCGCCAGACCCATCCGGAATCAGTTCGACCTTCTGCAGCCCCAAGGACTTTCCCCATGCATTCATGACAAAGGCATCGTTCACCGAGAGGCAGTAGACCGCGTCGACTCCTTGTTTCTTGAAATCCTCGTAGAGATCTTCGAAATTGGGCAGTTGGTAGGTCGAGCATGTCGGGGTGAAAGCGCCAGGCAGCGAGAACAGGATGACACGCTTGCCGGCAAAGTAGTCGTCGGATGTTTTTTCTTCCCAACGGTACGGATTTGGCCCCTGGACTGAATCATCGCGAACACGCGTGAGAAACGTGACGAATGGGACCTTCTTTCGACCGGTCATCAACTTGCTCCTTTTGAAGAAACTGGCGCACTGGATTTTACTGAGGCTATCGGATTGCCGCGCTGGGGTGCTGCCGGGGCGCGAGACGATGCCTACGCGGCTTCCCACTCTTTCCCCCGTCGGGCGTATGGGAAACGGCCCGGCTCCAGATGCTTGGATCTCCAAACCGGGCGATGCGCAGTCTTCAGCGAGGACAACCAATGCCGCCCTTGCCGATCGGTTTGAGCTTCGCGTGCCAGCCATGGTTCGGTATCCGTTTTCATCGTGTTCGATGGACTCTGAGCATGAGAAGCAAGAGGCATGCCATTGCAATTGAAGCTGCTCTGCACCAACGCTTCGCTCTCGGGACGACGTCTTTCGCCAAGCCGGATGCGTGCCATAGCCGTCACGTGTGTAGCCCGGATATTTACGCGCCGGCCTGCAAACGACGCACAACACAGCGCAAGCCCATGCCGAGGGCACCGCAGCGAGGGCAAAGTGCGCCCCAGGGTGTTTTTGTGTGCGCAGAGGCATGACTGACGCGGACACACGCCTGTGGCAGCAATCCATGGCGGCCACTGTTCGGCAATCGGGTCAGAGTCGATGAAAATCGAATTCGGCTCGGCAACGATGATGACATGCTCGGCGTCCCAACGGTGTCGCCGGGCGCGGCCCTCAAACCTTCTGTGTCGGAAACCGGACTAGAATTGTCGCAAGGCCGACCGAAAGGTCGCCAAGCCGCCGCTGGTTAGCGGGAAGGGGCGGAACGCAAACGGAGCGCCAACCGGGCACGCAAATTGCGAGGATCTTGTCGGTGGGACCTCGAGCGAGAGCCTCGGCTGCGCCTGTGGCTCGGCATTTGCCGATGATTGGCGGGTCTCGCTGGCTCGCGCCGAAGTGTGCTGCACGTACGCCTCCTGACTTTCAAACGGTCATTGAAGAGCAGATTACGCCCTATCTCCACAGCTCGTCGACGCCTCCCGTGGGGCGAGTTCATGAAGCTGTCGGCCATGGTAATTGCGACGGTGAAGCCGTTGCGCTGACATCTTGCAATATCAGGACGTCGATATAGGTGCGGCCCTTTCAGGCGTCCCCCGCCAAGTCACCTTGGGGATTCCCCTTGAGCACCACGCTTCCATCTCGGCGTAGCCCATACCGTCTCAGGTGGGACCGGCCCCGGTGAGCCGATGGCCTCAATTGCGGCCAGGTGTGCTTGCCTCGGTCGCACCGAGGCGCAAGCGCTTCCCCGGCTCTTCAGGTCCAGGAGGCGCCGAAACCCGATCCGCTGCAGTTCGGCGAATCTTGAAGGACGGTGGCTAGGGCCAGCCGTTCATAAAACGGCTGAAGCTGGCCGCGATCACTGAGGCCCCCGCAGCGTGCTGGTCGGATAGTCCGTGTTCAGTGATCTCTCGGACCGCTCATCCGTGCAAAACGTCGGCTTCGTGACACTTGGGCCGGTTGTCGAGTCCGCGCCACAGGCTAGGCGACCCAGGTCCGTGATTCCGGGCAGGCTATAGGCTCGATCCGCCATTGGCACGAGCTTTGCGCCCGGGGCGAGAGGACGGCAGCAGCCGACAGGCACTCATATCGCGGGTCCCGCGATGGACACAACCAACGAAGGAACCCACCATGGCACTGCCGCACCGCATCTTGGAGAGCGGGTCACGAGATGGGTGGCCTGCGGCTCGGCTGATCGGCATCGACCTTGCTCGCGGCTTGGCCGTCTTCGGCATGTATGCCGTCCATGTCGGTCCCGGCAGGGGCGACGGACTGGCCGGGCGTATGATGGAATTGCCCTTTGGGCGCTCGTCCGTCCTGTTTGCCGTATTAACGGGTTTTTCGCTCATCCTGATTGCCGGCCGCAACCCGCCGAAATCGGCGCTAGCCGGTAGACAGGCCATTGCCAAGGTTGCAATTCGCGGCCTTATCCTGCTCGCCCTTGGCGAAATCCTCACCTATGTCCACGCGCCCGTCTCGGTCATTCTGGCATACTACGGCGTCTGCTTCCTGTTGGTCCTGCCGCTATGTCGGCTCAGCGCACAGCGGCTCGGGTTGCTCGCGGCGGTGACAGCATTGGTTCTCCCGCAGGTGCGTTTCCTCCTTCTCAAAATGTTTGGCTCCGGGAGCTCAGACCCTGAGATGTTCACCCTCCTGGTCAGCGGCACCTATCCCGCCTTGACCTGGGTCCCTTTGCTGATCGCAGGCATGGCCATTGCGCGCTTTGACCATCGCACGCGCGCAATGCATTTGCGCCTTGGTGTAGCCGGCGTCGCGCTGGCCGTGTTGGGCTTTGGAGGATCCTGGCTCGCGCTGCATTTGATGCCTGGGGTAAGCGCAGAGCTGGCCAATTTGCAAGAACTTGAGCTGACTCCTCAGCCCTGGTGGTGGCTGGACTTGGACGATCTCACAACGAGTTGGCTATGGATTGCCTCGCCTCATAGCGAGACGACGTTCTGGATTTTTGGCAGCGCCGGTTGCGCAATGATCGTCGTGGCGGCTTGCTCGCTTGCCATCGATGCGCTCCCGTTCGTGCGAAAGCTGGTCTCGCCAATAATCGCGGTCGGCTCGATGCCTTTGACGGCCTATCTTCTGCATATTCTGGGAATATATATGCTCGGAAGACCTCACTCGCTGTCCGCGCTGTTTGGCTTCATCGTGGCTGTAAGCGCTTTCGCGGTGCTTTGGCTGCGCTTATTCCAGCGAGGACCGATGGAAGCGCTTATGGGTTGGATCGCAGATCGAGCGACGCGACGTCCGCTGAGCACCACGTCGCCCCGACTTTCGGATCGACAGTGACACTCGCCAAAGAAAGCGAACCTGACCGATGGGCCGACATAGCTGATAACAGAATATCGCGGCTGCTCGGTACCATCATGGGGGCAATCGCCAAGCCTTGCAACCATTGCCCCGCGCGCGGTTTTGACGAAACGAAATTCGAGTATGCTGGCGCTTGTGCGCGATGTGTTTGATGCATCTCCGCAAAGTCCCTAATTTCGGACCGAAGGACCCCTGTCGATTTCCACGGAGGTTGCTCCAGCGAATAGGCCCGTTCCGGCGCTGGAGCGAACTCGCATTGCGATCAGGCGGCGCCATGCGCGCAAGTGCTTGCCAAAGCTGTCGCTGTCGGTTGACCATACCGTGTCGCTGGCTTGGTAGAGCTTGCTGATTGGACCACCGATGACCGTACATCGCATTCGCTTGCCGTAGACAGCAAGCTGGTCAGGTCGCTCTCAAAGAGAGGATTAACGAGCTGACAGTGAGTTTGACGCTTCGTAAGTTCGTTTGGCGAGCGACATTCTGCGTGCGCCTTCTCTTTGGCCGGCACTCGCGCAGCCTATCGTGGGTTGGAATTGACATTCGGATCATGCAGGCGTGCTGCCGGGAATGCCGTCCTCTCAGCGACTGTTGCGCACGATGAGGTGGCGCGCACAAGTCGACCTACGGGCCGGCCCGGCGTTTCGCGCGGAGTTCCAAATCGAGACCGGGACGGTCGGCGCCTCAAGAACGGTGCCCGGTCGCCCCGCTGCCAAGCGCGACCGCGCTCGCACCGCTGCCAAGCGCGACCGCGCTCGCCCGGGCTGCGTAACCTGACCAACTGCGCCCGGGCGAACGCTGATGCACTTCCCGGAGTCGCGAACGGTTAAGGCCGGCGCCCGGCACTGGTCAAGGCCCTGTCGGCAGTAGCCGCGATCCATGCGGCTTAGGCGAGACCAGGCCTGACCGACAAAGTGGTCGTGGGAAGGATCGCGCCACGCGGCTGGTACGGCTGCATCGCAGGCGCTGAGCTGAAGGTCTCGCCCGTCAGAGGTTAGGTTGCGCGTTTCGGGCCGAACAGGAACACTGTGAGGGCGGCAAGCAACGTGGCAACCGCGCTGTAGGCGAACACACTGGCGACGCCGGCATTATTCACAAGCACTCCGCCGAAGATCGCGCCGGCTGCGATGGCAATTTGGAACGTTGAGGTCATCAGCACACCGGCGCTTTCGGCCTGCTCGGGAACGGCGCGCAGCACCATCCAAGTCTGTACCCCCACCGGCACCGCACCGAAGCCAAAGCTCCATACAGCAACCGCAATGGCCGAGGCGAAGGCCGATGCTCCAGGCATCAGCAACGAGACAGCGGCTATCGCCATGAGCAGGGGCGGCAGCGCCGCGACTGCCTTGAGGCTGTGTTTGGCCAGGAATGCGCCGGCAAAATTGCCGAAGAATCCGCATACTCCCGAAACGAGCAACAGCAGCGAGATCGTCTCGATATGGAGCGCTGGAATCTTCTCGAGATAAGCCCGGACATAGGTGAAGCTGGCGAAGTGCCCAGAAGCGACCAGCAGCACCACCAAAAGTGCGACCTTGATGGTTGGCTTCTTGACCACATTCAGCAGACCGCGGAATCCAGCCATTTCAACCGGCGGTAACGTCGGAAGGGTTACGAGTTGCACCAGCAATGTAACGGCATTGACGGCAGCGGCGATCATGAAGGTGGCTCGCCATCCCCAGATGTCGCCGACATAGGCGCCGATTGGAGGTGCGCAAACGATAGCGACCGAAACGCCGGTGAGGATGATTGACAGGGCGCGCGGCACGAGGTGATTTGGAACCAGCCGCACCGCCAGCGATGCCGAAATCGACCAGAAGCCCCCAAGTGCAACGCCGAGCACGACGCGTGCCGCCAGGAAAACCGGCAGCGACCAGGCGACACCCGCCAGAAGGTTGGACAGGATCTGAAGCAGCATCATCGCCCACAGGACGACTCTGCGGTCGAGGCGCTTTGTTATGAAGGCGATCGTCGGCGCCGAAATCGCCGCGGCAATGGCAGTCGCTGTCATCGTCTGTCCAGCCGCACCCTCTGTGATATGCAGATCATGGGCGAGCGGCGTCAGCACGCTGGCAGGCAAAAGCTCTGCCGCCACAAGCCCGAAGGTCCCCAGGCCAAGCGATATGACCGCGCCCCATGCGGGACGAGACCGTCGATCCGGCTTTTCTGGGCCGTGCAGAAAAGTCTCCATGAAGCCTGTCGCGGATTGGGTCATGAATAAGCTCGCCACCTTGGGTGCAACTACAACATGGGTTGGCTGCATTGACCCGCATTCATGCCAGGAGCACGCCGTTGCCGGCGGCGTCGCACGAAGGGAATGTTCATCGCTGCCCGACATGTTTTGACAGCGCCGCGTGCAACATCAGTGCCGGTTTGTCCCAGCCGGACGAGGATGTGATCGTCGGCAGGCGTCGCATCAGTCATGTTCCATGCCGACTTCGCGGGCCAGTCTCGAACCAGCCATGCGCAACCAGCTACCGAGCACGGACGGCTGATGTCCCGCAGCGGGAAACGCAGCCGGTCGCTTTGCCGCGCCTGTATGCGGCCAAAGGCGGCTCTGGCTCGAAGGCCCAGCTTCCTCCCTAGCGGTCTCGAAGCTGACGCCTTTTGTCGGGCTTTGTCGGGTCCGCTACAGGGCTTGTCCCGACAATCACTTGTTTGGCAGCAAACACTTGTGGGAGCTCAGGCTAATTCGCAGGATATAAACGAAAAATCCCTGTTGGTTATAAGCCAGTCTACTTGGCACGAGTCTTGAGACCCTTTCGGTGTGAGGCGGCAAAAGCTGCCCATCGGCATTCATATTGCGGCCAGCCGCGACGGATGGAACGAAGGAAGGAAATCTATAATGTCAGGTCTGCGTCAGATCGCCTTTTACGGAAAGGGCGGCATCGGCAAGTCCACCACCTCCCAAAACACGCTCGCCGCCCTGGTCGACCTCGGGCAGAGAATCCTCATCGTTGGCTGCGATCCCAAAGCCGACTCCACCCGCCTGATCCTGAACTCGAAGGCTCAGGATACTGTCCTGCATCTGGCGGCACAGGAAGGTTCGGTGGAAGATCTCGAGCTGCAGGACGTGCTCAAGATTGGTTACAGAGGCATCAAATGCGTGGAATCCGGCGGCCCGGAGCCGGGTGTTGGCTGCGCCGGCCGAGGCGTCATCACATCAATTAACTTCCTCGAAGAGAACGGCGCCTACGACGATGTCGACTATGTCTCCTACGACGTGCTCGGCGACGTGGTTTGCGGCGGTTTCGCGATGCCAATTCGCGAGGGGAAGGCGCAGGAAATCTACATCGTTATGTCCGGGGAAATGATGGCGCTCTATGCCGCCAACAACATCGCCAAGGGCATCCTGAAATATGCCCATTCGGGCGGCGTGCGGCTCGGAGGCCTGATCTGCAACGAACGTCAAACCGACCGTGAGCTCGACCTCGCTGAAGCCCTGGCTTCCAGGCTCAATTCCAAGCTCATCCATTTCGTGCCGCGCGACAACATCGTCCAGCACGCCGAGCTCAGGAAGATGTCAGTTATCCAGTATGCGCCGGATTCCAAGCAGGCCGGAGAGTACCGCGCGCTGGCCGAGAAGATCCATGCCAATTCTGGCCAGGGTACCATCCCGACGCCGATCACCATGGAGGAGCTCGAGGACATGCTGCTCGACTTCGGCATCATGAAAACCGACGAGCAGATGCTTGCCGAGCTTCAGGCCAAGGAAGCGGCCAAGGCGGCCGCCCAGTAACGACCGATATTGGTCGCCTCTCGAGTTGGGGCGCCTTGCAAAGAACGGCGCCTCATCGGTGAGGCGTCATCAGACACCTTGAAAGGGGTCCCATGAGCCTGGAATACGAGAATGATGGTGCTCTCCATGCGAAGCTTATCGAGGAGGTGCTATCGCAATATCCCGACAAGGCGGCGAAGCGCCGCAAAAAACACCTGAGCATCGCAAAGAGCGGGGATGAGGCTGGCGGGGAAAGTGACATCCTTTCCGAATGCGACGTCAAATCGAACATCAAGTCCATCCCCGGGGTGATGACAATCCGCGGCTGCGCCTATGCCGGCTCAAAGGGCGTGGTCTGGGGCCCAGTCAAGGATATGGTCCATATCTCGCACGGCCCCGTCGGTTGCGGCCAATATTCCTGGTCACAGCGACGCAATTACTATGTGGGCACAACGGGCATCGACACGTTCGGGACAATGCAGTTCACCTCCGATTTCCAGGAGAAAGACATTGTCTTCGGGGGTGACAAGAAACTGGAACAGATCATCGACGAGATCGAGCGACTGTTTCCGCTGAACAACGGCATCACCGTGCAGTCCGAATGCCCGATCGGTCTCATTGGCGATGACACCGAGGCAGTTTCTCGCAAGAAGGCCAAGGAGTACGAAAAGACCATCGTGCCGGTGCGCTGCGAGGGCTTTCGCGGCGTCTCGCAATCACTCGGCCACCACATCGCCAATGACGCGATCCGCGACTGGGTCTTCGACAAGAAGGACGTCGAGTTCGAGGTCGGTGCTTACGACGTCAACGTGATCGGCGACTACAATATTGGCGGCGACGCCTGGGCCTCGCGCATCTTGCTTGAGGAGATAGGATTGCGCGTGGTCGGCAACTGGTCGGGCGACGCAACACTCGCCGAGATTGAACGCGCGCCAAAGGCCAAGCTCAATCTCATCCACTGCTATCGCTCGATGAACTACATCTGCCGGCATATGGAGGAAAAGTATGGCGTCGCCTGGATGGAGTACAATTTCTTCGGACCGTCCCAGATCGAGACCTCCCTGCGCAACATAGCCAAGCATTTCGGGCCGGAAATCGAGGAGAAAACCGAGAAGGTGATCGCCAAGTACAGACCGCTTGTTGACGCCGTCATCTCCAAGTACCGGCCGCGTCTCGAAGGCAATACCGTCATGCTATACGTCGGTGGCCTGCGCCCCCGCCACGTCATCACAGCTTACGAGGACCTCGGCATGGTCATCGTCGGCACCGGCTACGAGTTCGCCCACAACGATGACTATCAGCGCACGGGCCACTACGTAAAGAACGGCACGCTGATCTATGACGACGTTACCGGTTACGAGTTGGAGAAGTTCATCGAGGGAGTTCGCCCCAACCTCGTGGGCTCCGGCATCAAGGAAAAATACCCGGTACAGAAGATGGGCATTCCGTTCCGTCAGATGCACTCCTGGGACTATTCGGGACCTTATCACGGCTATGACGGCTTTGCCATTTTCGCACGCGACGTGGATCTTGCCATCAACAATCCGGTCTGGGATCTCTACCAGGCCCCTTGGAAAGAAAGCCCGCCCAGTGGGCGGGCGATAGCTGCCGAATAGACGCCCTGTCCTGGCCTGGTCTCCCAGAGAGACCACGAACCCCGCGGGCTTGTGAGCCCCGGGAAACCGGAAACGTCTTGACGTACTGAGCTGCCGAATGGCGCGGCCAGATTAAACAGAGGAATACCAATGCCGCAGTCGGCCGAAAAGATTCTCGACCACGCTCCCCTGTTCCGCGAGCCGGAATACAGGCAAATGCTCGCCGAGAAGAAGCTGAATTTCGAATGTCCGCACCCGGATCAGATCGTTACCGATCAAGGCGAATTCACCAAGACCTGGGAATACCGCGAGAAGAACCTCGCCCGAGAAGCGCTTGTGATAAATCCCGCCAAGGCCTGTCAGCCCCTCGGCGCGGTATTCGCGGCTGCGGGCTTCGAGCGGACCATGTCCTTCGTCCATGGCAGCCAGGGCTGCGTAGCCTATTACCGCTCGCACCTGTCGCGCCACTTCAAGGAGCCTGCTTCGGCGGTTTCCTCCTCGATGACCGAGGACGCGGCAGTATTCGGCGGCCTGAAGAACCTGGTCGACGGGCTCGCCAACACCTACCAGCTTTACGACCCGAAGATGATCGCAGTTTCGACGACCTGTATGGCGGAGGTCATTGGCGACGACTTGCACAGTTTCATCGAGAACGCCAAAGACGAAAATTCGGTCCCGCGCGACTTTGACGTGCCCTTTGCCCACACGCCCGCCTTCGTCGGTAGCCATGTCGACGGCTATGACGGCATGCTGAAGGGCATTCTGGAGCACTTCTGGAAAGGCCAGGAGCGCACGGAAGCCAAGGGAACCATCAACGTCATTCCGGGCTTCGACGGCTTCTGCGTTGGCAACAACCGGGAAGTCAAACGCCTGCTCGATGTGATGGGTGTGTCCTACACCTTCATCCAGGACGCATCTGACCAGTTCGACACACCATCGGACGGGGAATACCGCATGTATGACGGCGGCACGAAGATCGAAGAGGTGAAGGGGGCACTCGACGCCGAGGCGACGGTTTCACTGCAGTACTACAACACCCGAAAAACCCTCGACTACTGCGGGCAAGTCGGGCAGGCCACGGCTTCATTCCATTATCCGCTCGGCGTCCAGGCGACTGACGAATTCCTGATGAAGATCTCGGCGCTTTCCGGGAAGGAAATCCCCGAGGCAATCCGGCTGGAGCGCGGCCGACTGATTGATGCCATGGCGGACAGCCAGTCCTGGCTGCACGGCAAGAAATACGCGATCTACGGCGACCCGGACTTCGTGTACGCAATGGCCCGCTTCGTCATGGAAACGGGCGGCGAGCCGACACATTGCCTCGCCACCAACGGCACTTCGGCGTGGGAAGCCGAGTTGAAGGAACTGCTTGCATCCTCGCCCTTCGGCAAGGACGCTCAGGTCTGGGCGGGCAAAGACCTTTGGGCTATGCGGTCGCTGCTCTTCACCGAGCCAGTGGACCTGCTGATCGGCAATTCCTATGGCAAGTATCTGGAGCGCGACACCGGCACGCCGCTGATCAGGCTGACGTTTCCGATCTTCGACCGGCACCACCACCATCGCTTTGCGCTCATGGGCTACCAGGGCGGGTTACGCGTGCTGACGACGATCCTCGACAAGATCTTCGACAAGCTCGATCGCGAGACGAGCCAGACGGGCGTGACGGACTATTCCTATGACCTCACCCGCTAGAACACACGGCCGGCTTTTCGCACAGGCGGTTCGTTGCCGAATTGGCTTTGGGGACTGACGCGATGACCTCGCTCAGTGCCAAGATCCAGGACGTTTTCGACGAGCCCGCCTGCGACAAGAACCGTGGAAAGGGTGCCAAGGCGCGCAAGGAGGGCTGCACAAGCCCGCTGACGCCAGGAGCGGCAGCGGGTGGTTGCGCGTTTGACGGGGCCAAGATCGTCCTGCAGCCGATCACTGACGTTGCGCACCTGGTCCATGCGCCGCTCGCCTGCGAGGGCAATTCCTGGGACAACCGCGGTGCAGCTTCCTCTGGGCCCAGCTTATGGCGCACAAGCTTCACCACCGACCTTACCGAACTCGAGGTGGTGATGGGGCAAGGCGAGCGGAAGCTCTTCAAGGCGATCCGCGAAATCAAGGAAGCGTATGCGCCGCCCGCAGTCTTTGTCTATTCGACCTGCGTGACGGCGCTCATCGGCGACGATATCGGGGCAGTCTGCAAACGCGCCGCCGAAAAATTCGGCTTGGCCGTAGTCCCGATCAATGCGCCCGGATTGGCCGGCTCCAAGAACCTCGGCAACAAGCTCGCCGCCGAGGCGTTGCTCGACCATGTCATCGGCACGGTGGAACCCGACGACGCCGGGCCGTACGACATCAACATCCTTGGTGAATTCAACCTTTCCGGCGAATTCTGGCTGATAAAGCCGCTCCTCGATCGGCTCGGGATCCGGGTTCGCGCCTGCATTCCGGGCGACGCTCGCTATCTCGACATTGCCTCTGCGCACCGCGCCCGGGCGGCTATGGTGGTGTGCTCGACGGCCCTCATCAACCTAGCCCGCAAGATGGACGAGCGCTGGGACATCCCTTTCTTCGAAGGCTCCTTCTACGGGATTTCAGACACTTCGGAAGCACTTCGCAAAATTGCTAAGCTGCTGGTGAGGAAGGGCGCCGATCCGGAGATCCTCGACCGCACAGAGACGCTGATCGCTGAGCAGGAGGCGATTGCATGGGAGAAGCTCGAGGCCTACCGGCGGGGGCTGCGAGGCAAGCGCGTGCTGCTCAACACGGGTGGTGTGAAGTCTTGGTCCGTGGTCCATGCGCTGATGGAGATCGGCATGGAAATCGTGGGCACCTCGGTCAAGAAATCCACAGTCGAAGACAAGCAACGCATCAAACAGATCCTCAAGGACGAGAACCACATGTTCGAGCAGATGGCAGCGCGCGACCTTTACGCCATGCTCTCCGAAGGCAAGGCCGATATCATGCTGTCGGGCGGGCGCACGCAATTCGTCGCGCTCAAGGCCAAGACGCCCTGGCTCGACATCAACCAGGAGCGCCAACACCCTTACGCCGGTTACGACGGCATGGTGGAACTCGTACGCCAGATCGACCTCGCCATTCACAACCCGATCTGGTGCCAGGTGCGCGAGCGGGCCCCGTGGGAGTGCCAGCCCAATGGGAAGGACGAATTGCCGAGCACCAAGAATGACACGGCGACCATGCGCGCTGTCCAGGAATTCGCCGGCACGACGCCGACGATTTCGGCTGGTGGTAAGGAAATCCGATGACCCGCATCCTTTCCCAGACCAAATCAGCTTCGGTCAACCCACTGAAATCATCACAGCCGCTGGGTGCCGCCCTGGCCTTTCTCGGGGTCGAGGGCGCAATGCCGCTGCTCCACGGCAGCCAAGGCTGCACCAGCTTCGCGCTCGTGCTCTTAGTGCGGCATTTCAAGGAAACGATCCCCCTGCAAACCACCGCGATGGATGAAGTAACAACCATCCTAGGCGGGTCGGACAATCTGGAAGAGGCGATCCTCAATCTCAAGACCCGCACGAAGCCAAAGCTGATCGGCGTCTGCACGACGGCCCTGGTGGAAACCCGTGGCGAAGATTCTGCAGGCGACATCGCCGACATCAGGCTGAAACGGGAAGAAGAACTCGCGGGTACGGAGATCGTGCTGGCCAACACGCCGGATTTCAGCGGCGCCCTCGAAGAGGGCTGGGCCAAGGCTGTCACCGCGATGATCGAAGGCATTACGCGGCCTGGCGAGCGGGCGCGCCAGTCAAAGAAGATCGCAATCCTGCCCGGCTGGAACCTCACTGTGGCTGACATCGAGCATTTGCGCGAGATGGTTGAAAGCTTTGGGCTGCACCCGGTGATTTTGCCGGACCTCTCAGGCTCGCTTGACGGTACTGTACCAGACCACTGGGTCCCGACCACCTATGGCGGTACGAGCGTCGAGGACATCCGCGAGCTCGGCACGGCCGAGCACTGCATTGCGATCGGCGAGCATATGCGCCGGCCGGCCGAGGTGCTGCACAAGGTGACCGGCGTCCCTTACGTGCTGTTCGAGTCACTGAGCGGACTGGAGCGCGCCGATCAGTTCGTTTCCCTGCTGTCCACGATTTCTGGCGAGCCTGTGCCGGCAGGCGTGTGCCGTGGGCGGGCGCAATTGCAGGATGCGTTGCTCGACGGACATTTCCATTTCGGAGGCAAGAAAATTGCTATCGCTGCTGAACCAGACCAACTCTATCAATTCGCAACCTTCTTCACGGGCATGGGCTCCAAAATCGCGGCGGCGGTCACGACGACCGATATGTCGGAAATTCTGGAAAAGGTACCGGCGGAGTCGATTCAGATCGGCGATCTCGGCGATTTGGAAACGCTTGCCGGCGGCGCTGATCTTCTGGTCACCCATTCACATGGACGCCAGGCGTCGCAGCGCCTTGGCATTCCGCTCATGCGCGTCGGCTTCCCCGTGTTCGACCGGCTCGGCAGCCAGCACAAGCTCTCAATCCTCTATCAAGGGACCCGTGATCTGGTTTTCGAGGTTGCCAACATGTTCCAAGCCGACCGGCATGCGCCGACGCCTGAGGAACTTGATCCATTCCGCAAGCGGGAAACGCCAGGTGGGCCCCGTTCGTCGCCTCTCACTCGTCACTGACGAGGTTCAAGGTCCGATGCGTGAACGACAAGCAGGCGCTTTGCGCGTGGCAATCGCAACCCAGGACATGAAGGAGCTCAATGCACATTTCGGGTCCGCCAAGCGCTTTGTCATCTACGATGTGACGCGCGAGGAATGGAACCTCCTGGAAGCTCTTGCCTTCGACGACGTCTCCGACGAAAGGGGGAAACATCGGACCGAGGGGGATGACCGCATCGCACCGAAGGTGGAAGCGCTGAAGGGCTGCCACCTCCTGTTTTGTCTCGCGATCGGCGGACCTTCGGCAGCCAAGCTTGTCTCGGCAAAAATCCATCCAATCAAGGTGCCGCAGCCACAACCCATCCAAGAGGTGCTGTTGCGCACGCAGACGATGCTGAGGACATGTCCTCCGCCCTGGCTGCGCAAGGTGCTGGCCGAAGCTGGTGTCGCCGGAGAGAAACCGTCCTTCGAGGACGAGGACTGAAACGAGGAAGAGCGAAATGTTTGAAGTCGCGGTTAGCCCTGCTGTCAACGAGGACGAGGCGGCCCTTGCCAGCCCGTTCGTCAAATGCCTCGTGCGGTTGATCCGTGCTCAAGATTCCCACGGGTCATGGGACGGCAAAGCGGACGCCGAGTTGCTGGCCGACTTCATCGTCAGCAAGGAACAGCGCCGTACGATTCCAATAATCGGCGATCCCGATCCGGACGTGCTGTGGAGGCTCGACAAGTTTTACACTGCCGTCGCCCTTGCGATCGAAGAGCGCTCCGGCCTGATGGCATCGCCGATGATCGAAATGAGCTATGAGGGCTTCGGGCGCGTGCTTTTCACCGCCGGGCGTCTGGTCGTTCTGTCCAAGACCCTGCGCGACGTGCATCGGTTCGGCTTCGAGACCCTCCGCAAGCTCGCCGAGACCGGCACGAAACTGGTCGGCGACGCAATCGCAGCCATCGAAACCTATCCCGAGGTAGCACGCGCGTGATGGAAGCAGGCGTCGATGGCCACCTTACGCCGCCGACCCGGTCCGGGCCGATGGGGCTCTTGGGGTAGTGCCGATGAAGCCGCTGGTGCTGATCTGTTCGGACGATGCGGAGTTCTATCTGATGTATAGCCACGTTCTGGAGGCGGACGGCTTCGCCAGTGAGCCGGCAGGCTGCGTGAAGGATGCATTTGCATTGGCCGACCAGCGGGACTTCAAAGCTGTGGTGCTGGACTGCGGGCCAGCGAGCATAACCGGGTCTGCAATCTGCGCCCGGCTCAAGGGGGAGCCGCGGACCGCCGACCTGCCCATCATTGCCCTGATCGCGCCGGGCGCGGCGAACCAGCACCTCGATCTCCTGAAGGCTGGCATTGACGAGAGCTTTGTGCGGCCGATCGCCCCGGCCAAGCTGCTCGACTGTCTACGCGCGAGGCTGGCGCTGACCAAGCGGGGTGCAAATGGTCTTGAAAGTGGCGGTTGGCTCTCCTGTGGCGGCCTCGAGATAAAGCTCGACGCCCACCGGGTTCGCGGTAACGGCCACGATATCCACCTCGGACCCATCGAGTTCAACGTGCTGCGGCTTATGATTGAAGCGCCCGGGAAGGTCTTCAGCCGGGACGAACTTATCGGCGCGGCCTGGCCGCCCAACATCCATGTCGGTGCACGCACCGTCGATGTGCATATCAGTCGCATCAGAAAAGCCCTGAAAACGGCTTCGCCCGGCAGCGTCATTCGCACCGTCAGGTCGGCTGGCTATTCGCTCGAGAAGCCGGACGACTGAATTAAGTGCTGGGTGTGGTGCCACTCCCCTCCCGCGCGCGGTGAGCGGGTCCTGCGGCCTGAAACGCCCTGAACGAACACTCAGGAGAAGCAGGCAAATGGCTTTTAAAAGCGTACTCTGTGCGACCGGCGCTGACAATTCCGATCAGGACGTCAGAACTGCCGCCGGCTTGTGTGCCGAAGTCGGCGCGCATCTTTCCGTACTGGTTATACCGCCTCCGATGCTCCTTATGTCGTATCCGTCGATCGGAGATGGTGTCCCCGAGTGGCCTGGAGGACGTGGACAGGCAATTGCCAGATTGAATGACCGGTTTCGACAAATCGACCGATTTACACAGGACGTGGCCAGAATGGAAAGACGCTCCAAAGATATCCAGAGACTGCTGAGAGCTATGTCGCTCGCCTATGACGTTGATACCGACTATTGCAATCCGGCAAGCCTCGGCGAAGTGGCACGACAGCGGGCGCTCTGCGCCGACCTCACGATCATCGGACCGTGTCTCCTCAATGACGAGAATCTCGGACCTCCTGTTGTCAACGGCTGCTTGTTCGATACGGGAAGGCCGGTGCTCGTTGTGCCGAAGGGCACTGAGGCGACCTTGTGGCCACGGCGCGTCCTGGTCGGTTGGGATTCGCGAGTCGAGGCGTCCCGTGCGGTTCGGGAAGCGCTGGGTGTCTTATGCGCTGCTGAGGAAGTTCGTGTTGCCCTGGTCGATCCGAAGGCGAACTATAACGGGAACGGCGCGGAGCCTGGAGCCGACATCGCTGCCTATCTCACTCGGCACGGTGCTCGGGTGTCGGTTGACCTGTTGCCAAGTGCCGGCAAACCGGCGGCCACGGTGCTTGCGCAGCACGCAATCGAGACGTCTGCCGACATGATAGTCATGGGCGCTTATGGCAGCCGTCGGCTGCGTGAGCAGCTCTTTGGCGGCGTGACGAGATGGATCTTTGAGAAGCCGACTTTGCCGCTGTTTTTGGCTCGCTGACTGGTTGCGGAGCCGCATCGATGCTGTTCGAAGCTCTACGGTGATGCGTGGATTCATACCTTAGATGCGCTCCATCGAAACAATCGAGTTTACGGAGAGTAACGAACATGAAAAAGCTTTGCTCAGGAGGCGACGCCCGCCGGAAATCTCTCCGGTCATGCGCAAGGCGGAAGGTGGAACGGAGTCCTCCCAATTCTGATGCCCAGGGTACACCACGCAATTTAATCGCTCGCTTTCATGGCGCAATCCTGCGGACACGAGCCTGACGATTGCGCTCGCGAACGCGAGACGCTTTCCGTCCGCAGCTTTGTCGAGGCTGCCTTCAGGCGTGTCGGGAGGGAGATCGTCTGGAAGGGGAAGGCATTGACGAGGTAGGCCGCGAACACAGGAGTAACTAGGCGCTGATCCGGATAGAAGCGGCTATTTCGGTCCCGGCCGAGGTGGACCTGCCGATTGGCGGGGCCTGCTAAGGCGGCCACCAAGCACGGTTGGAAGCCAAAGACGACTTTTGATGAGCTCGTCTAATGGTCGAGATCGATTGTCACGCTTCGGAATCACGCTCGTTTAAAGGGAAAGATAATGATCTCGCTGGAGGGCAAACGCGTCTGGTCTCCGGCCACGGCCGGCATGGTTGGGGTGCGCAGTGGTGCGCCGCTGTCCGGCGCGCCCGAGGCAAAGGCCCTACGTGGCCAGCTCGCCGGATAGCCGGAGACTACGCTGGCGTTGTCAACGGAGTTCGGGCCAAAACCGTCTCTGTAGAACCCCACCGTATGAAAGATGAAGGTATCTCGTTCGATATCGACGAGAACGATGATGTGCGGCTTCCACCCGAACCTCGGGTCGAAGCCGTTCATCCGATCCTGGAGCCGTGAGTCAACGCCCGCGGTCAGATAATCCTTGCTGCTTCCAGCGTAGAGAACATCTGCGCCGGATCCGCAGAGCTTGTCATTGTCCCTCCCGAAAATGCGCGGTTCGTCGCGGCCATTGTCACCGGAGAGTTCGTCCCATGCCTTCTCGCCGCAGGATCCGTGATCTCTTTCCCGGGTCAAAGATTGGTCGTCGCCTCCGCAATCGGCGATCCGGTCGATGCCACTAGAACCTAAGCTAACATCGTGACGCTCGTTGCCGAAGGCTTCGGAAGCTGGTTGACCGCTAAGAAACCGTTTCAGCTGTACGATGAGTTTTTTGATTTCAATTCTCACAGATGCAGCCCACCACGCGACGAAGCGCCTCCATATATCGCTCGTCGAGTCATCGCTCTAATCGATTCCCATTATGCTCTCATTTGCACGATGAATGTTCCCTCGTGCATTTCGCCTTTCCGCCGAGCAGTGCGCATGGCACTGCGGCGGCCCCACTGGGTGGCCAATCATCTGAACATTCGAGATGCCAAACCGCCGATCGTGGGGTGGTCACGTATCTCGGCCACATCGTCGAGCAGAACACCACAGACCAGATAGTGTCGCCGCCCTACCACCCCTATACCGATGCACTTTTATCGGCCATCCCGATCGCCCACACCTGTGTCGTCTAGAAACACATTGTGCTCGAAAGCGACATTTCCTCGGCGATGGATCCGCCGAGCGGCTGCCCGTTCCAGACGCGCTGTCCGCGCAAGCATCTCGTTCCCAGAGCAATTTGTGAGCATGGGGATAGGATCAATTCGCGGTCGTGTGTGCGCCAGCTGCTGTGCGGCCGTGTCGACGTCTCTAAGGTGGACACGCTTGTCGTTGGCGGCGGCCAAGGGGGAGTGGCTATGAGCGAGCACCTGAGCAAGTGCGGGGTGCCTCATCTAATTCTTGAACGCGGCCGGATTGCCGAACGCTGGGCGCTTGGAGCTTGGAGCTTGGAGCTTGGAGCGGTGGGACCTCCCTCGTTGCCGATGGCCGGGCCTGGCATGACCGGTTCCCGGACATGGAGTTTCCGGGGACCGGTCCCGATGACTTTGCCTGCAAAGGAGGAGGTCGCCGACTATTTTGTCGCTTATGCAAAGCAAATCAATGCGCGATCCGCTGCGGCGTGGAGGTCAAGCTCGGGCAAAGAAATGTCGGGCGGCCCGGATTCCGCGTCGAGACGCCGGACGGCGTGATCGAAGCCAACAGCATCATCGCCGCGACCGGACCTTTCCAGATCCCCGTCACGATCGCCCGCCGCGGGCCTATTGCGGGCGCGACTTCTAATGGTGGCTGGGCGCCCTCGGCAAGTGGGACGCCGAGACCCCGAGACCCGGCACCGAACACGTCACGGTTGCGGTGAGCGGCGCGCGCGGCAGCGAGACGATCGACTTCGGTCGTCTGGCCGCGCAGGGGCTTACGCTCCTCGGTATGACAAGCAAGTACCAGGACGGCGTGATGAGCTTCGCGCCCGATCTGGCGAACAACATTGCCCGCGGCGACGCAAGCTTGATGTCGCTGCTGGATGAAGCCGACGCCTATGTAGCTCGCAACCGTCTCGACCACTCGGAAGAGCCCGCGGACCGTTGCATCGACTAGGATCCGGAATGCGTGGCCCAATCCGATCCGCGAGCTCGACCTGGCCGAGGCCGGGATAGCGGCGATCGTCTGGGCGACAGGTTTGCTGTCGACTACAGCTGGCTGAAGGTCGACGCCTTCGACGAGAAGGGCCGGCCAAGGCACCACCGTGGCGTCTCGAGCGAGCCCGGCTCAATTTCCTGGGTTTACCTTGGCAGTCGCAAAGAGGGTCCAGCTTCTTCTGGGGCGTCTGACATGATGCCAAACACGTGGCCGACTGTATTTCGACGCAGTGAAACTATCTGGCCTACCATGCTGCCGCGAAGGGCCAACCCGTGGATGCCAGACCTGACCCTGCCCGGCCTGCGGTGTGGAAGGGTCACTGCCGCGAGCATCCATCTGCCCGCATCGTCGATTATCCGACAATGTCGGGTTCCGGACGAGCTGGAATTCGAGAACTCATTGCTTGGGCAGACTTCTTTTCCGGCACGCTTCATGCATGGGAGTTTTCGAACGCATTTGTGAGATGTCATCCCATGCTAGCCCCTCGAGGAACGAGCCGCGCCAGTTTGAAAAAGCCAAATCCTGTGGTGGAGGCGGCCGCTAGAAGCCGCCCTAACATCCGGAAAAGCTGCGCGACAGCATCACACGCGTCCTTCTCGCCCTTGGCGTGGGTTTGGCGCCCGCTGTCGATGTCGCCGACCTTGAGCCCAACGAGGACAGGATTTGCCTTCCTCGCAGTCGCGACCACGGACGGCAAGGCCATTGTCCTGGTGAGCGACGATGGCAGCCGGCATTTCGCCCAGCAATCGGGCGCGCATCTTCGAGCCATTCTTCACCACGCGCCGCGATTCAGGCGGCACCGGAATGGGCCTCGGCATCGTGCTGGCACTGCTGAAAGCGCATGATGGCACGATCCGGCTGGTTGACTCCGAGCGCGGCACGCGCTTCGAGATCATCTTGCCGGCTGCATGAATTGGAACCTGATCCGAAAACCGGCTTTCGGGATCATGCTCCGGAACTGGAGAGGCGAAAAAGTGCGCTACGACGTCGTCATCATCGGTGGAGCCATCGTCGGCTCCTCGATCGCCTATTATCTGCGCGAGGAAGGCTTTTCGGGCTCGATCGCGCTGGTCGAGCGCGACCCGCAATTCGCCCATGCGGCGACGACGCTGTCCTGCGCTTCGATCCGCCAGCAGTTTTCGATTCCCAAAAACATCCGCCTGTCGCAGTTCACGCTGAAACTGTTCCGGCGACTGACGGAAGAATTCGGGGCCGACGCCGATATCGGCTTTCGCGAAGGCGGCTATCTCATCCTTGCCGGCGAGAACGGGTTGCCGATCCTCAAGGCCAACCACCAGACGCAGTTGGCCGAGGGCGCCGACATCGTGCTTGAGGATGCGGAGGCGCTCGTCCGCCGGTTTGCATGGCTGTCGGCCGAGGGCATCACCGCCGGCGCCTATGGCCGCAGCGGCGAGGGCTGGTTCGACGCGCATGCCATGCTGATGCTGTTCCGCAAGGCGCTGCGCGACAAAAAGATCGATTTCATCACCGCCGACGTGACCGGCATCGAACGGCAGGGCGATCGTGTCACCGGCGTCAGCCTCGACAATGGCGAAAGGCTCGACGCCGGTATCGTCGTCAACGCCGCCGGGCCGAATGCCGGAAAAGTCTCGGCAATGGCCGGACTGGTGCTGCCGGTGGAACCGCGCAAGCGCAATGTCTTCATCTTCGAGGCGCGCGAGAAACATGACGACATGCCGATGCTGGTCGATCCCTCAGGCATCTATGTCCGACCCGAAGGCTCGGTCTACATCACCGGCGGGGCCGAACCCGAAGAGGGCGACGGCCCCGCCGACCCCAGCGATTTCGAGCCCGACTGGCCGCTGTTCGAAGAGGTGATCTGGCCGGTGCTGGCGACCCGCATTCCCGCCTTCGAGGCGATCAAGCCGACGCGCGCCTGGGCCGGCCATTACGATTACAACACGCTCGACCAGAACGCGGTGATCGGCCCGCATCCGCAAGTGGAAAATTTCCTCTTCGCCAACGGTTTTTCCGGCCACGGTCTGCAGCAGGCGCCGGCGGTCGGCAAGGCGCTGGCCGAGCTGATCGTGCATGGCGTTTATCGCACGGTGGACTGCTCGGCGTTCGGGTACAGCCGTGTCGCCGAAGGGCGGGCGTTCAGGGAATTGAATGTGATCTAACGCTGGCGGGACAGCCCCTCTGTCCTGCCGGCCATCTCCCCCGGGGGAGATGGCAGCTTCACTGGCGGCTCCAAACTTCTAGCCTTGGAGATTGGCGAAAGCAGCGATGACGGCCAATCTCCCCCCTTGCGGCCAGGGCTATCGCACTTGAGTCATGAGTTGGAAGAGATAAGCATCGTTCCAGCCTGCACGCATCATTTTGCCGCGCATGGTGTCCTTTTTGCTGTCGGCTCGAAAGGTATTGAGGCAGAAGCGCCGAAGCAGAGCGAGGTTTTCGGGGCCGTGATCCTTTCTGGTCCGGTAGTCGTCCTCGCGGAAGATCATGTCGAGCTGCCAGCGCAGGCCATTCTCGACATCCCGGTGACGGCGCACGACGGCGAGGAGGTCGTTGGCGGACATCGGTCGCGAGAGCACATAGAGGCAGCGCTCTTCCTGCCGTTTGCCGTCGATCACACGCGTGCGCTTGACTTCGCCGATGGCCGCGAGGCCGGCAAAGCCGTGCTTGCGGCCAAGTCCTGGCGCACGCACGACACTGATTTTGTTCCTCATTTGAAGGCGCTGCTTAACGTCTGCCCTCGTGGTAGGAGGAGGTGGAGTGGCGGCCAGCTCCGATTTCTCCTTATGACGGGGTTTGCGGATCGACGCGCATGCGCCATGCCAAATGAGAACTCGTTCGAGGCCCGCAGGACAGACGGCCTCGGCGAGCCAGTCGAGAGAGAAGGTCTTCGCCTCACGCGGATCAGATACGAATTCCCGAGCACTGCGGTGATGTAGCAGGAATGCCTGCGACGCCACCAAACCCCTGTCGCGAAAATATGGAGGTGACGCGGTATCCGCCGTCTAGCGAAACAGCATACGCAGCATCCGGCGGCAGGCACTCGACGGCCTGGCCTCATCGCCGGCTTCAGGAGAAAAGATCAGCTATGAGCCGGCAGGTAATCGCTGCACGCGGCGGTCAGGTCGTGTAGATTTTCCGCGCACACAGCCGGCGCCGAAATGAGTGCTAGATGATGAGCCGACGCCAACATTACCGCAGGGGAGACAGCCAAGTCTGTCCTCAAGCGTCTGACGATGAGTGACGCATTTTCAAAAGCTGACAGCGACAAAAAAACATGTCTGGTCCAAAACAACCGGCCGCCTTGGGCGAGAGGTTTCTCGAAGCCTACTATGCAGTTGCTGCGGCTAAGCGCGCTGGCACGGCCTTTGCTGGAGATGCGGCAATATTGAGTGGGGACTGTCCGCATGAGAACGCGCGAGACGTTTGATGGTCTGCTACGCCATCTCGGCGGCGCGCCCGCTCAACGGTCACGGCTACACCTTTGGCAATGGCTGACGCGCGACATTGCGGTTGCGCCGCCCTGCCGCGCCGATGCGCCCAAAGTTCGTTGATAGTTCGCTCGGCAGATTGAGGAAGCCGGCTGTTGACTGCTGCCCAGGCGGAGACGGCTGGTTCATTCGGAGTGTCTTGACCGTCGGTGTCGACATTAGTTTTGCCAGGTATTCTGAGCCAGGGCTCAATCCGGATTGCACCGAAATGGTCGAGCACGCTTCCGCCAAAGGCCACGGCATCAGGATTTTCACGACGCTTGTGGGAATGAAGGGGCGGGATCTACAACGCTTGCAGGCGCTGCGGTTGGGGGTATTCGTGGTTCATGTTTTTGATGATGGCGCCCACATGAATAGCCGCCTTGTCGGAGACAAGTATCGCGATTTGGTTGGTCAACTCGTCGACGCCGACATCCCATCAATTCGATTCGTGGTTTTGGGCGAGGCCCATCCCGATATCGCCGACATTATCCCTGCCGAAGCCCTAGTTCGCGCGCGACCGGTGAGCAGCAGGGGTGGAAGCGTAGATCCTAAGATCGTAGAACCACGGCAGCCAGTAATCGGAGCGCTGATATGCGTGGACGAACGACAGTATCGGAATGTTCTCCTTCCAAACGGCGAGGTTACTCTCTGCTCCATGGATTTTGAGCGGCGTCACGTACTGGGCAACCTTCTATGCGACGAATACGGCGATCTCTTTAAAAGCCCAGTTTTTTGCGAAATCGTCGATCGCATGAACGGAGCGGATGGTTTTCTGCTCTGTAGGATGTGTGAATTTGCCGATCCAAACGACCGGGTGCTGACTGGGTGCCGGCCGACCGCCTGAGAGAGGCGGGCCGGCGAATGCTGCTTTGGACTTCAAATGCCCGGCGAAATCATTGCGTTTTTCGCGTCACGCGAGCGTGATCCCGTACGCGCGGGAGTCGGCCGCGATCATTTACGAGGCGAGCTCATCGAAAGGAGTCGTCGGCTTCCAATCGAGCTTGATGGCCGCCTTGGAGGCATCACCGATCAGCAAGTCAACCTCGATTGGCCCGAAACAACGTTTGTCTATTTGGATCAGCGCCTAGTTATTCCTGCGTTTCGCGGCCCAAATCGTCAACACCTTCGCCTTCCCAGAATATCTCCTTCCCGACCCGCCTGGAGGCAGCCTCGACAAAGCTGCGGACCGAATGCGTCTCGCTAGTCGCGAGCACCGTCAGGCTCGTGGTGATGCAGGATGGGGCACACGGCCTCGACATAGCTGTGTGACCGTCTTTAGCTGGATTCTGCGTCTCAAAATCCAGATCTCGCCTCCATCTTCCGCAAGACGGGAGAGACCTCCTGGGGCCCCCGGCTTCCGAAGGCGACTTTTTAGATTCCCGCCGCGAGAAGTGGCAAGAGCCTTCGCGCCACAGTCCATGAACCTGGGTTGCTGGCCGTCCTAAGAGAAAATTCCGATGCGGAGCTGCCCTATTAGCTACCGGCTCCTGGCAAGAGGACGGCGACGCGGCAAATATGCCACCGGCGCAAGGTTTTCCCCCTCATTGTCGGATACCCGACAGGATCACAAACCGCTAACCGTTGCTTTCATGAAAGTTTCCTTCTGGCACGTTTGATGCAGAGGATATTCCGAACACATCAGCGGATGCCCTCCTATGAGCAGGCTCAGGGAAAAATGCTGTCGCCGCATTCGAGATCGCGCCCTCGCTGACAGCCAAGTCGGTCAAAGGTCGGCGCATCATGGTGGAGGCGGGCGACTTCGCCCGATTAAAACACGGAATAAGATTGGAAAGCATCTCGGTGACCGAGACGCGATCATCGAAGCGGGCGGAGATACGTCGATCCCGTCCACGCACACAAGTCGTGGACATGAGTGTCGATCTCATCACTGGCCGGGATCCATGGGCTTCATACCCGACAATACGAAAGCGCGACTCAAACTCTAGCAAATCCAGCAGCACCGAGGTCGAGAATGCCCGCATGGACAGTAAGCCCAATGGGCATGGCCGGTATTCGCCGCGAAGATCACCTAATTGGGAAACACCTATAGGAGCAAGGCAAGTGGAACTCTCTTGCGTTGGAGTGGGTGCTGGGCCTTCTAATTTGAGCCTTGCGTGTCAGATACACGAGCAAATCGGGCAAGGGGCACTGTTCCTGGATCGGCAAGTCGACTTCCGCTGGCACCCAGGCAGCGCATTCGATTCCTCGGAGCTCCAGGTCAGCCACTTCAAGGATTTGGTCACGCTGGTAAACCCGCGATCAGCCTACACTTTCGTGAACTACCTGCATGAGAACGGGCGTCTGTACCACTTCCTCAATGCACAGTTTGAAGCCGTGCTCAGAGCTGAGTTCGAGCAATACCTGAACTGGGCCTTCTACAGGAACCCACTTGTCCGCGGCGGCGAGACGGTGCGCGAAATCCGCTTTGACGGCGAGTTTCGGGTGCGCACCGATAAGGCGATTCTCGGCGCCAGAAACGTCGTGGTCGGCATTGGCAAGCAGGCGCATATTCCGCCTCAGTTTCAGGGCTGGACTGGACGCAACCTGTTCCACTCATCTGAATTGCTGCACATTCATCCTGAGGTGCACAAAAAGCATGTCTGCGTGGTCGGCGGGGGACAGTCCGGAGCCGAGGTGCTGTTGCACCTTGTTGGTCTGCCAAAAGAACGGCGGCCTGTCTCGATAACCTGGGTCTCGCAGCGCGAAAACTACCTGCCCATCGACAACAGCCCGTTCACAAACGAGTTGTTCATGCCCTGCTTTTCGGATCGTTTCGCGGCAATGAGCGAGCCGCAGCGCAAGCTGTTCCTGCGGCGCTTCGTGCTTGCTTCGGACGGCATTTCGGAAAGCATGTTGCGCGCGATCTATCAGGCGCTATACCGCCACGCGTTTCTAGAGCCAAACCGATGCGATATCACACTGCGGCCGGGCTGCACTGTCTCGCACTGCATCAACGCCGGCGCGGGCCACAGACTCACCCTGCAGCACGGCATGGAGGAGGTCGAAGAAGTCACGGCCGACATCGTCCTCCTGGCCACCGGTTACGAGAACGCGGTGCCAGGCTTCTTGGAACCGATGGCGAACCGGCTGGAAAAGATCGACAACGAATTGGCTATTCGCGAAGATTTTTCGGTGTGCTGGGAAGGACCGCGTGACAAACGCATCTTCGTACAAAACGCGAGCCTAGGACAGCGTGGGCTGGCTGATCCGAATCTAAGCCTGCTGGCCTGGCGAGCGCGTCGCATCCTCGACAGCCTTCTGGGGCGCGCGCCGCGAGCCAACCCCGAGTATCCCGGCTTCATCAGCCCTACCTCTGTCGAGAGCTGGTCCGACACCGTCGCAGAAGAAATGGGCAGCGGGATATGACCGGCCGACTGCGGATCATTGGCGGTGGCATCCAAGGAATGATTCCGCCTTCACTGCAGCGGAGGCTGGAGAGCGAGACGCACTTAGCGTCGCCCATATGCCGTGGAGTACTGTTTCCGTCGACCCATAACCTGACCAGCGCCCGATTGCCCTAACCGAAATATTCGACCAACCAGTCTTTCCAACAGGAGGCTTTTTCGCATGTTGACTGATGCACAAAGAGAAAGTGGCAGAAAGACGGATATGTCAGGCTCGAAAGATTCTTCGATCCCGCAGCTTGGAACGCATCTCCAGCTTTGTTGAAGATGTATCACGCTGGGATGTCAGCGATGATAAATGGCTCATGTGGTTCGAGAAAACGACGGACAATCGAAAGATCACCTCTAAGGTCGAGAATTTTCTCGAATTCCATGATCCCTTGCGTCATTTGCTACTATAACAGCGCATAAAGTCTGCGGTCGAGGAATTGCTCGGCGAAGGCTCGCGCAGGCTCAAGGAATTGCTGATCTTCCACTATGCCGACAGCGGCGGCTATCGCCCGCATCAAGACATTTATCACATTCCACACAGAGTGCCCGACCGGATGGTCCATGCGGTCGTTGCCATCGGCATTGACGACTCCGACCCGGATAACGGCGGACTTTTCTTCAGCCCTGGCAACCACAAGAAGGGAGTACTTCCCATGTATGCCGGCGGGGTGATGGATCCTGAAGTCGCCAAAATGTTTTCCTGGGAACCGGTAGTATGGAAGGCGGGCGACATCTTCATCGTCGATGATTACGCACCGCATTACTCAAAACCGAACAAAAGCAATCGTTCCAGGCGGACACTCTACTTGGTGTTCCAGCGTGCTTCAGCTGGTGGACCGACACGCGCTGAATACAACGTGCTTAAGCGCGCTCTTAATCCGCCCGAGGGCAAAGTGGCCGATCTCGACAGACTCAAGCCCCCAAACGGCATTTTTTATCGATATTGAGCTCACGGTGGCAAACGAGGCATGCACACGGCCTTTGGTCGCGATTGGAATACGGCGAGGCCCAGCAATGACTGGCAGATCGTCCATTTCTTCGGTTTCGACAATTCCTTCTACCACGCGCTACTCTACCCCGCTCTTTATGCCGAGGTGTTCTCCCACTGGACGCCGCGCATCCGCTATCATGTGAACGAGTTTTACCTGCTCGACGGCCAGAAGTTCTCGACCAGCCGCGGTCATGCGGTCTGGGGCAAGGAGGTTCTTAGCCCAAAGACAGTCGATGTCGTCCGTCTTCATTTGGGCCTGACACGCCCGGAAGGTGAGCGGACGAACTTCATGCGAGACGCGCTACGCCGCACCGAGAACGAGATATTCCAACGGATATGGCTGAATTGGCTTGATGGGCTGGACCAGGAAATCAAGCAAGACTTTGGTGGCCGTGTGCCCGACGCAGGCGACTGGGCTCCGGCCGACCGCGCCTTCTTTGCTCGGATAGAGATCCATCGCGCGGCGATGGAACGCGCCTATTCGGACGATGGCTTCTCGGTCCGGCGCGCGGCCGCGCAGGCCTGCGATTTCGTGAGCGATTGTGTAGTCTACCGACAGGCACAAGACTATGAAGCGGCGCGACGTCTCTATCCCGCCCGCACCCGCACTTCGCTCGCCCTTCAGACGACGGCCACTGCAATCCTGGCGCAGACACTCGCACCGCTGATGCCCCGATTTGCCAGCACGTTGGCGCGAGGCATCGACGGCATCTCAACCGAAACATGGCCGCGGTCGGTCCAGAGGCTTGCGCCCGCAATGACCTTTGATCTCGAACCCGTGCTGGCCTTCTATGCCAGAGCAGAGACTCCTGTTCTCAATGAGGAGGAGGCATAATAGCCTATCGTAATTTCGAACAGATTTGGGCGGCAAACAAAGCCGATGATGCCGAAGCTTTACTCGCTACCACTGGTTGCCGAAGGCCACCCCCAGACCATAGACACAAACACTGGCCGGCCTTAACCAACTTATCGTCGAGACGCTGGCCCGCGCCTTGGAGGATCGCTAGGTTGACAGCTTTCGAGCGATTGCCATTCGTGCGGCAATGCCGAGCGGGCTCAACTGCGCTGACCAACTTTTTCGGAATCGCAGGACCTATAGCTAGCCGGTCGAGAAGGTCATGCGGTTCGGGGCGCTGGGTCAGCCTAGCGCGCCCTGGATAGTGCCCAATGGCGGGACAACGCCTCTCGTCTATAGGAATGACCGGCCCCTATTTGCTGGCCGAATGCCGATTCGAGCCAATCGAGCTTCTAGGACGACGGGCCATCTGCGGCGCAGATAAGTATGGTCGCGCTCGAACGTGAGCCGATCGTGTCGCTCGATCCCTGGCTGGAGAAGGGGAGCCAGCGCAGAACAACCGTACTTTGGTACAGCATTGCGTGTTGTCGGCGCTCAACGCCGCGCGGATCGAACGCAATGCCCGCCGCCATGCCAATCGGGTGGTGAATTGAGTATACGCTGCCAAGCAATCATCACATGGGGCGGTGGCCGCGCTTCTAGACAGCTGGACCTCGGCGACAGATCACGCCACTGGTCGACGATTGGGCAAGCGTGGGGCCTTTGGAATGATCGGATGCCAGGGTGTGTTCCCGGTTGAGCTGTCGATCCCGGTTTCGGGGTTTCATCGCGGGGCATGGTCATTTGTGACTCGAATACCGCCCTCGGTGGCAGTGATGCGGCGCCCCATGGGCAGAAGCGATAAGCTCAGCTACATTTGATCCAGGCCACCAAATCGAAAAGACTTACGTCGTGACCCCGTGTCCTGCGCGATGTCACGTTCCGCAGGGGGCCGGGTGAGATCCACGACCTTTCAACGGCATCGTCGGGCTTACCCGCTTCGCCTCGCAGCGGAAGCAGACGCGAAATCCTGAGCACTGCGGTGGTGTACAGGAACCTGCAACGCTTCCCAACCTTTGTGACGAAGATATGGGAGGTGCATGCGGCAAGCTGCATCCGGCGTCTAGCGACGCAGGATCTGGTGGAAGCACTCGACGGCACTCGACGCGCTGGGCCTCGTCGGCCCGGCTCTAGGAGAAAAGATCAGGCATGAGCCAGCAGCCAGGCGCTGCATACGGGCGTCAGTTGTGGAGATCGCCCGCGCATGGCCGGCGCCGAATGATGCTAGATGAGCCGACGCCGACATTACCGCAGGGCAGACAGCCAAGCGGTTCTCGCCCTCAAGCGTCTGACGCATGATGCGTGTCCAAAAGCTGACAGCGGCAGAAAACATGTCGGGTTCAAAACAACCGGCCGTCTTGGGCTTGTGAGGTTTCGAGGCCGAATCAGCCATTTACTGCGGGGCTAAGCGCGCTGGCACGACGTTTGCTGTTTGAGATCGGCAATACTGAGTGAGGGATGATCGCGTGAGAACACGCAAGACATTGATGGGTCTCCTAACCGGTGTGTTCCGTTTCTGAGAGAAGAACAAGCTCGCGCATAAACGTCAGGAAAGGTGTGGGAATGGGAGCAACATGTTGCGTAGTGAGTCCCCGGCTCCTCCGATCAAAGTGGACGACTGGCTGCGTGGCGAACCCTTACGAACTTTCAGCCCGGCAAGGTGTAGGGATGACAAGTGGAATGGAAACCTGGTCAATTCGCCCACTTTCTGCGGCGCGCCCGGAGGACGAGACCTGAAATTGAGGAAACGAAATGTCTCACGCAGCGCTTGGCCCGGCCGTCAACAAGGACGGAGAGGCCCTTGCCCGCCCGTTCATCAAATGCCTCCTGCGGCTGATCCGTGCTCAGGACATCCACGGCTCATGCCAATGGAAATCGGACAGCGGGCGGCTGGCCGATTTCATCATCACCAAGGAACTGCGCCGGAATATCCAATCATTGGCAGTCCGGATTCGGACGCGCTGTGGAGGCTCGACATGTTTAGACGACCGGTGCTTCGGGCGCGTGCTTTTCACGGTCGGGCAGTTCGCCGGTCTGTCGAAGGCATCACCGGTTCGGCTTCGAGACGTTCCGGAAATTCGCGGACACCGGCGCGAAGCTGGTCGGCGATGCGACTGCAGCTATTGCCTATCCCGACGTGGCGCGGGCGTGAAGAAACCGATTTTCGAGGAAGGAACATGTCAAACCTGGATGAGATGGCGAAGAAAGTCCGAAAGCTTCAACTGCGCGCGGCAATTGCCAAGACGAACTTGCGCGACCTTGCCGAGGGTCTCCCGGTCAAATGGATTGAGATAGAGGAAGTCGCCGAGAAAACGCATGCCGTTTATGCCGAGTTGGATGGTGCCAGGAGAGAGCTCGCCAAAATGAAGACTGTACGATGAGGAGCACGTTCATTAGCCGCGACGGCTCCATATGGGTGCCGGAATATCTGACCGCTATAGATGGCGCGACCTGCATCGGCTGCGGCCGCTGCTTCAATGTCTGCTCGCGCGAGGTCATGCACCTTCATGGCGTCGATGACGCGGGCGAAATCCTCGGCGCCTGCGACGGCGGTGACGACGATTTCGATGGTGAGCTCAATCGCATGATCATGGTTGTCGACCATGCCGGCCGCTGCATTGGCTGCGGAGCCTGCGGCCGCGTCTGCCCAAAGAACTGCCAGACCCATGTCGCAGCCGACCAGATCGCAGCATGAGTTGCATGATTTGACGAGACAAAATCAGGAGAACGGCATTGCGCTTCATCAACTTTTGTTGGCTCCTCGGGCTGGTCCTGTGCGGCAACGCTGTGACGATTTACATTGCTTCGCATTCGTTCCGTCTAGCAGTCATCACGACGCTGGGCTGTTCGCTACTTCTTCAGCTGGGCTATTTCGCAAGTGTGCTCTTTCTGATTTGGCGATCCAGCTGCGCTGGCAAAGCCAGGCAAGGGGCTGAGCTTTTCGATAGGTCCCAGGAAGTTCGGTACCAGTCGCGCGACGATGATGAGCATAGGAATGAACCTCAAGACGTGCCCCAGCGCAATCAAACGCTCGGCATATTGCTGCTCCTCCCTTGATGCGCCGTACCAAGATCAGAGCTCAGATTCATCACTTTGTTCAAGTTTGATTATTGAGGTCAGGGTTGGCTGGTATGGTCGAAGGCGACGGCATTCTCATCGTTCTAACGCCAGGGGAATGCAGTTTCGGTTCTCCCGGCAATGGTAGTCGATCGCAGCGCACGGCACGCGGGTTGCTTCGTGTCGAAGGCGAACGAAGCGCCGGAAAACATAACACGTGTGAAGGTGGCACATGTCCGGCTCTGCCACAGCCGTATGATGTTCGTGCGGGCCTATCCACGCAAGACGCAGGAGATGGTGTTGGATGCCCACGACCGGGCCTTCGCTTTCTTCGGCGGGGCCTGCACGCGCGGCATCTACGACAAAATGAAGACGGCGGTGGAGACGGTCTTTTGGGCAAGGACCGGCATTACAATCGCCGCTTCCTGCAGATGTGCAGCCATTACCTGGTGCAGCCGGTCGCCTCACCCCGGCCTCCGGCTGGGAGAAGGGGCAGGTCGAGAACCACGTCGGGCTGATGCGCGAGCGCTTCTTCACACCACGGCTGCGCTTCAGGAGCTACGAGGAGCTGAACGACTTGCTGCTCGACAAGTGCGTCGCCTGGGCTAAGGCCCACCGCCATGTCGATCAGCCGGACCGCACGAATTGGGAGGTGTTCGAGGAGGAACGCGGCAGGCGCGCCCCATCAAATACCAGCTGACCGTCGCCAAGCTGCCGCTCGCCAAGGAGACCGAGGACGTCGACTTCACCGACACGCCGGTCAGCGAGGCCCTCGTCTGCGGGCTCGCCAACGGCACCTTCGTCGCCGACCAGCGCAATGCCGTGCTCATCGGCGGCACCGGAACCGGCAAGTCGCACCTGGCGATCGCCATCGCGCGCGCCCTGATCCGCAACGGTTCACGCGACCGCTTCTTCAACGTCGGCGATCTCGTCAACCGGCTTGAGACGGAGCACCGAAACGGCAAGCAGGGACGCATCGCTGACTACCTCACCCGACCTGTTTTCGTCGTCCTCGACGAACTCGGCTATCTCCCCTTCGTCCAAGCCGGCGGGCAGCTTCTCTTCCATCTCATCAGTCGGCTCTACGAACGCACCTCCATCATCGTCACCACCAACCTGGCATTCGGCGAATGGCCGAGTCGGCAACCCAGAGCTGATTGGGCCCGTCGCAGACGATGTCCCGGGCGAGGTTCGGGAAGATCGGCTGATTGTGATCGCTGTTCGTGGTCACCATGCATGCAGAGCCCCCTTTAGAAACTCCAGTTCCAGAGCCTGCTTGCCGACTAGCCGTTCGAGCGCGGCAATGCGCGCCTCATAAGCTTGGAGACGATCGGCCGCTGCGGCATCCTCATCGAGAGTGCCCGCCTGAAACTTCTCGACCATGGAGGGTACAGTGAGTTCCTTCTTTAAGAGTGATAGTCCGCCCTTTGCATCAGCCGGCGAACTTCGGAGCTAAACCCGGTCACCGCCAGTTCGCCCGGTCGGCATGGCAGCGAACGGCCCTGCGGGTGCCCTCTGGTTCAGGCGTCGGTCGATGCCGAAAGGCACGTTCGGCATTGTCCAATAGCCGACAATGTCGAGTACGGAGCGTAGAGGGAGCTGACTCTCGGGTGTTTTTGACGCTTTCGCCTTGGCACGGTACATGCACGCTATTCAGCAAAAGGCACCGACTGAGTGGTCCCACCGCCACGAGAGTCGCTGACTTACGCCACCTCCCAAAGCGTAGCGGCCCGGCAGCGAGCTCAGTCTCCTGCCGGGCATACCCTTTCAGAGGTACTCGCGCTCGGAACTTCAAATTAGGGGGCGCAATGCCCGGCTGAAGAGGATTGCGTCGAATGGAATATGAAGGCCGTTTCGAGGGCTCTCCGATGGCACCTGGCCGGAGCGCAAAGGGAGCGTTGCTGTGCCCATGCGGGTGGGTTCACGCTCAGGTGTTCGTCGACATCCGACAATTGTGTCGGCTTCGTCGGTTTGACGACACAGCCTTGTTTGGCCGGCGCCTTGCTCTGGCCAAATCGAATTCCATATCGCCGATTCCGTTGCCAAGTGCGGGACAATTCGATGCGGAGCCGAACGCATTGGCAAGGATGGTACGTTTTTCGAACCCACGGTCCTCAACGAGATTTCCGACGTGATGGCGGTAGCGCAGGAGGAGACATTCGGGCCGGTTGGCGTGCCGATCATTCGGTTCGACAATGCGGATCAGGTCGTGCGTGAGGATTGCCGCCCAGTTCGAGGCTGACCTTCTTGAGCACTGGCGCATGAGCACCCGGCCAATCTCGGTCGAGCCGGCGAAGCTAATCTTTCGGACCTTGGGATTGGCGCAGAATTCACGGCCGTCGCCATCACGGACGCAAAGATCAAGTTGACGATGCCCTTGGGAAAGCCCTCCTGATGGGCGAGGGCGAACATTGCGCCAGCCACGAGCGGGCGTCTGTTCAGCGGGCTTGAGGACGATTGTGCAGCCGCACGTCGATGACGCAGGCGGAATCCTCGGTATGTGCGCGGGCCGGGACGACGACGTCGACGGCGAGCTCTAGCGCATGGTCATGGTCGTCGATCCAGGCCGGCCGCTGCATCGGCTGCGGCGCCTGCGGCCGCGTCTGCCCGAAGAACTGCCAGATCCACCTAGCGGCCGTCACGCTGGCTTCCTCACTGCTTCTTCAGCTGGCCCATTCGCAAGCGTGCTCTGTCTGGTCTGGCCTCGCAAAGCTGCCAGTCGCGCAGATGCCGATCGCGCGTCCTCTTTGGTTTCCTATGCGATGGTCGCCTCATCGCAGCATGCCGACATATGGGTCGCTTCGTCTCAATCGCAAGGAAAGCGCTGGAAATCCCCAGGGCTCTGATGGGAGGTCGGAGAGCGCGGCCGACCAATCCAAGCAGCGCTCATGGAACGAGTTTTGCGTGGCTATTTCAGCCGAATGATCATCGCCGGAGAGAATATGCTGGAAAAATTCGAGCGTTACCCGCTCACCTTTGGACCCACAGCCATTGAGAAGCTCGACCGGCTCGGCAAGCATCTGGGAGGAAAGGTGGAAATCTACGCCAAACGAGAGGACTGCAACTCCGGTCTGGCGTTGGGCGGCAACAAGCTGCGCAAGCTCGAATACATCATCCCCGACGCCATCGCGTCGGATGCCGATACGCTCGTCACCATCGGCGGCGTGCAGTCCAACCACACGCGGATGGTCGCCGCCGTTGCCGCCAAGATCGGCATGAAATGTCTCCTGGTTCAGGAGAGCTGGGTTCCACATGAGGATGTCGTCTACGACCGCGTTGGCAACATTCTCTTGAGCCGCATCATGGGAGCGGAGGTGCATCTGGTCGACGATGGCTTTGACATCGGCATCCGCCACAGTTGGGAAAAAGCGCTCTATGAGGTCAAGGCAAGGGGCGGAAGGCCCTATGCGATACCAGCCGGGGCATCTGTTCACCCGAATGGAGGCCTCGGCTATGTGGGGTTCGCGGAGGAAGTGCGCGCCCAGGAGAAACAGCTTGGGTTTGGCTTCGATCGCATCGTTGTTTGCACTGTTACGGGTTCAACGCATGCCGGCATGCTCGTCGGATTCGCCAAGGACGGTCGACACCGCAACGTGATTGGTATCGATGCCTCTGCTACCCCGGCCAAGACTAAGGCGCAGGTGCTAAGCATTGCCCGACATACAGCGACCCTCGTCGAGCTCGGATCGGAACTTGCCGAGGATGACGTGGTGTTGCTCGAGGACTACGCGTACCCGCGTTATGGCATTCCATCCGAGGAAACCAAGGAGGCGATCCGCCTGAGCGCGCGGCTTGAGGGTATGATTACGGATCCCGTCTATGAGGGCAAATCGATGCAAGGGATGATCGACCTCGTCCAAAAAGGCTTCTTTCCAGAGGGCTCGAGGATCCTCTACGTGCATCTCGGCGGCGCCCCGGCCATCAATGGTTATGGCTACACCTTTCGCAATGGCTGATGCTCGACATATCTCGACGTGCTGTGCCTGCCGTAACAGCGCTGCGCCACGTTTGACCGAAGGCCCGTGGCAAATCGCAGCGGTCAGCTGCCAACTGCCGCCACGACGTGGGGTCGTGGCGCTGGCATGCTTGCCAGTATTTGCCTGTGCTCAATGTGCCCCTGGAGCCGCATAAAAAGGGAGCAGACGTGGCCGTTTAACGTTTTTTGTCATTTTGCGGTGCGGCGATGATCGCCGCAAATTTGACAAATTGTAAACCACCGAAGATGTCGCGCAGGCGCGGAGGTACCTAACTGATCAGGTATGGAAGCTGTAACCAAGCGTGCTCGAGCTGGTCGTCGTCGGCGAGCACATCGCCGGACACCCCAGCGCGGCGGTGAACTGGGCCAGCGTGAGCGAGGGAAGAGGCGTCCCCCGCGAGCGTGACAACGGGCAGGTCGGTATCCGGCTTAACGACGGCTTGCTTTACCTATTGCGAGCGTCGACGAGATCGTCCCCACCTGGCGCTTTTAGCACTACGTGCGGAGAGGGGTTTGGGGCTACGACATCGCCGAGCCGCTCTATACCGAGGGGCGCGCTAGGGGAGGCGACGATGAGGTCAAGTTGTCCCCCGATCGCCTCTATGTAGCTCTTGAGTGTCGACAGATACATATCGGCCTGCTTCTCGGTCTTCGAGACCGAGGGCTGCTTGATCTTGAGGGTCGAGGCAATCTCTGCCTGGGCTTTCCCAGCCACCGCGGCTCGCCGAGCTCTCGACCCTGGAAGCCCCTGCTGGCGAACCGTGTTCGAGTGGACGACGCGGCCCAAAGGTCGCGCCAGACCCGGTTCACGGCGCTGCTCCACCACGTTGAGGTCAAGGCGCTCGTAAGGGCATTTCGGCGCCTTCGGCGGAGAGCAGCACCCGGAATAGGCGGTGTGACTGTGGCGGCCTACGAAGCGGAGCTGCAAGCACTCCAGCCAACAACGGCGAAATCGGATGCTTCCACCCCTCTTCACGGGTCGGAATATCAACGCATTAGCCGTTGTTCAGGGCCAACGAAGTATCTGGCTATGGAGCAGCCGTCGACGGTGGAAGCGAGCACGTCCGCGGCTCTGCAGCTGCCGACGGGCGCGGGCCAACGGCTGACGCGCCGCTCACTTCTCCGGGCGGTGCGGAGATGTAGCATGATGCGTAGACATAGCCGGTCGTGCGCTCCAAGCGATCCTCTATTCCAAGCTCGGCCATAGCAGTCAGGATCGCCTGCCGTTCCGTGATTGTGGAGAAGCGGCGCTGGCGTTGTCTGAACCGGTCTACGAGCCTGGTTTCCAATGCATAATCCCGCAGGGCCGCGGCGATGTTGTCATAGCTGAAGGGGTGCATTGCGAAGACGACGACCCACGGGCGTGATGCCGCCGAGGCGTCATATACGCGTGCAAAGGTTCGCTCCGTGGCGTAACCCACACAGCCTGTGCTGATAACGATGTCCGCGTCCGCCAGGGCGCGACGTTCCTTCACCGTTAAGGCCCGGGTTTCCAGATTAACCGGGATGCCGGCCTCCAGCAGGCCTTGGTTCTGCGCATAGCGAACAGCGCGAAATGATGGGTCCACGCCGACGAACCGGATGTCGTCACGAAGGCCGCGATCGCGAAAGAACGCGCGATGCTCGATTTCGTGTCGGCGTGACAGCGATCCGCTGGAGCCTAGATATGCAGCATACAGATCGTCGAGATCGAGATCGGTGCGCAGTAAGGCAGCGTTGACGCCATAGGAGCAACCGATATCGATAATCTTTAACTTTGTCTTGTTTCGAAGGCGTCGATAATTGGCGAAAATTCTTTCGAAGACCGGCTTGGCTTTATCTGGGAGTATATAGTCCAAGTCCAAATGTGCGCGAAAATAGGCGTGCGGCCACTTGCGGTTGTATGCTCCGGAGAAGTCGTGCTTCACCCACTGAATGCTGCTGCGCGCACTTGCCATCTCACTATTGTCCTTCACACTACCCCTTGCCTTTGGGGATCGCAGGCGACGGTCTTCTGCCCGAGATCGACAGGCGCGGCGAGCGAATTCGATCGCGTTTACCCGCGACTTGAATTCCGGTCGGCAGCAGCTGCCGCATCGCAAGGGAGGAGCTTCAACATTCGTGCCAATTGCACGGGAAAAAGCTGCAGAATTTTTTTGCATGTTTTTCAATAACTAATCGGGCGTGCAGCAGGAAACCAGACCGACCATCACCGTGTCGCGGACGCGACTACCCGACAGTAGGTGTCCCCGAGGAGCGGGCGGACAGGATTCTTCCGGGATTTTGCCGCAAACTCTGAGTAGCCCTTGAACAGGGGAGTTTGCCTGTCCATCAGGCAATCTAGGCAACGGCAACTACCCTGGGAGGGGGCGCATGGTCTTATCGGCATTCAGGTTCTTCCTAGCCATCCGGTGATCGCTTCGCCGGAGGCTACGGTTATTCACCAAACTTGCGAGGTCTTCCTGGCTGGTCTCGGCGGCGACGGTGACCGAGCTTAAGCAGCTCCTTGGCCTTTGCGGCTCTTGGAAGAAATGTGAGTGCGGCTCGCCGGGTCGTCGCCGACGATGTGACGGCAAGGAGGGTCTTCACGCCATTCTGCTCTCAAGCGCCGCAGCCGCGGGCATTAATTGATCACGGATGCAGCAACCTGTTTCCCGTCGACTATCGTCATATTCCCATGCGTTCGGAGGCGTAACTTCCCCGGGGTCGTCGGGAAGACGACAGTGCGGTTGCCGTTCAAGAAGCGCTGATGGATATGGGCGTGGACTGCCCGTGCAAGGACTTGACTTTCGACGTCCCGGCCTATCGAGACATAGTCTCCGGCGCTTTGGGCGTGGGTAACGCGAGCCGTGTCCTGTTCGATAATCGGGCCCTCATCGAGATCGGCTGTGCATAATGCGCCGTAACCCCGATCAGCTTGACGCCGCGCTCATAAGCCTGCTTGTAGGGATTGGCGCCCTTGAAGCTCGGCAGGAAAGAGTGATGGATGTTGATGATCTTGCCCGACATCTTGTGGCACATGGCATCCGACAGCACCTGCATGTAGCGAGCAAGCAGGATCAGTTCGGTGCCTGAGCTTTCAACCAACTGCATAATCTGGGCTTCGGCCTGCGGCTTGTTTTCCTTCGTCACCTTAATGTGGTGAAAGGGAATGTCATGGTTCACCACGACCTTTTGGTAGTCGAAATGGTTTGAGAGGACGCCGACGATGTCGATCGGCAGAGCCCCAATCCGCCAACGATACAAAAGGTCATTGAGGCAGTGGCCAAAGCGCCAGACCATCAATAGCGCCTTCATCCTTTGCGTTTGTATGTGAAGCTCTGCTTCCATTCGAAATTTTTCGGCGATTGGTCTTAGCCCCTCGGCGAGTGCTTCGGCTCGTTGCCCGTCCTCGGATATGAAAGAGACGCGCATAAAGAAGCGGCCAGTGCTAAGATCGTCGAATTGCGAGCTATCGACCGATTTTGCAACCCATTTCGCAAAGAAACCGGAAATGACGGCTACTATTCCTCGCGTTTGATTGACACGTTGCTGTCAGGACATAAGTGGTCAGTCGTTGCCTTTAAGGGTTGTGGGAAACAAGGTTCGCTTCTTCGTGACGCGAGAAGGTGGCCACAAAAGCGGCTCGAAGCTTTCGGAGCCCGGCCTGTCGTCCATGGCATAAGGTCACCCGACCAAAACAAAACGTCGCGACCCGGCGGCGTCAGGAGATCAAATAAGGACGCGCCAAACGCTCAGGTCCACTTTCCCTCCGGATAACTGCAACGACGGTCTTGCTGCTCCACATTTCGCGGTGCCGCAGGACCGCGGCCAATGCGCGGGGCGATGCCGCCGCGAAACGCAACACGTCCCGGCCGAAGATCGACGTCAATCCCGCAAGACACCATCGGATCGCGCGGCGCGGCCTCGACCTCGACCGGAATGAAACTGGGTAGGCACCCCTCGCGCGGACAACGCCAGCGGCGTAGCGCAAACAGGCCTCGGCTGTCGCCATTACGATCACCTCCGAGACGTTCGCGCCCGCTTCCGCGCCTTCTCATCGTCCGATCACGTCTGATGCTGCCGGCGGCCAGAAATCAGCTCGATCCGCCGATAGCCGCTGAAGGCTTCAAGCCTGGAACTAAGCCTGACTGCATCAGAACATCGCAATACTCTCGTCTCAACATCGGCAAAAGTATCCGTCACTCCGAGATCACGTGAGGAGCTGATGACACTTACGATGATGATTGTCATGGAAGGTTCGTTTTCAGACGTATTCAGCGCACATGCGGGCAAGATCATTCCACAGGCTTTCGGCAAAGCCGCGCAGAACCATAATTTCGAAAGCGTCGTCGCCCACGCGGGTCACGTGCGCCGCGATGTGGCCAATCAGCGTGGTCGCCGAGTGACCGACCGGAAACGCGGCAAGCGACAGATCGACCGCGGTGCCCTTGGCCAGCACCCGCTCGACCATGGGGCCTTTCGCCAGCATTCGAACGCGGCCCTGGCTTTGGTCGACGCCAAAGGCGTCCGGCTTTAGCGCTTCGAACAGCGCGGAAAGCTCCGCATCTGATTTCATGCGATTGCCGACGAGAAACCACTGGTCGGGGCCGGCGGCGCGAACGGCTTGTGCTGAGTTGTCCGAAAGCGTCGCGAGACGCGCGGCGAGATCTCCATCGCCCGGTTTGCCGAGAACATGAATGACATGGCCTTCGGCCAAGGCCTCGAGCGCGATCCGGTCGGAAACAATCGGATGCATGGCGGCCAGAGCGGGCCGCAGGGTGACGCGAAATTTAGACATGAAGCTTCTCGTTTTCTGGATCGACAAAGACCGGATTGCAGAGGCGGCCGGGCGTGAGCTCGTCACGCAGACCATTCCAGATCGTCACTTCCTCGCCGTATCGTTCGGGGCCGCGTTTGACGAGGGCTAGTCCGATCGTAGAGCCCACATGCGGCGAATAAGCCGAGGAGGTGACATAGCCCTGGTCGTTTTCAAGTGTGGCGGCCGCATCCTTCGCAAGGATACGCGAGCCGCTGCGGAAGGACTTCTTTGGATCGAGCGGCACCACACCGACAAGCTGCTGCCGGTCAGGTGCAACGAGGCCGTCGCGGCTCACCATGGCCTTGCCAATGAAATCCTCCTTGGCGGCGGACACCATCTTGCCGAAGCCGAGATCGCCCGGCACCACGGTCCCGTTGATTTCGTTATGCGTGACGTGACCCTTCTCGATTCGCAGGACGCCGAGCGCCTCGACGCCATAAGGCTGGATGCCGTGTTCGCGGCCCGCTTCCATCAGTGCGTCGGCGACGCTTTCGCCATAGCCGGCCGGAACCGCCACTTCATAAGCCAGCTCGCCGGAGAAGGAGATACGGAACAGGCGGCCATGGAGCTGACCGCCGAACAGGGACACTTCCTTGGCGGCGAGGAACGGGAAGGCCGCGTTCGAAATATCTTCGTCGACGATCTTCTGCAGGATCGTTCGGGATTTCGGCCCGGCGATCGCCATCTGCGCCCACTGGTCGGTTGCCGACGCAAGCCGTACGTCGAGTTCCGGCCACAATGCCTGCGAGCAGAATTCGAGGTGTTTCAGGACGCCTGCAGCATAAGCCGTAGTGGTGGTCATGAAAAAATGATGTTCCGACAAGCGGCTGGTTGTGCCGTCGTCATAGATCATGCCGTCTTCACGCAACATCAGGCCATAGCGCGCCTTGCCGACCGGCAGTTTCAAAAAGGCGTTTGAATAGACGCGGTTGAGGAATTCGGCGGCATCTTTGCCGCAGACCTCGATCTTGCCAAGCATGGACACATCGCAAAGGCCGGCATTGATGCGGGCGTTCTTGACTTCGCGGTCGACACTTTCGCGCCAGGTTATCTCGCCGTTACGTCGGAACCAGGAGGAACGATACCAGAGGCCGGTCTCGACAAAGACCGCGTCGTTTTTCTTGGCCCAGTCATGCAGCGGCGACTTGCGCACAGGCTGAAAGTGGAAACCGTGATAGGGGCCGGTGAGCGCTCCGAAGGAGACCGGCGCATAGAAGGGACGTAAGGTCGTCGTGCCGACATCCGCAGGCGAGACGCCGCGCGCTTCGGCGAGCAGACCAACGGCGTTGACGTTGGAGAGCTTGCCCTGATCGGTCGCCATGCCCAACGTCGTGTAGCGCTTGGCCAGCTCCACGTCGCCATAGCCTTCCTGCACGGCGAGGCCGAGATCCTTGCGATGTACGTCGTTCTGGAAGTCGACAAAGGCCTTGCCCTTGACGCCCGGAATGGTCCACAGCGCCTTAATCGGACGCGTCTGCGCTGCTATGTCGCCTTCAACCGTACGGAAACTGGCCGGCGTCGCCGAGAAGCCCATGTCTGAGACCATAAGCGAGGCTTGGGCTGCGCCTTTTGCCAGCGAAGCGGCAATGCCCGCCGCGCCTAAGGCCGCGCCTGCCAGCTGCAAACCGTTCAGCCTCTCTGGCGCAAGAAATGCAGCCTGCTCGTCGGACCAAACGGGCTTGCCGCCACGATGGCAGGCAAGATGAATGATGGGGCTGAAGCCGCCGGCCACCGCGAGCGCATCCACTTTCAGGGTTTCCTTGGAGCCGCCCTTCAAAATTTCGATGGCCGAGAGGGCCTTGCCGCCCTTGGCATCCGATACTAGCGCACCCTTGAGGACCCGTCCCCTGCCTGCATAGGCCGCACAGCCTTCTGCGCGACTGTCGATGATCGCCACAGGCACGATGCCCCGCGCTTCGAGATCAAGAGCGAGCGCATAGCCGCTGTCGTTCGTGGTAAAGATCGCCACCTCACGGCCGGGCGCAACGCCATAGCGGTTGAGATAGGTGCGCATCGCGCCTGCCATCATCACGCCCGGAATGTCGTTGCCACCGAAGACCAACGGGCGTCCCTCGGCACCGGTCGCCAGAAGCGCCTGCTTCGCGGCGATGCGCCACAGCCGCTCGAGCGGGACTTTCGCCTGCGGCAACGTGACGTGCTTTTGCACTCGCTCGACCGCGCCGAACACGTTGCCGTCATACCAGCCGAACACAGTGGTGCGGTCGAGGATGCGTATGTTCGGCAGCGATTCCAGCTCGGCCGACGTCTGTCGGACGAAATCCACCGCGGTCGCGTCGCCGATCACGGCTGTTTCCGACAGGAGCGAACCCCCGAGCATCGAATGCTCGTCGGCCAGGATCACCCGCGCGCCGGATCGTCCGGCAGTCAGCGCAGCGGCAAGGCCGGCAGGGCCGGCGCCGATGATCAGAAGGTCGCAATGCGCCCAGCATTTCTCATAGACATCCGGATCCGCCTCATAGCTTGCCTTGCCGAGACCGGCGGCCTTGCGGATGAAGGGCTCGTAGACCTTTTCCCAGAATGGGGCCGGCCACATGAACGTCTTGTAGTAGAAGCCGGCGCCGAGGAAGGGCGACAGCAGGCTGTTCAGCGAGCCCATGTCGAAATCAAGTGACGGCCAGCGGTTCTGGCTCTTCGCTTCCAGCCCCTGAAATAGTTCCTGCATGGTGGCGCGGGTATTCGGCTCCGTGCGGCCGCCCCGACCGATGGTCACCAGCGCATTCGGCTCAGCGGCACCGGCGGTCAGGATGCCGCGCGGACGGTGATACTTGAAGCTGCGACCGACCAGAAGCTGTCCGTTGGCGAGCAGCGCCGAGGCGAGGCTGTCGCCGGCAAAGCCGAGCATTCTTTTGCCATCAAAGGAAAAAGACAGGCTCCCCTGGCGGTCGATAATGCCACCATTCTGCAAACGGTACGATGTCATGGGCGCCTATCCTTGCGCGAGCGCCGCATCGCGGCTCGCTTCTATCTCGTGGGTAGCGGTATCGCGGGTCACCACCAGCCAGCGGCGGCAGCCAGAGGTATGGTGCCAGTATTCCTCATAGGCACCACGCGGGTTGTCGCGCAGATAGACATAGTCCACCCAGGCTTCCTTGCCGGCGTCGGGCGCGGGCCGGGCGAGCGCCGCGCCCTTCACGGTGAATTCTCCCTTCGGCCGGGAGCCGCAATGGGGGCATGGGATGAGACTTGCCATCGTGCTATACCTTGAGGGTCAGTGAAGGTTGGGCTGGGCGCCCTGGCCCTTTTCGTCGATCAGATAGCCGCGCTCGAAACGGTCAAGCCGGAAGGCGCGGGCGGTCTCGTGCGGGGTGCCCCGTGCGAGCAGATGCGAGAAGCAGAAGCCCGATGCCGGCGTCGCTTTGAAGCCGCCATAACACCAGCCGGCATTGAGGTAGAGATTGTCGATATGGGTACGATCGATGATCGGCGAGCCGTCCATCGACATGTCCATGACGCCGCCCCAGGAGCGCAGCACGCGCACACGGGAAATGCCTGGGATCATCGCCTTACCCGCCTCGGCGACATGCTCGACGGTGGCGAGATTGCCGCGTTGGGCGTAGGAATTATAGCCGTCGATATCGCCGCCGAAGACCAGGCCGCCCTTGTCGGATTGCGAGACGTAGAAGTGGCCCGCACCGAAGGTAACCACGCAGTCGATGAAGGGCTTCAGGCCTTCCGACACGAAGGCCTGGAGCACATGGCTCTCGATCGGCAGCTTGATGTCGGCCATTTCGGCAACGCGTGAAGAATTGCCGGCGGCTGTGAGCGCCAGCCTGCCGCAGCCGATAAAACCGCGGGTTGTCTCGACGCCGACGACCTTGCCGTTTTCCCGGCGGATGCCGGTCACCTCGCAGTGTTGGATGATGTCGACGCCGCGGCTGTCGGCGCCCCGGGCATAGCCCCAGGCCACTGCATCATGCCGCACCGTGCCGCCACGCCGCTGAAGAAGGCCGCCCTGGATGGGAAAGCGGGCATTGTCAAAATCGAGGAAGGGCAGTCTGGCGCGCACCGCCTCGCGGTCGAGCAGCTCGGCATCGACGCCGTGAAGCAGCATGGCGTTGCCGCGTCGCGTATAGGCGTCGCGCTGCGTATCGGAATGGTAGAGATTCAGCACGCCGCGCTGGGAGACCATGGCATTGAAATTGAAGTCCTGCTCCAAGCCTTCCCAGAGCTTCATCGACAGTTCGTAGAAGGGATTATTGCCCGGCAGCAGGTAGTTCGAACGGATAATCGTCGTGTTGCGGCCGACGTTTCCGCCGCCGATATAGCCTTTTTCCAGCACGGCGATATTGGTGATCCCGAATTCCTTGGCGAGATAATAGGCGGTCGCCAGGCCGTGGCCACCGCCACCGACGATGATCACGGAGTAACGGGACTTCGGCTCCGGCTGGCGCCAGGCCGGCGCCCAAGCCTTATTGCCGCGAAGCCCGTTGAGAAATAGGGTTAGAGCCGAATATCGCATGTAATGCCCGCAATCGAGGTGATGCCCGATAGCCTAGGCCGAGTTTCACGATCTGAATTGCACGGATAGGACGTCGTGAAGTAAAATTGGGCCATGGTGCCGATTGAATCAAAAGCCTTCCACCGCATTGGCTTTCTGCTCGTGCCAAATTTCGCGCTGATGTCCTATGCGTCGGCCAGCGAGCCCTTGCGCGCTGCGAACCTAATCGCCGGCGTACCGCTCTATGATGCGGTGCCGCTTTCTTCCTTGGGCGACCCGGTGCGAAGCTCGTCGGGCCTCAATGTCGAATGCGGCGACCTGCTGGTCCAAGGCAGCGCTTGCCATACGCTCTTCGTCTGTGCCGGCGGCAGCCGCCACGACTGGGTGGATCGGGACGGGCTTTATGGCACGCTGCGCAAGCTCTCGCGGCAAGGAATCAGGATCGGCGGCATATCCTCGGGTGCCTACCTTCTGGCTGCCGCAGGCCTCCTGGACAATCGCGACTTTACCATTCACTGGGAACATGCCGGGCTTCTGAAGGAAGCCTTTCCACGCCTGTCGCCCCGGCAGGCGCGCTATGTCATAGACGGCGACCGGATCACCTGCGGGGGTGGTATAGCGCCGCTCGACATGATGCATGCGATGATTTCCGAGCGGATGGGCTCGCATTTCGCTCGCCGCGTTAGCGATTGGTATCTCCACACGGCGGTCGGTGAGCCCACCGCGCCGCAGCGCAGCTCGGCGGTGGAGCGCTTCGGCACCCATCATCCGGCGCTGCTGACGGTCTTGGAAAAGATGGAAGCGGCCATCGAACAGCCATTATCCCGCGACGCTATGGCGAAGGTCGCTGGCGTCAGCGTTCGCCACCTAAACAGATTGTTCGCAGACCACTTGGAAATCGGATTTCTTCAAGCGTATCGAAACGTCCGCCTGGATCACGCACGCCGTCTTTTGGAGCATAGCCCGCTGTCGGTCTCCGAGATCGCGTTCGCCACCGGATTTTCTAGTGCGGGTCATTTTTCCAAAGTGTTCACTGCGCGCTTCTCCATCACCCCGGGCCGCCTTCGGGACAGAATAAGGGAAAGCAAGCGATGATCAGTCGGCTCTGCTTTCGTCAGGTCCGAGCAAGTATGATCGGGCAAGAGCCGCCTCAAGGCCATTGCTGACCGCAGTCTCAAAGTTGGCGGTTATCATCGCTCCAGCGCTGCCGAGGTGATGCCTCTGTTATCAACGAACCTTTTGACCAATCCTCAGGTCCGTCGGAACTGCGTTGAAAGAGCGCCTCGGCACCTTTCAGCACGGCCATGACGGCCCTGCACGCAACGATCCAGATCAATCACCCTCGCCATAGCATCTCGCGCCATTGCCGGGCGAGCAGAGCGGGAAATGCAGGACCTGAAACTGTTAGTCCAGTGAAATAAGCCGCGTCGAATCCCGAACGCAACTCGTCAGCTTCGCCCCAAACTGAAATAATGCGCTCTGCGACGACGCCATCCTTATCCGTTAGGTTCGGCGACACGACCCATGGGTGTAGGACTGCCTGACTTCTGCCGCAGCATTCGGCAGGGGTCGGACGACGCTCTCCGTTCCAATTTGCGGGGAACGCGTCGTCAGATTGATCCCGGCCATGACGCAAATCGAGAGCTTCCTTCGATCGCGATGTTGACCGACCGAAAATCACCTGGTTGGACCGAAACGACGATGGCAGAGGCTTTCTCGGCGAGGAGCTTTGTTATTCGATCTCCTTTGAACGCGGGCACTCGACCTAGACTGCGCGAGCCGGTCGCCTAAGAGCACTTTCGTTCTCCAATAGGTCGCCCGGAATGGCGGCTCTCACCACCTCTTTCGGGGCACGTCGTGGAGTGCACCAACCTGCCAACTTGGAACCTGCGTCGCCCCACCCCGTTCGACGGAGATCGTTGCCGACAGCGATGGTCGGCGGGTCGTCTTTTCCCACGTATTCGTTATGATGAGTTACGAAGCAGGCCGGAGCTCCGTTTGCTCAGTTAGGGTCAGGACCCATTAATTTGTTGAGTTGATATTTGTTGGGTGATTTAAGGTGGCTATAGGTGCCGCCTTTGAGTGATTTGCTGATGTTGACGCCGGAGCAGATGCGCCGGATCGAGCCCTATTTTCCTTTGTCGCATGGTGTGCCGCGTGTAGATGACCGCCGGGTGCTGAGGGGCATCCTGTTCGTGGGGACTGTCAGGAATTCTGTGCGCGAGGCCGATTTCGTCATTGGCTGACGAACCTCTCGCCGAAGACGACGGCGAACTGGGTCTTGGCCTCGAACCACTCGCGCGGCGGTCGTTTCCATTCCTCGGCCGCATGGTTCAGCACCAGATATAGCAGCTTGAAGGCCGCATCGTCACTCGGGAAGTGTCCCCGGGTGCGGACGGCGCGGCGCAGTTTGGAGTTCAGCGCCCTCGATCGCGTTCGTGGTGTAGATGATCCGGCGCACGCTTTCGGGATAAGCAAAGAATGGGACGACGTGCTGCCAGTTGCGCCGCCAGCTTTGCGTGATCGCCGGATATCGCTGCCCCCAGTAGCTGGTTTCGAAGTCCTCAAGGGCCTTCATGCCGGCTTCGGCGTCCTTGGCTCGGTAGATCGCGCGCAGCGCCGGCACCACGGTCTTGCGGTCCTTCCAGGACACGAACTCCAAGTAATGACGGATCAGGTGCACGATGCAGGTCTGGACTATGGTCTGGGGAAAGACGGCTTCGGGGAAGCCTTTCAGTCCATCGGCGTCGGCGATGAGGATATCGCCGACGCCACGGCTCTTCAGCTCGTTCATGACTCGCAGCCAGAACTTGGCGCCCTCGGTCTGTTCGATCCAAATGCCGAGGATCTCCTTCGTGCCGTCCGGCAGGATGCCGCGCGCGATGTAGACGGCCTTGTTGCGCACGAAGCCCTCGTCCCCTGATCTTGACCCGGATCGCATCGAAGAAGACGAGCGGAGAGACCGCATCCAGCGGGCGGTTCTGCCACTCGGCCACTTCCTCCAGGACGGCGTCGGTGACGGCCGAAATCAGGTCCGGCGACACGTCGATCCGTAGAGCTCCTCCAGATGGCCGCGGATCTCGCGCACCGTCATGCCGCGCGCATACATGGAGATGATCTTGTCGTCGAAATCGGGAAAGCGGCGCTGGTATTTGGCGATCAGCTTCGGATCGAAGGTCCCGGCCCGGTCGCGCGGGATCCACAGCGTCATCTTAGATGTGCCCGTCAGAACCGATTTTCGCGAATGGCCGTTGCGGCGGTTGACACCGCCTTCACTGCGTTCCTCCTCGAGATGCTCGTCGAGCTCAGCATTCGAATACGCTCCGAAAGCGCCTTCTTCAGATCGTCGAGCAATCCGTCCTTGGCAAACACCTCATTCGGATCGCGGCCGGCAAGCAGTTGGTCCAGAAGTTCTATCTCGATAGCCATGTGATGATTCTCTCCTTTCCATCATCATGGCCTCGCGCACACAATTCCTGACAGTCCCACTCGACGCCGGCGAGCCCGCGCTGCTTGAGCCCTGCCACGAACGCGCGCCAGCTCGAATGGCTCTCCCGGTTGGCCAGCTCTACCCCAGCACCTGGCGCCGGCCCTCCCAGTCGACGCCGATCGCTACCAGCACCGCCTGGCTGGCGATCACGCCGGCTTCGCGCGCCCGCTCATAGCGCGCATCCAGAATGTGGTACGGGTAGTTCGGCAAGCCGCTGCTCCTCAAAGAACGCCTTCAGCGCTTCATCCAGCCGCGCCGTCGCCTCGCTCACCGTCGAGGCCGAGAAGGCGTGGCCGCACAGCTCCTCGGTGATCGCCTTAACCTTGTGCGTCGACACGCCTTGCACGTACATCTCGACCAGCGCCGACACCAGTGCCTTCTCCGAGCGCTGATAACGCTCGAACAACTCCGTCGAGAACCGGCCGGCCGATCCTGCGGAACCCGAAGCTCCAGCACGCCAACCCGCGTCACAAGCTTGCGCTCATAATAGCCGGACCGGTAGCCAACCCGCTCCGCCCTCCGCTCGCCTTTCTCGGCCCCGATCGCCTCCGTCATCTCGGCTTCCGAAGCCTCCTGCACGACAGTCTGCAAAACTCTGCGGAAGCCGTCCTCATCCGACAACAGCAACGCTTTCAACTCGCCTCTGCTCAGTCTAACCTCTCGCTTGGTCATGGCACTCCCCTTCCACGGGAATCGGTGGTCGTAACGTCACCAGCGTGCCATGGCCGCCCCTCGCCTCAGAGCAAGGGCTGTTCTCTCCAAAGCTTTTTGCAGAACCTTCAGGACGCTATCCCACGAAGCTGCAAGTGGTCTGTGACGGCAAGGGACGTCCGCGGCTGCTGCATCTGAGGGAAGGGCAGACCAATGATCACGAGACTGCTGCGGCCGTGATCGAGGATTTGCCCGCCGTCAACACCCTGCTGGCCGATCGGGCCTACAGTTCAGCGGCCTTCTGCCAGGCGCTCGTCGAGCGCGGTTATCACGCCATGCATCCTACCCATGCCAAGCATCGTGTTCAGCACAGCTACGATCCTGTCCTGTACCGACAACGCCACAGGATCGAGAACATGTTCGCACGCCTCAAAGACTGGCGACGCATCCACAACAGATACGCACCGATATGCTCACACCTTCCTGTCAGCGATCGCCTTCGCTGCAGCCTTCATCTTCTGAATCAATGAGTCCTGACCCTAGTCGACTGGTTTTGCCGACCGCTTGGCGGACTGGCGCCCGCAGCACTCCCATCAGGATCATCAGCACCAAAGAGAGAACGATCCAGGTGGTGGCGACGGCCAGAATGGTAGGACTGATCTGTTCGCGCAGGCCGGACCACATTTTGCGGGGAACCGTGTAATAGGCCGGACTTGGGGACAAAAAGAGAGTGATTACCGCTTCGTCGAACGATGTCACGAAGGCCAGTGCGGCGCCGGAAAAGACGCCAGGCGCGATAAGTGGCAGCGTGACGCGACGAAAGACCATCGTCGGATGCGCGCCGGAAATGAGACCCGCCCGGCACCAACGCCTGATCGAAGTTCGAGAGGCTGGCCAGCACGGTTACTACGACGAAAGGCAGTCCCAAGGTAGAATGGGCGAGCACCAGCCCGAGATAGCTGTCAACGAGACCTACCTTGGCAAAGACGAAATAGGTGCCGGTAGCCAGCACCCCAATCGGGACGATCATTGGCGCCAGGAGAAAGCTCACGATCAGCGTGCGCATGGGCAGGGCTTGTTGAGGCCTAATGCGGCAAGGGTGCCGAGCGCTGTCGCGAGCAGCGTCGAAAGAAACCCGACAAAGAAGCTGTTGCGTACGGCGACCATCCAGCCTGCATCCGAAACGAACGCTTCGTACCACCGCGTTGAGAACGCTTCCGAGTGGAAGTGCAGCATGCCGCTGGTGAATGTGAAGTATGGCTCCGCATTGAAGGAGAGTGGCACAATGATCAAAATCGGCACGATCAGAAAGATCAGGATCGCAGCGCAGATAATGCGGAATGCGACTGACCAAGCTCCTTCGACGGTGAAGCTGTGCATGCCTCGTTCCTCAGTTCACCAAACGATTGGCGTCGGAATATCGGTGGTACACGGCGTAGAGGATCAGGACGACCGACAGGAGAATCATGCCCAGTGCCGCTGCCAGGCTCCAATTGAGGGACGACTGAACGTGGAATGCGATCATGTTCGAGATCATCTGCCCGGACTGTCCGCCGACCAGGGCGGGGGTGATGTAGTAGCCCACGGCGAGAATGAATGCGAGGAGCGCGCCCGAGCCTACACCCCGGAGAGTGTTAGGGAAGTACACCTTCCAGAACGCGTAGAACCGGTGGGCACCCAACGACTGCGCAGCGCGCATATAGACCGGGGAGATCGAAACCACTACGCTGTACAGAGGGAGGATGAAGAAGGGCTGAAGGATGTGCGTCATGGCAATCAGGGTGCCGGCAAGGTTGTAGATCATTCTCACCCTGTTCTCGTCCGAAATGATACCGAGGTAAACAAGCAGGTCATTCAGAACGCCCTGAGACTGTAGGATCACGATCCAACCGGTGGTTCTGACCAGCAGAGAGGTCCAGAATGGGAGTAGAACCAGTACGATCATGATCGAGCCAACAAGCTTCGATGAAGTCGCAATCAAGTAGGCCACCGGGTAGCCGAGAAGAATGCATAGAGTCGTCACCGAAAAAGCGACGAGTAAAGTCCTTGCAAAGAGCGTAGTGTGTATACGGTTTTCCTCAGGGGCCATTTCGATGCCGCCGGAGGCGTTGCGACGAAGATCGGCGGCTGCGAGGTAATAGTTCGCGCTCACTGAGCTTCGCAATTGGTTGACGACCTGCCAGGTTGACTGCTCACCCCCATACCGGATCTGCCCGTTGAAACCACTCTGAGTAGTGATCGCTGGGAGGCTTCTCCCCGAGACGCCGAGCAGTTCTCGCGAACGCACTACGCAGTCCCGCTGCCTCGACTTTCAGCCGATTGGCGATCGAGCCGACAATATCCGCCTCCCGCGTAGATCAGGTCCTGGGCGAGGGCCTGAAACGTGTGCTCATCGGGAGCCTCGTTTCCACTCCAACGTTGCAGTGCCTCTGCGGCCCGCGGAAGCCCATCATGAATGGTCGGATCGTAAACGCTTAAGTGCAGGATGTAGCCGAGCGGAAGGAGGAAGGTGAAGAACAGGAACAACAAGGCAGGCGCCAGAAGGAGAGGACCCTTTCGCGTTTCGCTCCGTCGAGACCGAGCGACCTGCCGGGCGATTTCTTCAGGTGTCGCGAAGACAGTCACAGCCCCATCAGCCATTGCCAGGCACTTTCTGGGATGAAAAGGCCCGCGCGTCGGTGGCTTGCCAACCGAGAAGCACCGGCTGACCGACGGAGATCTGTGTGATCCCGTCTCTGTTCGGCTGTTTCATCGTCACGGTTTGCCCGTCTTCGCGCTGACACGACAGGCGCAGATGATCCCGAAGTAGACCACTTCCTTTGCGATAGCTTTCGCGGTGTTGGCGAAAACCGAACCGTCATGTACCAACGACACGCGCTCCGGACGAAGCGAGACCACCGCGCTATCTCCCCGCTTCAAGGATCCGACGGCAACGCATTGCATGTTGACTTTTCCGACGGTCACGACGCACCCGTTGCGAGCAGCCGAAGAGATCAAGCCGCTCAGGTGGTCATTCTCGCCCACGAATGACGACACGAATGCCGTTTCAGGCGATTCATAAATCGCGCGGGCAGCGCCGACCTGCTCAATAATGCCGTTGTTGAATACCGCCACGCGGTTGGACATCGCCAAGGCTTCGTCCTGGTTCATGCGTGACAGACACCACGGTAAGGCCGAGCTCCTCGTGCAGGTCCTTGATCTCCATCTGCATTTGTTCGCGAAGCTGCTTGTCGAGCGCGCCTAAGGGTTCATCCATCAGCACGAGCGACGGCTCGAACACCAGAGCGCGGGCGAGGGCCACTCGCTGCTGCTGGCCGCCTGAAAGCTGAGCGGGGCGACGATGCGCCAGTGCGCCCATGCGGATCTGTTCCAGCGCCCCGCGGACACGGGATGCAATCTCCGGCTTCGGCATCTTGCTCGCCACGAGGGGAAACCCCACGTTCTCCTCAATGGTCATGTGAGGAAACAGGGCATAGTTCTGAAAGACCATGCCGATATCCCTCCGGTGAGGAGGAACGTTCGTTAGGTCGCGTCCTGCTACGGTGATCTTGCCGCCGGTGGGCCGCTCGAAACCTGTAAGCATCATCAGCGACGTTTTCTTGCCCGACCCCGATGGCCCTAGCATCGTGACAAATTCTCCCTTTGCTATGGCAAGGGAAAGGGACTGCACGACAAGGCAAGAGCCGTCGTAGCTTTTTTGCACTTCGTGGAAATGCACGAACGCTGCGCTGTCGCTATTCATGATCTCTGGTTCTGGCTCGTGGTACTGCCGCAGCTATCGCGTCAAATCCGATGGCCGGAGCAACGCTCCATCTCAGCGAAAAAGCAAGCGCGACCGAATTACTTCGCCATCCAAGTCGCCCAGCGCTGGTTGATCTCATCCTGATGATCTGCCCAGAACTCGAGATCGTTCGCGAGAGACGTCTTGAAGTTGTTTTCGTAGGTCGGCAGGCTGGTCCGGATCGTCTCGGGAACCAAACTTTGGGATGACTTTCTGACTGGGCCGTAGCTGATGTACTTCGTCATGTCTGCAAGGCGCTGGCCCGTCGTCGAGAACTTCACGAAGTCCAGAGCAGGGTCATTGTGCTTGCTGGCCTTCGAGATCGCCCATACGTCCAGATTCCAGATTTGTCCGTCCCACACAATCTCGAAGGGTTTGTTCTCCTTGGAGATCGCGTCGTAAATCCGGCCATTCGCCGCTGCCGTCATGACGACTTCGCCGTCCGCGAGAAGCTGCGGTGCCTGAGCATGCGCGCCCTAAAACACCACGTCCTTTTTGATGGAGTCGAGCTTGGCAAACGCCCTGTCGAGACCCTCTTTGGACGCGAGCGTTTCATAAACCTTGTCGTTCGGCACACCATCGGCCATGAGCGCCCACTCGAAGTTGACGTTTGGCTTGTTGCTCAGGCTGCGCTTGCCCGGAAACTTCTTAGGTCGAAGAAATCGGCAATGGTCTTGGGACCGCCGTTCGGGAACTTGGTCTTATCGTAGGCGATGATGTTCGACCACAATGATGGTTCCAACGCCGCAATCCATCAGGGTGCCTGCCAGGAAGTCGTCCTTAGCGGCGGTTCCATCGGCCGCCGGAGCGAGTTGGGAGGCGTCGATCTTTTCGATGAGGCCATCGTCGCAAGCTCTGAGCGCATCCTGAAGCTCGAGGTCGATCACATCCCAGGCGCCGTTGCCGGATTGAACCTGGGATCGAAGTTCCGCGAGACCGCCGTTATAATCAGCGGTGAGTACCTTGGCGCCTTTCTCGGCCGTATTAGGGTTCGATAAAGGCCTTTGACTGACTGGTCGTGTAGGCACCCCCGAACGACGCGATAACCAGTTGGTCCGCGGCGAAGGCTGTGGAAGAAACGGCAGGGATGCTAGCAATCGCAGCCACTAGATATAGAAACTTATTCATTCTTGTTACTCCTCTGGATTGACCGAATCTTCACGCCGGCTTGGTCGATTGAATTCAAAAGCGGCTAGGCCGCGATCTTGTTTGTTCCTCGAAGGGTTTCCTCAAAAGCCTGCGCTACCGCCAGAAGCTCGGAGTCGCGATTGCGTCGGCCGACTAGCTGCGCTGATACAGGAAGGTAGGATGTCGCCTCAGGGACGGGGAGCGCGATAGCTGGTGTCCCCACGAGGTTGAAGAACGATGTGAACAGGGTCAGCGCGTTTCCTACGGGCAGGCTGTCACCTCCCACGTCGACACGCACGGAACCGACTTTGGGGGCCGTGATCGGGCAACTGGGCGTCAGCAGAACGTCCACGGTGCTCATCGTCTCTGAGAACGCCCGATCATAAACCTCAAGCATGCGCTTGCACTGAATGTAGCTCTCTGCCGAAAGGAACTGTCCAAGCGCCATCCCGCTCAGCATGTCTTCCCCGAACGATGAGCGCGCACGCGCGAGGTTGGGGCCATGATAGGCCAACGTCTCTGCCAACTGTATCGTCAGCGAAACTGTTCTTGCTTCCGCTTGGTCCGGGAGCTCGATTTCCGTGAATGATGCCCCCATTTGCTCGAGGGCAGATTTGGCCATGAGGAACGCCTTACGGACGGGGGCGTCACTTCTTTCGGCCCACCCCCTTACGGTCCCGACCTTTAGGTTCCTGTGTACCGGTGCGCGACCGATAGATGTCGTCTGATCTAGAACGAGGGCCACGTCTTCCACGTTGTTGGCGAAGATCCCGGCATGATCGAGAGACCAGCAGTATGGAATGACGCCTTGAAGGCTCATGCGCCCGAAGCTGGGTTTGAAACCAACTACTCCACAAAGTGCGGCTGGAACGCGGACCGAGCCGCCAGTGTCCGTTCCCAGGGCGTAGGGCACGATTCCCGACGCAACCGCGGCCGCCGACCCTCCGCTGGATCCTCCAGCCAACCGTGCGGTGTCGAACGGATTGCGTGTCGTACCGCTCCAGCTGTTCTCCCCCGTCGCGCCATATGCGAACTCGTGCTGGTTCGCCTTGCCGATCAGTACAGAGCCAGCCTCCTCCAGACGCGTGATGACCAGGGCCGATGTGTCAGGCACATTATCCTTGAGCACCGGACTTCCGCCCGTTGTGAGAACGTCGGCGGTTTCGAACATGTCCTTTGCCGCGAAAGGCACGCCCTCGAGCAGCACCCCATCATGGCCGTATCTTCTCCGGGCGTCGGCTTTTGCCGCCCGCAAGAGTGCTTGATCCCGCATGATCGTTATGAAGCTGAAGTGCTCGGGATTCAGTCGTTCCGCTGTTGCCAAGCTCTCCTCGACAACTTCGACAACCGAGCGGCCGCTCCGAAATTCTGCCGCGATCTGTTTGACGGATTTCCTGTTATTCATTGGTGAGCCCCGAGCAGTGGTCATCGGGGGTCACCTGGCCCAGATCTTTACTGACAATGCGCTGAAGGTCCAAAATGACCTGTTCGAAGCTGGAGACGACACCGAATGTTGGCGCGACAAGCTGCTCCAGATCCTTCTCATCCCAGCGGCTGCCGAAGAATTCGGCGTTCATCGCTTTCAATGTAGCAAAGGTGGACCGGTTCATTGAACTACCTCAAACGACTGCGAGTTCACGCGGATAGTTCGTCAGGTACTCAAATCCGGTATCGGTCACTACAATGGAATCACCGATACGCCCGCCGAAGCTACCTTCGATCGTGATCCCTCCGTCGACCGCGAAGGTCATGCCGGCTTCGAGCAAACGCTTCTCTCCGCGCTTCAGTTCTGGGGATTCCAGGAATGACTGACCGACCGAACGACCAGTACGATATCCAGCTGAGAAGCCTGCTTCCGTATAGACGGCTTCTGCAGCGGCGTTTATTTCCTCGCATGCGATGCCCGGCTTGATTGCCGCGAGCGCCGCCTGCTGAGCGGCCACGGCAGTCTCATAGACACGTGCCTGCTCGTCTGTCGCCCCGCTGACGAAGAATTCGCGGTCGAAGCCGAGCTTGTAGTTGCGGAAGTTGGCGATTCCGCAGAAGCAGAGATAGACCGGGTCTCCCTTCCGGATTTCACGAACCGACGAACGTCGATGTACCAGGCACACGTCGGTGCCCGACTGAAGGATCTGAAGATTGTAGATGGTGGGAGAGACGAAGCGATCCGTCTTGTCATCGAGGAAGGACGCTGCCTTCCTGGTGCCCGCTGCGATGACCGCCAGCGCGACCTCGTACTCCGGCACGCCCTCGGCGATGGCTTCGCGCGCGCCTTTCACCATCGCGACGGCAACTTCGCCCGCCTTGCGCATGGTTCCGATCTCATCGGCCGACTTGATCATCCGGATCTCCGAGATGACAGGTCCGGCATCGCCGACTTCGGCTCCATGAAGCATGGGGAGCAGATCATTGGCCACGAGCGCCGGGATGGATCGCTTCTCGATTGCAACTCGGCGCGCCTTTCCTTCGACCGCCGACTTGAGCACGCCGCGCCACTCGTCGTTGATGCCGTCCCTCCATGGGCGGATGTCAGTCACCCAGCTCATCCGTCCGCACATCTCCGATTCCATCAGGGGAGTGATAATGGTCGGTTCGCCGTCAACCGGTACCGTCATCAGCGTAGGACGACCGAAGTCTATGCCCAGATAGTCCAGATATTCGCCAAAGTAGGCGATGGAATCCGGATTGGTCAGAATGGCGCTTTCGAAGCAGCCCACCTGGAGCGCCTTCTTCAGTTTCTCGGTACGTTGCTTGCCTGGTCTCATGGTCTCGGCCCTTTCAGGCTGTATGCAGGTTGGATTTAGTAATGCTAAATCGGTGCTAAAAATCTGTCAATCACTGTCTCGTCTGGCGTTTTTTTTTAATAAATCTTGCGCATTCGCCTTTGCTGTGTACAGGTAGGAAAACAGCTATAGGAGCAGACGGTGCAACAGACTGGACAATCTGAACATTCACTCGGTCGCGGAGGCATCTGGTTCGACGCGGGACGCCATCACAAGGCCAAGCTAGGCTTCGTTCTTCTGGCAATGGAGCAGACGATCGAAGAGGACATGTTCAACCTCGCTCCAAATGGGGTCGGCGTTCACTTTCAGAGAGCCCCGATGGCAAATAAGGTGGACGTCGAAACTCTGTCTGCCATGGCTTCGGAAATCGGTGACGCTGCTGCTCTGATCGTTCCGGAGGTGCAACTCGACGTCATTTGCTATGGGTGCACTTCTGGAAGCGTGGTGATCGGCGAAGACAAGGTATTCGCAGAACTCACGCGCGGTGCACCCGGCGCCAAGCCTACCTCGATAATCTCCGGCGTCATGCGCGCCCTGCAGGCCGTGAATGCGAGGAAGATCACCGTCGCTACTCCTTATGTCGATCCGGTCAACGAGATCGAGCGGGTTTATATGGAAGAACGGGGATTTGAGATCCTGAATATCCAGGGTTTGAACATTGAAAATGATGAAGACATGGTGCGGGTGACCCCTGACTACATCTACGAATTCGCAAAGCAGGTCGATCGGGCAGATTCCGAGGCCATTTTTATCAGTTGCGGCGCCCTTCGCTCGGTGGACATTATCCAGACACTTGAAGCAGAGTCGGGTAAGCCAGTGATCACTAGCAACCAGGCGATGATGTGGGATTGCTTGCGGTTGGCGGGGGTGAATGACCGGAGCGACAAATATGGCCTACTTTTCAAAGAGAACTGATGTCCAAAGCCGCCGCGACAGCATTTAAGCGAGAGGCGCCACGAGCTGCGCCTCCTCGGGGCCAGTCAATCGAGATCCATCGTGTTCTTCGCGACCGGATCTGCCTGTTGCGATATCGGCCCGGAGAACTGCTCGTCGAGACAGAATTGGCTGCGGAGTTCAATGTCAGCCGTACACCGGTCCGGCAGGCGTTGCAGCGTCTTGACTACGAAGGTCTTGTTGAAACCAAAAATGGGGTCGGTACGACAGTCACCGGAGTGGACTTCCAGCAATTGAAGGACGTCTACGCTTTCCGTCTAAGACTGAGTGAAATGATCGGCGATTTCAGCAGGCCGGAGCGAACACCCAAAGTACTGGAGGAGGTCGAGGCGCTTGTCCCGCGGGTGGAGGCACTTCTTCAGTCAGGGGATTTTGAACAGTTCTGGCAAATCAACCACGAGCTTCATTTCGCTGTAAACGGGCTCATAAGCAATTCCGCGATGCGGGATAGCCACGACCGCCTGTACTTCCAAGCGTCGCGTGTCTGGTACAGCTTTGTGGACCGAATGTGGGAGGACGAAGTCAGGTTCCTCAAGCAGGAGGTTGATGAACTCTGCCGCGCCTTGCGTGCTGGAGATCTGAGAGCGGTCGGTTTCGTGCAGCGAAACTTCATCTCATACGGCCTATCGCGCGTCGCGAGATACATCTCTACGGGCGAGTAACCATCCCGTCAGTCAGGTCAATCCGCGCGGGATCTGACGGAAACTTGTTCCACCGCCGCAGTCTGCGGCCATGTTGTGGGGCCCTTTCCCCTTTGCGGAATGACAGAATCATGACGGCATTGTCCTTATCGTTACCTGCGGTCTACGCGCGGCCTTGTGGCTGCTATATCTGGATATTTAGCGGAAATGGGGTTCAATATCGGGCCATCCTCCTTAAGAACCTGCACCCTGGTCTCGTCGAGAATCCGCGTGCGGTTGGTCGGGCAGAATACGGCGCAGAAGGTCGAGCCGCTCCTCCCCTACGCTTGGTCTCGACAAAATCCTCAATGCTGCACAACGTCGCCCACAGCACCACAAGCAGGATTTCAGGCGGCGGGTAGACCGCCCGCTAACGCTGGCGCGACCCGACAGCGCCGAAAGATGGTCGCGGATCGATAAAGAGCGTACGGGCGGGCGGGACATGGCTGGACTCCCGAAAAGCGCGGCGCGTCTCTTCCGGCAGCGCTTGCCAGGGTGGCATCTGCGCGGTCTCCGCATCGTCTGGGTTGGACAACGAATTGAACGGACCCTATGCTGCGCCCGATTGCGATGAGGTGTGGAAATTGGTCATCAGGTCCTGCAGCAATGGCAACAAGACGGCAAGGCTTCTGGGAACGACATGTGGGCAGCGAAAATGCGCCACGCGGTGCGGACGCCTCAGTGTCGGGTTTCACACAAGGACGTCTGCAAGTTGGACACAGTTGAAACACGAGAGCGTGCAACACCAAATGACGACGGTCTCCTCGTGCCAAACTCGAACGTCTGCGCGACAATCTACTCCCCATGTGAACGCATCGGTTGCGGAGGTTGGTTGCCGGCCGCAAGCGACTTCTGGCCCTTTTCGACGTGTGATGAGTGCGGTCTTCCGTCAGGCACTTCATGTGCGGCATTTCGAGAAGCCGCTGGGCGCTATGTGATCTGCAGATCGGGTCCAAATCTCAACATCGAGCGCATTGGCTCTTTGGGCCTAGCGCGTTTTCCTGATCCAGATCTGTTCGCTCGTTGCGCGCGTCTCGGCCGGCACCTCCAGCCACCGATCGGAGGCGCGGCTGGAGAGACTGCGGTGGAAAATCTCTCCATCTTCTCCATCACCCTCGTTCCCGGCATGGGTTACGATTTCAGAGCAGAGTCAGCTACTAAATTAGTGAGACAAGCTGAGCAGGGACGGAGAGGTCCCTATTCGCCGACGGTAGGAAATGGTGTAATAGACCAACTGATTAAATTAACGGCCTGCTGAAGTATCGCTGCGGTTTGGGCATGGCTAGGTGAAGCTGCGATGACATGTCCGATCCAGTCTCGTGAATCGCCTTTCCTGACGATTTCACTCTTGGGCCCAACATAGAATTTAATCTCCGAGACGCCTGGCACGGCGGCCGCCCGACTCTCCCCACCAATTGAATCAATGGTGCCATCGCGATCAGAAACAAGGATCCGGGCGGCCACGGTTTGCGAATGCCTTCTGCGCAAGTCCCATTCATCGCCGATGGCAAGCTTAATATGCTCCTCGATGAGATCGACACCGTAAGCCAACCGAATTATTTGAGGATCAGGTGTGCCAGGAAGTCGCGGATTGACTTCAATGACAACCGGGCCGCGCTTCGTCCACCGGAGCTCAACGTTAGTTGGGCCCCACTCGAGGCCGAGAGCTCGCAAACAGCTCAGCGAAGCGTCTACGATACGCTCATGCTCGTCGTTTGTCAGCGGGGCCGGAAAGGTGAATTCACGAAAGACGAAATGGGGCGGCGGCCCGAACTCCGCCCGGGCGATTCCGATGACCTCATTTCCCATTATGTCAGCGCAATAATGGGGGCCCTGTGCGAATTCTTCGACCAGTATATTCGGCGAAGTCTGCGACGTGTGGCATCCCGCCAAATAGAAGGCCGTATATTGGGCCAACTCACCCATGCTGCGGCACAGCCGGACACCTCTGCTGCCGGCGCCCACGGCTGGCTTAAGTACCACCGGTAGGCCGATTTCCGCGGCGGAGTTTTCTACGTCCACCGCGCTCGTCGCCAAGCGGTAGGCGGGTGTAGGAACGCCAGCGTCCTCGAGGAGCTGACGTTGAGTGAACTTATTGCAGCATCGTTCAATCGATGCGGGGTCCGGTCCCGGTAGATCGAAATGCTTGCAGAGCTTGCCAACCGCCGCATAGACATCTTCTTCGGTGGTTGCAATGCCAGCAATGTCATAGCTCGCCCGCAGCCGGGAACATTCCCGAATCAGCGCCTCGAGATTGTCTGTGTCGACACGGATCGACTCAACTTTTTCCGCCGCAATGTAGTCGTACTGAGCTGGATCAGCCGACAGGGTAATTGGATAAAGACCAAGACGCTTGGCCGCTTGGACGTATAGCAGACCAGTGCACCTTGGGTGGCCTTCAACTAGGATGAGCGCTCTTCTCGCCATAGGGGTGACCTCGGTTATGTGCTGTGCGGCGATCTGAGCGTGAACCACGCGCCTAACCGCCGACCTTTGGTGAAGGTATCATTGGCGGGATCTTCCGGTTGCAAAGATTCCGTAAACTTAGTTGGAGAATTTGTTATAGTCTGATCGGGTGGTACAACACGCGTACCACTCTCAAGTGGAAAAACCACCGGAGGTCAAGCTCCTCCGTTGGAGGGCACGCGGCGGAGCATGCTAGGAAAGACTTGATTTCCTATCAACTGCTCTTGCGGTATCCGTGTGGGAAACAGATTGGCTCATGACTCTCGTCCCGAACATCTGATTCGAGACGTAAATTCGAATTCTATGGTGCGGCCCTGAAAGCGGTCATGAGGCTTGGGCCCGCGCAGAGGAAGCTTCTTGTGGTCGCGGATGTCACCTTTGTTAGGATTGTGTTCAAAAAATCCGGCTTGAAGCCGTTCTGAAGCACTGATTCAGTCCCGTTGGGAAAAGGAGATTGAGTCGATGATGGGCGAGCGGACCGTGATGCAGGAAGGGCTGTTCTACGAGTTCAGCATCGATTCGTCACGTGCCATCAGACCATCCGCTTCGCTCGATTGACCTGTTCGTCGACCTTTCCGAACTCCGCTCCCATCTGCGGCCGTTCTACAGCGAGATCGGCCGGCCTCGTCGATCCGGAGCTAATGATCCGGATGCTGATCGTCGGCTACTGCTTCGGTATCCGCTCCGAGCTCCGGCTCTGCGAAGAAGTGCATCTGAATCTTGCCTATCGCTGGTTTGTCGGCTTGGCCTGGAGGGTGATGTCTCGGACCATTCCACTTTCTCCAAGAACCGGCACGGCCACTTTCGCGACAGCGATCTGCTGCGCGAATTGTTCGAGACTACGGTGTGCCGCTGGATCGACTAAGGTCTCGTCGGCAACGAGGGCTTCGCCGTCGATGCCGGCCTCACCAGAGCAGACGCGAACAAGCAGTGTTCAGCCGAGGGATCGGAGCAGGTCGACTGGGAGATGATGGCGGCAACACGCCGCTCGGTACAGGAGTATCTCGACACTGCAGCGAGCGAGGTGAGCCGAAGTTCGTATCGAGGTCCGACCCGGCGGCGCAATGGACTGGAGCGATGAAGGGTCGTGCCTTCTTCGCCGACGCCACCAACTATCTGATCGACCTGAACGACGCCGTCATAGTGGACGTCGAGGCGAGCCGCGCAATCCGGCAGGCGGAGGTCGGTGCGGCACGTAGCATGATCGAGCGCGTCCAGGATCGCTTCAATCTCTACCCGGAGCGGCTGGCCGCCGACAGCGCGTACGGTTCGGCCGAGATGCTGGGTTGGCTCGTTGCATGAGTGCGGGATCGAGCCGCACATCCCTGTCTCCGACAAGTCAGAGCGTCGCGATGGACCTTTGAGCGGGCAGAGTTCAGCTAGATCGCAGGCGCGATCTCTACACCTGTCCAAGCGGCAAGGAGCGGCGCTTCACCTCACCCCGCCACGGTGTCGACGACGAGGGCTTCATGCGCTAGCGCGTCAGCAAGCTCGACTGCGACGCCTGCGCTCTCAAGCCTCGATGCTGTCCGAACGCTCCAGCCGCAAGATCATGCGCTCCATCCACGAGGGTGCGCGCGACATGGCCCGTGATATCGCCGCCACCGACGCCTATGTCACCTCGCGCCACGAGCGAAAGAAGGTCGAGATGCTGTTCGCCCACCTCAAAACGTATCCTGAAACTCGATCGCCTGCGACTACGGGGAACGAATGGCGCCCGAGACGAGTTCCACCTGGCAGCCACCGCCCAGAACCTCCGGAAACTCGCCGAGCTGATTCCGGTGCCGATGCCGAAACCGGCGTGAGAGGCCCTGGCCTCCGAACATCCTCAAATGGCGACCAACGAACACGCTGTCCGACTTCTTCAACACAATCTTAGCAGGTGCTGACGTTGCCCCCAGTTTCTATCTAGTTTTCAGTCTCGACGGCTGGACCTTGATTAGACCAGGCAAATCTCGCGATTGGGGGAAGTGCAAGGGACATTGATATCGCCTCACTCTCCCATATGCAACGGCGGGTCGGCCAAGCTTGCCAACGCGACACTCTGACGGGCGTCCTGTATCGACTATCAAATTTTCGCAAGCCGCCTCCGGCGAGCTTAAGTCGGGATGTCGAACTCCGCAGCGAAATGGAGCGCCACCGCTGATCGTCAGATGCCGCCTGCACGGACCCCCGGTTGTCTTCCGCTCCACGGTCTGGCCTCTTCCAGATCGCGCGCGACACGGACCAGCACGGCCTCTTCACCGAAGCGGCTCACGAGCTGAATGCCGATAGGCAGCCCGTCGGCGCTTTGTGCCAAAGGCAATGATACGGACGGTTGCCCTGTGACGTTGAAAATACCCAACTGCGAATAGAGCGCGCCATCCGCTTTCATGAACTCCTCGGCGGAGATGGTCGGATTAGTCGCGCAATAAATGCCACCGTGGGGCAAAGCCACGATCGGCATCGTCGGGGTTACGACGATATCGAACGAACTCAACGCTTCGCCTACCCGCAGCCTCATTAGCCGAAGAGCTTCATGCACCTCCCGAGAATATGACAACGGGAGGTTCGCACCGTATTCGTTTAGTTTGAGATTAACTGGCTCTAGCGTCTCTGCGCTGATAATGCGGCCCATTGTTCGCGCCGCGTCTTCAAGAGAGCCATTGCCGAGGTTGATTAAGCCGAACCATATTTTGCAGTAATCTTCAATTTCGAAAGGCGCCTCGATGTCTACAATGGTATGCCCCATTTCTTCCAGAAGGTGGGCCGTGGACTCGACTGCATGCATGACCTCTGGCTCGATATCAACCTCACCCCACCGCGTCTTAGCAATTCCAACCCGCAGAGTGCCGGTCGGATGGGATAGTTCGCATATGTAGGGGCGACTAGGCTGGACAATAATAAACGGGTCCCCCGGATGCGGGCCGGAAAAGACATCCAAAGCGGCAGCCATGTCGCGCACAGTGCGGCAAAGTACAAACTGTCGAACAAGGCCAAACATTGGGTCTTGGTGGTCTGGGCCACCGGAAACACGCCCGCGCGAGGGGTTTAGTCCAACTAGACCGCACCAGGACGCTGGGACGCGGATAGATCCAGCACCATCGCCCCCATGTGCAATTGGGACGATCCCGGCGGCCACCGCCGCCGCGGAGCCCGAGGAAGAGCCCCCTGCCGTACGCTGCAAGTTCCACGGATTACCGGTTACGCCATTGAGTATCGATGTGCTGAATCCAGATATGCCAAGCTCTGGCGTCGTTGTTCTTCCGATACACCGGAGACCGCCCGTCCGAGCGCGTCTAAAAAAGAAACTGTCTGTTTTCGAGCGGTTGCCTTTGAAGAGGCGACTTCCCAATTCTTGGAGACGACCAGCTTCAGTCGCTCCCGTATCCTTCCTTAGGAAGGGCACGCCATGAAAAATCCCGCCATCTGCGCCGGCAACGGTCTCAGCATCGTCATAGAGCTCAATGATAGCGTTGATGCTGGGATTGACCTCGTCGTGGGCCTCTCGCGACAAGCGTATTAGTTCCACAGGAGTCACTTCGCCGGCCTTTACGAGAGAAGCCAAACCGGTCGCGTCGTGGCCTACATATTCACTTAGTTTCATACAGAGTCTCCTTTCATCGTGGCCATGAGTTCAAAATAACTTTTGAATGCGAAACATACGCGCCGAAATCGTTCTACCTCTGAAATTCAAACTCGCGTAAACGGCACCTTTTGAAATGTGACGGCACAGTATACGGTCGGTGCCTTGGCCAATGACTGCAACGGATTGCTTGGCAAAGCGGGGTGCTCCTCTCGCAATCCAGAGATCGCATGACGAGTGGTGGAAGCGACTTGCGTTTTGGGATTGTGGCTGTGTGCTTAACTCTTGAGCCAATCATGCTTGTTGCAGCCGATCGATCTGCCGCGCTTGGCGTTATCTGCACTGATTCTGGCGCGAGTTTTCGTTTCCTCTGAACTCATCAAATCGAGCCGGCTGGACACGTCGCCCTCGCCAAGTAGTGGCGAGCGGATGGCGAAGTATGCGGTGCGCGGCGGCGATATTAACGGGCTGTTGGCACGCCTTGCATGGCTCCAAAACAAGACACATGCGCGCACTGGGCGGCGCTTTGCGCCCATCCTCGTCCAGGGGGCAGGTCTCGACGGCATCTTACCTTAGGGTGATGAACCTCGGGCGATCGAGCGGCCGGCGGCCCGTGAACGGGCAAAGAAGATGCGCGGGGCCCCGCAGACCGGCAGCTTGCGACATGGCCGCTGAGTTCGGCCGTCCGGCACAACTCAACCGGGCTCATGGCTCGTGCACGGCCTCCCGTGATCGGCTTGGGCGTAGGCTTCGCCGTGGCGGCGGAAGATGTACGCCGTCGGGTCGACTGGCGACGTAAGCTCGGGTCGGGAGACGGACCTCGATGCTCAACTGGTCAAGCTGACTTGGCTTCACCCATTAGGCCGCTGGAGGCCCTCGTGTGGTCCGCCATCCCTCACGTCCGAGCAGTTCTCGACGCGGCGTAAATCGAGCCAACTTACTGGTAAGGCGAAACATACCATCTCGTAAAGCGTTTATGTATTCCTAAGCAAGTGCCATCATGAAGATAATACTCTCCGCCGGTGCTTGGGTATTGGTATGATTTGTGAGGCCTGGACACTAGATAACCTTATGGGAAGTTGCGTATGTCGCCTCGTTGCCGCAGTGCTGATCGAGCATAAGCTCTTCTGCTTTCTCGATCCGGATTTTGCCAGCTGGAATCACGGCCTTGGGTTTTCTTGTCGATTGGGGCTACTGCCAAGTGTTGATCGTGCAGGGCGGCTTGTTGGCGGCAACAGCAACTCGCACCTCCGATATCTGGTCTGAGAGCGTGAACGGTGATGCAAAAGTCACCGAGGCAGGTTCGTGAACTGGGCGGATCTTGGGCGCCCTGCTTGGGCTCGACGTTTCGATGTTGGATGGCTCCGGGAATGAAATACGTTCTCGTTCGTGGGCGGCCAGCTTTCATCAACCGCTGTTTGTCACCAAGCATTTGGATCAAGCAGAAACCTATTATGACCACTCTGTTTCAATCAGCTTTGACTTTTGACGCACAAATATGCAGTTGCCAACGCAATCTGTGGGACGTGGGGTGAAGACGCCAATACACGGAAAGGAATGAACTAGGCCTTGCTGTCTCGCACGTAACGCCATTTGTTGGCGAGTGAGCTCTCGCTGCGTGTGAGCAATTTTCCCGTTGTAGGGCGTCGCTTCCAAGAGCTCAAATCCAGGCCATGGTGGGATTGGAACGAGGGAATACCGCCGGCTTTTGGGTGTGGTGCAAGCGGCTTTGCACCCCTTCTGGAGGTTTTAGCCTCAGGCGGTCTGCTGTTTCGTCGTGGCAGAACTGCGCGATCAAAGGGATGCGTGGGTTCTGCATCCCCCCAAGCGAGGGTAGGGGTGCGACGAGAATGGATCAAAGCTTCCAAGGGAGGACAGAATGAATAAGTTGCCAATCAACCGTCGTAGCGTCGTCAAAGCGATGCTGCTGGGATCGGCTGCAGTGTGGGTTATGAGCTCAAGAGCGTTGGCGGCATCGTCCTGCGACGATCACGTTGTGCGAATCGCCTCAACTAGTTCCCCTACTACGATGAATCCTTTTGCGACCTGGGGCTCCTTTTGGCCCACGGCTTTCTCCTATGACTTCTTGGTGGGCGTGGACGCTCAGCGCCACAATGATAGGAAGGGATTTGCCAAGGAGTGGTCCGTTGCGGACGACAACCTTACCTGGATGTTCAAAATCTGGCCGGGCATGAAATGGTCGGACGGCCAGCGCGCCACTGCAAAAGACGCGGCGTTCACTTATAACTATCTCCGCCACTCGATTGGGAAGCCGGACGAGCTGAATGTGGGCTGGAATAACACGAGCGGTTTGGAACAGGTCGAGTCGATCAAGGCACTCGATGACGAGACTCTGCAGATTGTAACCAAGGCTCCAACGCGCTGGCCGATCGACAACGCTATCATGATTGTTCCCGAGCACGTCTGGAAGGATATCAGCTATGCCGATGCGCGCAGCACATTCCGCAACGACCCGCCGCTCGTGGGCACGGGCCCCATGATCGTTTCGGAGTTTCAGCAGGGCCAATTTACCGTAATGACGCCGAACAAGAACTTCCGGACAGGGCAGCCGAGAACAGCAGGTGTGGTCTTTCGTTTTCTCGGCAATGCCGATTCCATCGCGCAGGGTCTGAAGAGCGCAGATGTCGACTACGGTCTCGGGCTTACGGCCGCCCAGTGGGCAGACTTGTCGAAAAATGCCGACATTATCGTGGGGCAACAGCCTGTCGAAATCCGCAGTTTCCTTGCATTCAACACTCTCTCTGGAGAGGGGCGGGGTAGCACAAAGGCCCTGCAGGATCCTGCGTTTCGAGATGCAATCGCCTACGCGGTCGACCAGAAGGCCATAGTTGATCGCGCCCTGCGCGGGCTCGCCGATCCTGGTGTCGGACTAGCTATGCCGGCGGTGGCCGATTACTACTCGGATCTGAGTGACATCAAGCGCCACTTCGATCTTGCCGAGGCAGGTCGTCGGCTCGACGCCGCCGGTTATCGGGACAAAAACGGAGACGGCATCCGAGAGGACAAGGATGGAAACAGCTTCCGGCTGGAGTTGATTTTCGCAGGCGCTAATATCGAGATGCCGATTGCGGTTGTGCAGCTGATAGCTGACTGGTTAGGCCAAATTGGTGTTCCAGTATCAGTGAGCCAGCTAGACGGCGCGGCGCTCGCCGCCCGATACGCAACACCAGAAAAGGGCGGCGGAGGCTGGGATATGCTGGTGACCGATAGCTGGCTATCCCCTAGTCCCCACGACCTGCTTGTGATAGGAAGCAGTGAGGCGATCGGCTCTAACAATAAATCTTACTGGGCAAATGAAAAATTCGACAAACTTGTTTCAGAGGTGGACTCCACGGTAGAACTTAAGAAGTGCCAGGAGCTTGTCAATGAGGCGGCGCGTCTCATTTACACCGAAGCGCCTTATATCATACTGTATTACCCCTTCCTGCTTGACGCTCATCGTAAGGATTGCTTCGAGGGTTGGGGCTCGAACGACGCAATTTCGCAGTGGGGCTACTTTCCTTTCGATCGCCTGAGGCCTGTTGAAAGCGGTGGTGATGGAGAGGGAAACCAATGAGCCGGCGCATCGCGCGAATCCTGATCAGGGCCGTCCTCACGCTCCTGATGGTGGCGGCTCTAAATTTTATTCTCTTCAGGGTTATTCCGGGCGACCCAGCATCGCTTCTGCTTGGCGGTGCGCGTATCAGCGCGACCGCTCAGCAGATCGAGGCGCAGCGCCAGAGTTGGGGCCTCGACAGGCCGCTGATACCTGACCAGCTTGTCGACTACGTTTGGGCAACGCTTCATGGTGACTTGGGCTATAGCTTCAAATTCAGGGGGAGGCGTGTAGATGGCTTGGTCATGGAGCGATTGCCGGCCACTATCGCTCTGGTTGGTCTAGCCCAATTTATTGCCATTCTAAGCGGGGTTATGCTTGGCCTATATGCGGGTTGGCGCAGAGGAGGAGCAGTCGACCATATCGTTACGGGAGTCTCTCTGGCGCTCTATTCTACGCCGGCTTTCTGGCTGGGTATGCTTCTGGTAGTGATCTTCAGTACGGCATTAGGCTGGGTTCCAGGCTATGGTGCCTATTCACCTGGCGCTATCAACGGTTCACTTGATCGGTTTTTTGATTACCTGCGGCATCTCGCGCTTCCCGTCACGGCGGTCGCCCTCGGGCTAGTTGGCCAGTACGTCGTGGTCGCTCGCGCAGCAATGAGCGACGTTGTGACCGAGGACTACATGGTAACCGCACGAGCCAAAGGGCTCACCAATGCTCAGATCCTGATGCGTCATGCATTCCGCAACGCAATGCTGCCGGTCGTGACCTTGATTACCCTCAATCTTGGCTACGTGGTGGCAGGTGCCATCACCGTCGAAGCTGTCTTCGCCTGGCCGGGGATCGGCGGGCTCACGGTCGAGGCCCTCAACGCGAGGGACTACCCGGTCCTTCAGGGCATTTTCCTATTGCTCGGTGCGTCGATAGTTGTTGGAAACCTGCTGGCCGATCTGGCCTACGGCGTTCTTGATCCGCGAGTCAGGCAATGAGTGATAGTATTGTTCGATATTCGCAGAGTAGTCGGGCCCGAGCGATCAAGGGATTCGTGCGGCAATTTATTGGCCACGGCGGGGCTCAGCTCGGCCTGTTGTGTTTGGTTTTCTTCCTTGCGCTGGCTACTATGCCCCGTACCCTCGTGGGCCCACTTGAGACGGTAGGAACCGCATCAGGTGACTTCCTTGAGCCACCATCAAGCCAGCATCTGCTGGGGACCGACGAGGTGGGGCGGGATGTCTTCAATTTGGTTGTCCATGGTGCCCGGATCTCGCTTACGATTGCGCTACTGGCGACTGTGATCAGCCTCATCGTCGGCACCACGGTCGGAATGAGCGCGGGCTACTTTGGTGGCTGGGTGGAGGTCTGGCTGATGCGCTTGACGGACTTCTTTTTTGTCATGCCGTCCTTCGTGCTGGCGCTGGTCATCACACCCGTAGTTCTCGAGGTGATGGGGCGGGGCAGAGAAATCCTCGGCTTCCGTCCTTCTCTTTTTGTGATCCTTGTCGTTATCGGCATGACAAGCTGGGCGTTCGTCGCCCGTGTCATTCGGAGCCAGACACTGTCGCTTAAGGAGCGAACATTTATTGACCGCGCGCGCGTTGCAGGCAGCAGCAACCTCAGTATCATGGTGCGGCACATCCTCCCCAATCTCGTGCCGCAAATCGCAGCCAACGGGGCTCTGGTCGTCGCCGGCGCAATCTATGTTGAGACATCACTGTCGTTCCTCGGGGTTGGGGACCCCTTGCAGCCCTCTTGGGGCACATTGCTGGCGCTGGCTCAGCGCGCCGGCGCGGCCAGTGCTGGGGCCTGGTGGTATCTCGGCGCCCCCGGAGTGTGCGTCCTCACGGTTTCGCTTAGCTTTGTCCTGATTGGCAATGCGCTCGACGACACATTCAATCCACAGCGGCGCGTGATCCCATGATAGACTCCCCTCAAGGCAGAGTATCGCTTTTGGAGGTTGACGGGCTCACCGTCGACTACGGGCTCAAGGGCGTTCCATCGCGTGCGATCGACAGAGTAAGCTTTGCGCTCCGGGCCGGAGAGGCCGTTGGCCTCGTCGGAGAATCGGGCAGCGGCAAGACCACGACCGCCATGACGATCGCGGGTCTGCTATCGCCCAACGCGCGGGTCAGCAGCGGCGAGGTGCGTTATCGCGGTAACCGACTGCCGATCGACGATGATGCGGCGATGCGGCCACATCGCTGGAGCGAAACGTCCGTAGTCTTCCAAGGCGCGATGAATGCGCTTAATCCTGTTCACCGTATCATCAATCAGATTGCCGAACCGTGTATGCTGAAGCGTGGCATGTCGCGTGGTGATGCGACCGCGCGGGCAAGTGAGTTGCTCGAGCTCGTAGGCATCCCGGCGGATCGCGGCGCTGCCTATCCCCACGAATTGTCAGGCGGAATGCGACAGAGGGTTATGATCGCCATGGCGCTCGCGTGTCGCCCCTCACTCATCATCGGTGATGAGCCCACTACGGCGCTTGACGTTATCACACAGGCTCAGATCCTTAAACTGCTGGGTGAGTTGCGATCGCGACTTAACCTCGCCCTCATTTTGATCACCCACGACCTTTCTGTGGTGGCTGAGTGTTGTGATCGCGTCATGATCATGTATTCCGGCCGAATCGTCGAGGATGGCACTGTCGCCGAGATCTTCGCCCAGCCCAAACATCCCTACACTCGCCTGCTGATCGAATCGATCCCGAACCCAGCGAGCGGCAAAAAGATGGTCCGGCCGATACCCGGTGATCCCCCCAACTTGGTGAACCGACCCTCGGGCTGCGCCTTTCATCCGCGTTGCCCGTCGGCTATGGGGATTTGCGCGACCGAGCTCCCCAGCCTCGATAGGTTCGGGCAGGGACGCGTCGCCTGTCACCTTCACCGGTCCTCGCAAGAAGACAAGGTCGCAGCTCATGCCTGACGCCGCCGATATCCTGCGTCTTGAGAACCTACAGGTCCATTTTCCTATCCAGGGCGGGCTGTTCGACCGTGTCCTGGGCCGACCTGCCGGCGCCGTGCGCGCGGTAGACGGGATCGACCTCAACGTCGGACGGGGCGAGATCGTCGCCCTGGTCGGGGAATCGGGAAGCGGCAAGACGACGGTGGGCCGCCTCATTACCAAGCTTGCTCAGCCAACAGGCGGCAAGCTGTTGTTTAAAGGCCGCGACATGACGTCCGTTCAAGGCTTGTCGGCTTTGCGCCCATACAGGCGCGCGGTGCAAATGATCTTTCAGGACGCCTATCAGGCGCTCAATCCGCGACACACCGTTTTCGATATTGTGGCAGAACCGCTGCGTTCATTGCGGCTGGTCGAGAACGGCAGCCAACTCGCCAGGCGGGTCAGTGAAGCTCTTGCGTCCGCCGGGCTCAATCCTCCCGGTGATTTCTTCGCCCGCTTCGCCCACGAGCTGTCTGGTGGGCAGCGCCAGCGGGTTGTGATTGCTGGAGCGCTTGCCGCGAGGCCGGAACTCATCGTCGCCGACGAACCTGTCTCGATGCTCGATGTGTCGATACGCGCACAGATTCTTCAGGTCTTGGTTGACCTGCGCGACAAGCACAACATGGCGCTATTGTTCATCACCCACGACTTGTCGCTTGCCTGGTTGATCGCCGACAGAATTGCCGTCTTGTATCTTGGAAAATTGGTCGAGATCGGTAGCGCCGACGAGATCACATTCAACCCTCGCCATCCGTATACCGTCGCCTTGCGTAACGCCACCCCGCAGATTGGCGCCAATGCAGGTCGCGCCGAGTTGCCGGCCCTGCAAGGCGAAGTTCCAAGTGCCGCGCGCGTGCCGAACGGCTGTCGGTTCCATCCGCGTTGCCCTTTGGCCTTCGACCGCTGCCGGCAAGAGGAACCACCATCCATCGAGGTTGGACCAGAGCACTCATCCGCCTGCTGGCTGGCAATTGACTCCCCGACACACGCTATCGGGTGCGAAATTACACCCTATAGCAAGGGGCAGGACGGACCCTGGAACGGCAATACTGCCCCCGATCAGTCGCCAAGTGTCAAGCTTTTGGACGGGCTATGAATTCGTCCCACTATTGTAGCCAAATGGGTCGCTTAGCGTGAGCGGTGTTGACCTGGCGACCGCATCGCACTATGCGACCGGGAGCGGGAGCAATGCACCTCATCAAACTCAACGATGTCGAACCGCTCGGCTATTTCGCCGATGCCCTTACCAGGAGACGCCGAAGGCGATGTCGTGCAAGCGGGTCATGCCGCGCCAGACGACCATGTTGCCGGGAGGCGGGTAATGGTTGCGGCCGAGATAGCCGCCAAGCATGGCGATTTGCAGCAGGTAAGCGGCGAGCGTGTGCTGTTGGAGGCGCGGTCGCGTTCGGGACGCCTCGAACCGGTCGAGCGCAGTGATCTCGGCGAAGGTGAGAACGCTGTCGGGCGCGGCGTCTGGCTTCGCGCGCACCGACATAGTGACGAAGAATATGCGCCAGCTGACTATCGCGATGAGGGCGAGGAACTTCGCCAGCCTCTCGGCGGTCTCGAGCCTCGTCTCCTCGGCACGGCAGCCGGACTTCATGACCTTGTTGAACACCTCCGCCTTCCAGCGCAGGGCGTACCAGCCGAGCTTTTCGACCGCCACCGAGAGATCTTCGACCGGCAAGTTGGTCACCAGCTTCCAGTCGATCGGCTCACGACCGGGCGGCGGATTCTCTTCGAGGGCGTGGATTTCAGTACATTCCTCTTGAAAGGCGAAGATATATTCACGTTCGTCGCCGCGACGTTTAGATTGCAGATCTGCTAACAGGAGGGAATATGTTCGTTCGATCCGTCAAGGAAATTCACGGAACGGCGCGGGAGGTCGATTGGGGCAATGGAAAAAGCTACCGCTTGCTGATCGAGTCCGACAGGATGGGTTTTGCTGTTTGTCACACTGTCGTGAAAGCCGGCACGGAATCTCTGCTGCAGGACAGAAATCACTTGGAGGCGTGCTACTGCGTCGCCGGCCAAGGCGAGGTCGAGGACATGAACGGCACCGTATACCCGATCAAGGCCGGCGACATTTATGCGTTGAACGGACACGACAAGCATTACTCCGCGGCGGCAAAGACACCGACCTCGTCTTGGTCAGCGTGTTCAATCCACCCTTGAGAGGCACAGAGCGGCGTGACCTGAAAAGCGGCGAGGGTTCGTCGTACTGACTCACTAAATCTGCGGTCGAAAGCCTTGCCGCACGCAGGCGGGCCATCTTTGTGGAGAGGCCGGTCTCATCGATGACACGAGCTTCGCCGGATCGAGATCGAGCTGGCCGTCGAACCAGTTCCGGCGCCGCTTCAGCACGTTGGGGCGATCCTGCTCCAGTGCGTGCGCGGACTTTTTTTGAATGTCCAGCCGTAGCCGCGAAGCCAGGCGCTCAAGGCGCTGCGGCTGATCCGCACCGACTGCTCGGCGACCAGCCGCTCCACCATCTCGTTCAGCGTGATGTCCTTGCGTTCCTCGATCAGCCCGACGATGAAGGCTTCATGCGCATCGAGGCTGGAGGCGCGGCGGCGGCCCTGCGGGCGTGGCGCCAGTTCGCCGATCTTCGCCCGCGCAATCCAGCGGATCGCGCTGGACACTCCCACGCCGAACCGCGCCGCCGCTTGCCGCGCCGACATGCCCTCGTCCGAAGCCGCGATCGAAGATCCCCGCTCAATGCTCTAGCCGGCGACCACCTCCATCGAGGTGGATGTTGAATCAGCACAAGACGCAGCTGTCACATCACAATCGATTCATCGATCACAGGACGTGCTCTAGGCCGCTTGCTTCAGCGCTGTTGGGGCGCGCTCGCGATCGGCGTTTGTCACCGCCGAGATATACCACCTGATGGGACACAACCATCCGTACCGCGCTTACTACAAGTCCAATTGTCAACTGTGCGTCATTCGACGTCCGGTTGGGTGTTAGCTATGTCTGGTCGAAGAGCGTCTGTGTTCGGTATCTGACATCCTAAAACGGAAGTATTCCGCCCGTACCGCGCGAATCACATGGAGTTGGCCTGTATCCCTCGATCAACCTCTCCGGTGGCATGCCGATTGCATGGAATACGCTGAAGAGTCCGGTAACAACGGAACGCGCGGCGTCCAGACAAGCTCTTGTGCTCGCTTAACAGAATCCGAGCGTACAACTGTGTTAGAGCGCAACATCAAGGGAGTAGCTCATGCAAATCGCCGTCGTTTTTAACTTTGATCATACGGGCGTGATCAACCGGTTCGGTCGGCCCTTGTCCGGACGAATACCGCCCCAGCGGTACAATCGAAAGCTCGATTGCGGCACTGCAGGAGGGCGGTCACGAAACGCTTGTGAAGGCGATAAAGCACTGCTTGCTGGGCTGGAGCGGTTCATGCCACCCGATCCGCAAGCCCGCCCTTCCGGATTCCGTCTTCAACGCCGCGGAGGGAATTCAAGGCGAGTACCGCTACACCTACGTTCCGGCCATGCTTGAGTTGGCGGGCGTCCCATACACCGGTCGAGCGCGCTCGGGCATGGGCTGACGCACGACAAGGTGATCACTAAGACGCTCCTGCGCGAGGCCGGCTTGCCAACGCCTTCGACCCGACCACGGGCTAAGCCCATCGCATAAGCTGTTGGTCGCAGCGATGGTGCGCGCGCAAGAGTCTGCCCAACTGGATCGGCGTGAACACAAACCTTTTTCACCTTTCCGCGTCCCGAAGTTCCTGATGCCCCGGCCTCGGTACGGAGCTCGCTCAGATGCGTCATGATATTCAAACAGTGCAACGGATCCTACAAAGTACTTTCACAGAATCTTTGCGACTTAGCATGGCTAGAAATGCTAGGTTCACCCCAAGGGCAGAGATAAGGCACCTAGGGGCCTTGGCTACTTCAAAGTATCCCAGTTGAATCGCGATCCCATTATCAGATGATCTTGGTCTCGTGTCGTAGCGGCAAATCACACTTCAATATACCTGACGGGGAAGTGATATGGCGATCCGAAATTCGACCCATCCTATAGGCCCTCCAGGAAGCGGGTCGACTAGAGAACTTTTCGAAGCGGCCGCCGATGAAGTTTGGAGGCCATACATGTGTCACCAGACGTTCGATGGCGCAGATGCTGCCCAGATTATCATCGAGGACGGCCAGCAGGCACGGATTCATTCTGGCGACGCCCTTTGTTACGGCACATTCGGCGAGTTGCTGCAAGGCCAGTTGCCGGTGGGTTCCGCTTCCCGAGATTCTCACTTCTTGATCACGATGCCGATCGCGCTTTTTGCGCGAGCTCACTTCATGCCGATTGCGGGCACACGATATGTAACCGTTTATCCGCCACATAAAATCAAAGCTAAACGCCTGGCGGAGAATCTCGCGATTGCGCTCGGCGTCTCAGGAGGAATCCTCTTTTTGCAATCTGAACTCCCCGAAGGCAAAGGGCTGGCGAGTTCGTCTGCGGATCTTGTTGCGACTGCACGATCAATGGCCTGCTGCTTCAAGCTTAGAGTGGGTACTTCGTTAATCGAGAAGCTGATGGCGGAGATCGAGCCATCCGACGGGGTAATGTACCCAGGAGTGGTCGCATATCAGCAGCGAGCATGTACCCTTCTCTCGTTCCTTGGGCAAATGCCGCCGCTTGCAATCGTTGGTATCGATGAAGGCGGGACGGTCGAAACCGTCGACTATGACCAACGGCGAGGTGAAATCTCCGCCAGTCACAGAGCGGAATATCACCAACTATTCGACCGCGCGCGAATAGCAATTCCGCAGGGTGACACCGCCACCATCGGCAGAATAGCTACGGCCAGCGCGCTCCTGCATCAGGAGCGAGCTCCAAAGGTGCATCTGAACTCGATGCTCAAAGCATCCGAGGCCGCTGAGGCTCTTGGGGTCATAATCGCGCACAGCGGCACAATGATTGGAATCCTGCTTGATCGAATGGCGGCTGACTTTCCGCGGAAGCTTCGGTCCGTGCGCGCCCATGTATCGGCGTTCGACATCTCGCCAAAAATATATCTGACTATGGCTGGCTGTGGGTGAGGTAAGCAATATGGACACTGATCGCAAATGCCTGCCATTCTTCGGCTATTCGGATGCCTATGCTCTTCCCAGCATCATTAGATGTGAGACAAACCTTTACCTTGCGCAGTTCGCGTTCATGAAGCTTCTCCCTGCAAAGTACATCATCGAGCAGGCGCTGGCTCGGGGAACTTTGACGCACGGCATGAAAATTCTCGAGACCTCGAGCGGAACCTTCGCGTTGGGTTTGGCTGTAGTTTGCCGGGAACGCGCATTCGAGCTCGAAATTTTCACAGATCCAGTAATGGATAAAGGCCTGGAAAACAGGTTGAAATCCTTGGGGGCCGAAGTCTTCATAATAACCGAAAAAGCGAAGCTGGGTGGCTATCAAAGAATTCGCCTCGACGCATTGCAGGCCAGGATTAGACAGTTGGGACACTCCTGTTTCTGGCCCCGGCAATACGACACACCGGACAACCCCGCAGCGTACAAGCTCTTCGCCGATCAGATAACGGGGATGTTCAGCGCGGACGTAACGTTGGTCGGTTCTGTGGGCTCAGGCGGCTCTACTTGTGGGACGATAGAGCGCCTCCGCCAAAAATCCCCTGGCGCGCGACTGATCGGAGTGGACACCTTCAACAGCGTCATTTTTGGCCAACAGGATGGCGAACGGAAATTGCGGGGCCTCGGGAATAGTCTTGTCCCCAAGAACGTGAAGCACGAACTATATGACGAGGTTCATTTCATCTCGGCTCCGCTCGCATTTGCTGCAACGCGTTACCTTCACGAGCGGCACGCCGTTTTCGCCGGTCCGACCTCCGGAGCGAGCTACATCGTGGGACGCTGGCGGGCTCGGCAATATCCAGAAGAGGCCGTAGTCGTCATTTGTCCTGATGAAGGACACCGCTACGCCGAATCTGCATACGACTATGAGTGGCTCAAGCAAAACGGATGTCTAAACGAAAGCGTTCTGTTGGATGCGCCGGCAGCCGAAAATCACCCCTCGACCGCCCGCCCACCATGGAACCGATATCTTTGGGATCGGAAAAGCCGGGAAGCTGTCCTGAGCTGTTTGGAGCAAGTTTGATGAACCGAGGTAGCTTCCTTTTCGTGGAAAGCAACACGACGGGTACTGGCGAACTATTGATGAAGCGAGCCCGAGCCTTGGGCTTTGAACCTTATCTCGTTACGCGCAATCCCGCGCGCTATACATTTCTTAAGGGCTCCGTCGCTGAAGTGATTGAAGCTGAAACCCGCAGTCCGGACGAACTTATCGGGATCGCCGCCAGATTAAAAAGCCTCGTGGGAATATATTCGTCATCAGATTATTTTGTGGAAGCAGCGGCAAGTGTCGCGGCGGCGATCGGGCTACCAACAGCGGATCCGGAGGCTATAGCCACATGCCGGAACAAATGGAAGCAAGCGGCCGAGCTGCAGCGACGATCAATCGCGATCCCTGAAACTCGGCTGGCCACTTCCGTCAGAGACGTGGAGAACATTCTTGCCCAGGCTACTCTGCCCGTGGTCGTGAAGCCGGTCTCGGGAAGCGGCAGTAGCGGTGTGAGGTTGTGCGATAGTGCAGCAGCCGCCATTACAGCATTTGAAAGTGCAAAGAAGGTATTGCTAGATCAAGTGGATTTGCGCAGTCCGGACGTCCTCATCCAGCAATATATAGAGGGTAAGGAATACTCTGCAGAGATAATTGCGTATGATAGGACGCTGCATTGCCTCGGAATTCTTGCCAAGCACAAAGGCCCGCGTCCCTGCTTCGTTGAGGTGGGGCACGACTTCCCGGCCCCGCTCTCGGGGCCGTCCCTCCGGGAATTGTCCTCTTTTGCAGTGAGCGCGGTATCGGCTCTCGGCCTGGGGTTCGGACCGGCTCATGTAGAGTTCGTGATATCGGAGTCGGGCCCCGTCATCATTGAGATCAATCCCAGGCTGGCTGGAGGAATGATTCCAATCATGCTGTCGCATGCGTTAGGCATGTCAATTCTTGACATGGTGATCAAACTTTATGCGGGAGAACCTTTCACCCCTCCACAAGCGAGCGCAAGGGCGGGAGCCATCCGTTTCCAACTTGCTCACAAATCAGGGAAGCTCAAACGCCTGGGCTTCTCTCGAAACCCAGACCCGACAGTGCCCGAGGCGGGGCTACTGAAATCTGAGGGGAAGGAGGTTCAAATAAATGGCGACTTTAGAGACCGAGTAGCCTACGCCGTAGGAGTCGCTGATGAACTCGAAGCCGCCGCCGCGGCAGCTGAACGGATGATCGATTCCATTGTGATCGATATCGAGTCGGCTGCTGGCAAATCGGACAATAAGCAAGACGCTGGGTCGAGCGAGGATAGGTGGACCCTCCATCCCGAAGCGATGAAGTTGCTCGCGCCGCCTATCGAAATCACGCGTGATGGTCGCCTTCTGCAATACCAAGCAGCCATAGACGAAGCACATCTGGTGATGCTGGCGGATCAGGACTTGGTCAGCCAGGCCGCCGCCGCCGATCTCCTCAAGCACATCTTGGACCTCCAGGAGGAGGGCTTTCAGTCTTTGGAGGGCCGCGATGCTCCGCGTGGCCTCTATCTGGCCTATGAGGCGGAACTTGCCGCCAGAGCTGGACCGGAAAAGGCCGGCTGGCTGCACCTTGCGAGATCCCGAAACGACTTGAACGCGACCATTTCTCTCCTGGCTCTCCGGGAGGCCGCGTGCTCCATCTCGCGAGAAATAGGAATTCTACAGGATGCCCTGCTTGAGCGAGCGGAAGAGGCATCGAGACTTGTGGCTCCGCTGTACAGTCAGTACCAGATCGCGCTCCCCGGATCGCCAGGGCACTACCTGCTCGGCATTTTCTTCGCTCTGGGGCGCGAGCGCCAGCGCCTCCATTGCCTCCTGGAAGACATCAGGAACTGCCCTATGGGATCTGGTGCCGGCGGTGGCACGACTATGCCGATAGATCCCTTGAAAACTGCAAATCTTCTGGGATTCGAACTGCCGTCGTTCAACTCACTTGATGCGGTCGCGAGCCGTGACCATCACTTACACGGGCTTTCGCTCTTTGCTGGCGTTTCAATCTTGCTCAGTCGTGTGGCCCAGGACCTTCAGGTTTGGACAACGCGCGAGTTCGCTCTCATCGACATTCCTAACAATCTTGCCGGCGGCTCTTCCATGCTGCCGCAAAAGAAGAACCCGTTTCTGCTTGAACACATAAAGGGGTCGGCAAGCACCGTGATCGGCGCATACGTTTCTGCGGCAACGGCTACCTGCAAATCGCCTTTCAGCAACTCGATCGAAGCAAGCAACTACGGCTGCTCTCCTCTGGGCATTGCGGAGAATGCCCTGAAGCGCGCCATGACCCTCACATCGCTCATCGTGAAGTTCATGTCTTTCAACGTGAGGTCAATGCGTGAAAATTTGGAAGACGGCTTATCGATGACGGCAGTCGCCGCCGAACAGATGGCGTCGCGAGGCATTCCTTTCAGGAAGGCCCACACACTTATTAGCGAAATCGCGGAACGCCTGTCTCAGGATGGCTGCGTCGCGGAGCGCCGAAGCGAGTTGGCCCGTCACCTCGCTGATGTGTTGCCGGCGAGTCCCGAAGAGGGCAGGGACGCTCTGCAGTTCGGGGGAGGACCCGGAAAAAGATCAATCGACGACCAGCTTTCTGTAGCAAAAACGCTCTTTCGGGCCATGCAGCTGAAATGCGAGGAAATACGGGAGCGCTGGGCTCACGCTGAGATGCACTGCAAACAGAGGGTGAAAGAACTCATCGATAGGGAGCCGACTGCCTGAAGGTGTCTATGTTGGGACGTTCGCTGCCGGACGCGTGCAGTCTATTCTAATGTCCAGCAGTTGTCGTGGTATGAGGCCAAGCCACGCCGGAAGATCGCGATCGATTGAAAAACGCCGCCCTACATCTGTTGCGGCAAGCAGCGCGGCGGCCGTCAGATCGCCGGGGGGGGGGTAGGTCCTCATCGGCATGACTCGGCAATCCGCTCGGGCGTTCGGCTGCTGGGTCGCTGACCGCATCGCCGCACGGTCAGCTGCACGTTCGCAATCTCCGCTGACGAGGGCGGAGTGTCAAAAGACTAACAACGTCACCGTGTCCCTATTTTCAGGAACGTAAGAGGAGGTTGATTAATGCGGCATACTGGCTGGCGCTCTCATGCGGGCGCGACCTTCACTTGTGAGAAACAACCGGCGACCGGTTCGCGTGGCATGGTAGTAACCAATCACCCGCTCGCTTCCGCCGCCGGGGCCGAAATGCTCGCTGCCGGCGGCAACGCAATCGACGCTGCCATCGCGGCCTTATTCACTCTTTCGGTCGTCGAGGCGATGATGGTGGGGGTGCTGGGTGGCGGCATAGCGCATATCCGCCTCGCAAATGGCTCGCATCACGTGCTCGACGGCATGAGCACCGCACCACTCGGGACCGGCCCCACCACCTACACGCCTGATCCGAAGGTTGCGCCCGGCACGTTGGACGCGGTCGGCCGCCGAAACGTTATTGGCCCCTCGGCGGTCGCCGCACCCGGCAATCTGCTGGGCTGGTGCGAGGCGCTGCGCCGGTTCGGCACGTTCTCTTTGGCCGACGTTACTGAGCCCGCGATCCGTCACGCCTCGCGCGGCTTTCGCGTGACTCCCTATCTACAGGAATGCGTCTCAGAGTCGGCGGCCGACCTCGCGCGCGATGTCGAAATCGCCAAACTGTATTTGCCCGGCGGCACTCCGATCCAGCCGGGGACCCGCCTGGTTGCCGGCGATTATGCCGAGACGCTGCGATCAATCGCGCGCGAGGGGCCGGACATCCTTTATGGCGGAGAACTGGGGCGTCGATATGCGGAGCACATGGCGCAGAACGAAGGCTTTCTGACACTCGAGGACCTGACGGGCTATCGCACCGTTGATCGCGAGCCGCTGCGCGGGCTTTATCGCGGCTATGAGGTCGTCGGCCCGCCGCCGCCATCGTTCGGCCCCCTGCACATCATTCAGATGTTGAATATCGTGGAGGGTTACGACATCGGCAAGCTCGGCTACGCGACGCCGGACGCGCTGCACCTGCTGGCCGAAGTGCTGAAGATCGCTTTTGCTGACAGAGCCGCGGCGTCCGCCAATCCTGAGTTCGTCCAGGAGCCGATCGGCAAGCTGCTGTCCAAGGGCTATGCAGCGGAGCGCCGGGCTCGCATCACAATGAACCGCGCCCAGTCATGGAGCGCGGGGGTGGCACCTAACGAAGGTGCGCATACCACTCACCTGACAGTTGCGGATGCGTTCGGCAACGTCGTCGCCAGCACACAGACGATCTGCTCCCTTTTCGGCGCCGGTTACATCGTGCCGGCTACCGGCATGATTCCGAACAATTACATGTCCTCGTTCGATCCGCTTCCGGGCCGCGCCAACTCGGTCGCACCAAGCAAGCGCGTGACCTCGTCGATGTCTCCGGTGATGGTGCTGCACGATGGCAGGCTACGTTACGCGATCGGGCTGCCTGGCGGGCTGCGCATGTTCCCCTCGGTAATGCAAGTGCTGTCGAATCTGATCGATCATAGCATGAGCATGCAGGAGGCGGTGGAGGCGCCGCGGCTTTGGACGCGCGGCTATGGGGTGAAGGTCGAGGCTTCGGTGCCGGAAGGCGTGCTCGCGGCATTGCGCGACCGCGGTCACGATGTGGCCACGGTTAACAGCGTTGGCTGCGGCATGAGTGCGATTCAGTTCGATGCGGACGGCACGATGATCGGCGCCGCGTGCTGGCGGGCAGACGGCACGCCGATCGGTCTCGGCGGCGGATTGGCGCGGGGTGGAGCGAGGTTCAGTCCGGACCAGGCGCGGGCTTGAGCGCGGCCGGCGACTGGCTCCGGCGCACCGACAATCGGGTCATCTTCATGCAAAGTGGTCCATATCGAAGAGGCTTCCTGAACCAATTCTTCACGTCTGCCAAGAGTCTCACGAAGCAGGTCTCGCGCACTGAACCCGTCATCGGAAGCCCCCTTGCCGTGCATCGATGGGAGGAGAATTAACGAGCGACCTCGCACCGCCCGGCCAAAACATTTGGCCCGAAAGGCTGGCTGACCGGTGGTAGCCATCCGGTGGACCTCCGGTGAACACCGCAGAGGTTTTGGTTTCACGGCGAATAACGATCAGGCGGTCTGATCGCGATGGATTGCGATGAGTTCCTGCAACTGCTCGATGCCGAAGTCGGTGAAGGCAATCGTCTCTTCGCCCTCCGGACCATAGACCGGATTAATCCGTCTTCGGGCTCCCATCTCGCGGGCGATATCCGAAAGCCATTTTTCGTCTTCGCCGAGCTCCGCGGCTACACGGGCAATCGTGACGAAGCGGTAGACTTGGTTAGTGTGCATATCAGGCGGCCGCGCGTCGACGCCTTCGCGGCACCAGTTCCAAGTGAGGATCTCATCGATCCGCTGTGCTGGGCGGGCTGCGATGCGCGCTAGGATATCCGCGAGCCAGGCCCGAGGGTCGACGCCATTCAACTTGGCGCTGACGATCAGGCTATAAAGGACGGTAGCGCGCTGTCCGCCGCGATCGGAACCGCAGAACAGCCAGGACTTTCTGCCGAGAGCCATCTCGGGGTCATTCTGCCCATGTTGGGGGATCCTGAACAACCCATTCTACGGCGGCGCCTATGTCAATGGTAAGAGCGAGAAGCGCACTGAGATCGTCGATGGCCGCATTCGCAAGAGGTATGGCCATTACAAGCCGGCTTAGCGAGTGGGCGCTGGTGCTCAAGGAGCATCACGAAGGCTACATCGGATGGAGCGAGTACGAACGTAACCAGGAACTGCTCGCGGCCAACGCTTATGGCGAAGCCGGCGGCGTCAAGTCGAGCCGCGGCGGTCGCGCTGCTCCCGGGTCTCATCTCCTGTGATCGATGCGGGCGAAAACTGGTTGTCATGTATGCCGGACGCGGCCAAGGTTATCCGATATATCGCTGCGAGCGCGGCAACCTCATGATGGCACAGGCGCGATGCATGTCGTTCAACGGCTTTCGCACCGACGCGGCGGTGACCCGCGAAGCGCTGGAGGCGGTTGCGCCGATGGCGATCGAAGCGGCGTTGGAGGCTGAACGGATACAGCTGGAGAGCGAAGCCAAGCTGCGTATTTCGCAAAAACGGGACAGTCGTTCCGCTAAATCGCGGACAGCATTTTCACTAAGTCCCGAACAGCAGGATGGAGTCGGCCCTCGGTTGCTTGGTTGAACTCATTTGCGATTGATTTCGCCGTTTTCGGCGCCGGTCAAGAGCGGCGGTGCTTTTTGCTTTCTCATGCTGTCGCCTTCGAGGGTGAGGCGATGGGCGTTGTGGATGATCCGGGCGAGAATGGCATCGGCGATTGTCGGCTCACCAAACATCCCATGCTGCCACCATTCTCCACGGGGTGGTGTCTCAATTAACAGTCATCGATCCGCGTCACGGGCTCGCGGGTCAGCGTCTGGAACTCGTGTCGTCCCATTCTGCGCGCGGTCCGGCTTTCGTCATCGTCCGACTACCTGACGGGCGCCGCCGTTCAATTCGGCGCTCGGTGACCGACCTTACGAAGGCGACGCCGGAAGAACAAGGCGCGTCGAAATCGTTGGCTCGCATCAACGGCCGAACGTTGCTCACATTGCTGCACCATTTGAACAGCACGTTGACCTCCCGTATCGAGGAGGTGATCCGCGATGAACATTCAGTCGAATCCGTGCCGCGTTGCGTCCCAGACAGTCACCAGAGTTCCAGCCCCAGCCGCAGCGAAACTACCGCACCTGTGGTTCGATCTGCCGGCGAAGACGCAGAAGCAGATCACGCAGAGTGTTGCGCGACTTCGCTTGCGGATGCGACCGACGGGCGTGCCGATAGCGGCGGATCGGCATGTTGAGAGCGCCGAATAGACCGGTCGGATGTGTGACGGCCGCGCATCGCGGTAAGGCTTGCCTACATTTATGTCCGCCAGTCCTCCGTGAACCAAGTACGGCATCATCAGGAAAGCACGGAATTGCAATACCGCCTCGTCGACCGTGCCGTCGCCCTCGGCTGGCCGCACGAACGCGTGCACGTCATCGACGAAGATCTTAGCAAATCCGGAGCCGGGACCGTTGAGCGGGTGGGGTTCAAGAAGCTGATCGCGGAGATCGGATTGGGCAATGCCGGCCTCGTCATCAGCCTCGACGCTTCCCGGCTTGCCCGCAACAATCGCGATTGGCATCAGCTCCTCGATTTGTGCGCTCTCTTCGGCGTCATCATTGCCGATGGCGAACGTCTCTACGATCCCTGCGCTTACCATGACCGCCTGCTGCTCGGCTTGTCCGGCATCATGAGCGAGGCGGAACTGCACCAGATCAGGCAGCGGCTCCATCAGGGCGAACGTCAGAAAGCGGCACGCGGCGAGCTGCGCCTTCCTGTTCCTGCCGGATTGGCACATGATCGCTCGGGCGAGATCATTCTCAATCCCGATGAGGAGGTGCAGGCGCGGCTCAGCTTGGTCTTCGCCAAATTCCGCGAGCTACACAGCGCACGGGCCGTGATGCGCTACCTGCGAAAGAACGATCTGCCACTGCCTGTGCGCCCGCTCCTCGGTCCCGCGCCGCATGATGTGGTGTGGCGCGAGGCCGACAGTGCGCGGGTCCTCAGCATTCTCCAAAATCCTGCCTACGCCGGGGCATATGTCTATGGTCGGTACCGGACGGAAGGCGGGCGGCTTCGCCATGATGTCTATCGCCCGAAGACGGTCAACGTCCCCATCGCCGACTGGGAGGTTTGCCTTCAGGCTGCCCATCCTGGTTATATCAGCTGGGAGGAGTTCATGGAGAACCAGAGGCGACTGGCAAACAACATTAATCGCTACGCAAGCCGGCCATTCGGGCGTGCCGCGCAAGGGAGCGGCCCTGCTGCAGGGCATCGCCGTTTGTGGGCGGTGCGGTCGCCGGATGAGCCTACGCTATAGCGGTCCTGCCGGTGACTACCCCGTCTACACGTGTCGCGCCGACCGCGATCAGGAGGGCGGGCCGCTCTGCCAGGAAGTGCGTGCGCTGCCCGTCGATACGCACGTCGAAAGCATCCTGCTCGAGGCCTTGCGACCGGACCAGATCGCTATCGCCATTGCCGCATTGGGGCGCCAGATCGAAGAGGAGACGCGTCAGCTTGAGCGGCAGTGGGCGCTACGACGCGAGCGGACGCGCTATGAGGCGGAAAGAGCACGCCGCCAATATGACGCGCTCGAGCCGGAAAATCGCCTGGTGGCTCGGTCGTTGGAGCGCGGGTGGGAAGAGAAGTTGCGCGTGGCCGAGGCAATCGAACAGGATAATGAACGATGGCGGTCCACGAGCACCTGGTGTTGAGCCAGTCCGACCGCCAAGTGCTTCAGAAGCTGGGAGAAGACCTGCCTGGCATCTGGCACGCCCCTTCCACTACATCGGCCGAGCGAAAGGGTATCCTGCGCCTCATCATTGGCGAGGTCGTCCTCGACCAAAAGCGCTTCCAGGGCCAGGTCTGGTTCAAGATCCTGTGGCAGACGGGAGCGACCAGCGAGCATGTTCTCCAGAGGCGGGTCCACACCTATGGCGGACTACATCGATTTGGAGCGGCTGCGGAGCAGAGTGATCGAACTCCAATGCCGCGGGCAAAATGGACAAGGAGATCGCAGCGGCGCTGAACGCGCAAGGCTTCGTGGCTGCGCGTTCAAGGGCGAGAATGTCTGGCTTTTGCGAACACGTTGGGGTATCCCCACCGTCAAGATCAACGGGACGAGCGCCAATCCCGAACCGATGGCCAGATGGAACCTACTCGGTTCAAGGGACGGCGGCCGCCCTGGGCGTCACACCAACAAACTGTGTTCGACTATCTCGCATGCGGCTTGCTCGACGGGCGCAGCTTGCGAAGGGCCAGCCCTGGCAAGTCGAACTCTCGCATGACCAAATCAACACCTGCGAGCCCGGCTCGCACGCACCAGGCGATCAAGGAGGAAGGTCTCATGACAAGATCGGTTCGCCGATCATGGCATGCCACTGTGCGATCGGCAGTTGCGCGGTGATCAGCGTCGATGACGATGCGCGCGACGTGATCTTGACCATCCAATGGCATGGTGGCCAGCACTCGCACGTAGGGGTTCGCAAGCCCAAATCCGGAGAGCATGGCCAGCGCCTGAGGACGCTCTGGCGATCATGCGATCCATGCCAACCCGGTGGTCGGATGCCGAAATCGTTGCCACACTCAATCGCATGGGCATGCAAACCGGTCAGGGAAAGACCTGGACAGCGCGTCGCGTCCAATCGCTACGCGCGGTGCACAAGATCAGCGGCTATCGCTCTTCCGACAAGAATGGCGAGTGGCTCACATGTCGGATGCGGCCGCGAAGTTCGGCGTGTCGCACGTTCCAAGCGCGGGGGCACGGGCTGGGAATTCGATTACGTCTGACTGCATCGACGATGCGTCGCGTATCGCCTTCAGCCAAATCAAACCCGACGAGAAAAGCGCCATCGCCATGGCACGGCTCGTCGGGCAGTCCGCCAAATCCAGGGCGACGCCCGCCGAAGCGCGCCTGCTCGACTTTTCGGGAGTTTGCGTGACGACAGCTCATCGAGATCATCGCGAATCCGCTCGGCAAATCGCTCTCACATGGTGCATATCCGATCAAGGATAAATGACAGCAGTCGACCATACCGGATCATCGTGCCTTCGCCAGTAGATATCCATGAGCCGGCGAGTGACGGATCCGACGCGCCCATTAGCGATCGCGGCGTCGTCAATACGGGTCACGGGCATAATGCCGCCGGCAGTCGAGGTGATGAACACCTCGTCAGCCGCTTTGATCTCGGCACGACGAATATCGGCAGCCGTAGCCGACAACCCAATCTCGGCGCAGAGGTCGAACACCGTCCGGCGCGTGATGCCCGGCAACACCCCAAAAGCGGGCGTCCTCAGGGACCCGTCCTTTACAACGAACACATTGAAGCCGGGTCCCTCCGCAATGTGCCCGTTCGTGTCTAGGATCAGCGCTGTCTCGGCCCCCCTGTCGTAGGCGTCGAAAAGGCCCTTCACGAGATCGAGCCAATGATAGTTCTTGATCGAGGGATCGATCGATTTGGGCGGGATGCGGACGGTTTCGCTGATCGCGACGTGCAAGCCTCTTTCCAGCTGTTCCTTGTTAGCGACCGAGCCAAAAGGAACAGCAAAAGCCATGAACCGGTTCTCCGCTTGGCGGGGATCGCGGCTGAAGGTCGGCGACGAACCGCGTGTGCAGATCATCTCCACGTAAGCCGATCTGTGCCCCGACAACGCGACACAATTTGTCAGGATCGACTCTATTTTCTCCCGATCATAGGGCAGCTTCATTCGCAGCCGTTCCACGCCCCCAAAGAAGCGGTCCAGATGCAAATCCAGCCGGAAGAATCTGCCATTCCAGACGTGCACCGTGTCGTAGGTGGCGTCCGAGTGCAGGAACCCCCAATCGAGCACGGAGATTTTGGCCTCGGATATCGGCAGGTATTGCCCATCCATAAAGGCGACCCCATGCGGGTGACGTCGCCGATCAAGGTGATGCTCATCCACAGTTGGAAGATCAAGTAAGAGCTGTGTCATTTTTCTACCATTCCGATCCGGCTACTTGGTCAGGCTCAAGAGGTTGCGCTAAAGCTTGCGCTCGAAAGCGGCTCGTACGCTGATCGCTACAAGATATCGCTACGACACCGGCAATGTTGACGTGGAAGACGCCACGTTGCGCGTCAAATTCAAAGGATCAGCGAGCGGCTACGGTCGCTTGTCTGAAAGAATTGAAATGATTCGATCAGACGGCCGCCTAAACGCAAAGGCGGCGCCGGGCTCTCACGCGAATTCGTAGTAGTGAAGAGCGCTCGACTGAACGCTTGCGCTTCACGCAACGACAGGCCCGTTTTGATTGATCAGCATGTCGGCGGACTCGTATTGCCGACCCGGCTCCCAGAGTCCAGCCGAGGGTTCCATGTCCGGTGCTCAACTACAGCCCGCGCCACGCCAATAGGGCAAATTCGAGGGGGTTGTGGGTGTGAGGCCTGTCTAGAAAGTCGCCCTCTCGAACTGGCCTGCCAGAGAACAGGCTCCGCGCGTTGCACAATATGGCTTGGCATCGGCGCTTCCGGTGCTACTCAGCCATTTGAGGACCTTGAGCGGCGCCGAGGAATTTGCCCACGGCTCTGCATGTTTAACCGAGACCTGACCGCCCTTTGTGAAGCTTGTATCGAGACCTAGCGGCAGGCTGGCGATCGGGCGTCGCCCGCGCGCTTTGGATCGCGTTTCACATCACATCGCTTCGCGCGACCCGCGTTTCAAAAACCGAGTCATTTTGGCGCAAACCCATGCGCCATATTTCCTAAACATGATTATCGTTCGAGACCAAACGGAGTATCGAGCGCCACACTTGATGCGCAGAGACGCCAGTTATGAACGCCGCGGCCAGTGGGAAGCAGCTCCGCTCTGAACGCGAAATCGCTCAACACAAAAGGGAATGGAAGTGTGGAATTTGTGATGAAGATTTCGTGGGGACCGCTGCCTGTCACGCTAATGGAGAATATATGGGTTCCATTTTCCGACGGAGCACATTTCGCTCCAAAAAATCTGCCGCCAGAAGACGCGAGATCCAATCCATTTCCAGCAATTTCAACTATTTCCCTCGGCGAACGCAAAGGAGATATGGTCAAGCCCGCGCCCGCTCGCCGACTGCAGCACCGTCTGCAACGCCTTGGATTCTGCCCGAGCGGCAAAATGTGATTTCGGACTGATGCGCAAGGAAATCGACTTACGCCACCTCCCAAGGCGTGCCGGCCCGGCAGCGAGCTTAGTCTCCTGCCGGGCGTTCAATTCGCTGAGTGTCTGGGCAAATTGTGCTGACCTGCTGCTCTGATCCCTGAAACTGGACCGTTCGAAAGTGGAGTTTCCTCGGTGATGTCCCTAGGCTGGGAGGAGCGGAAAACGATGAAGGTATCGAAGTTTTCGGACGCGCAGAAGGCGCTTATTCTGAAGCAAGGAGCGGACGGGCTTCCTGTTGCCGAGATCTGTCGGCGGGCGGGAATCAGCCAGGCGACCTACTTTAACTGGAAGAAATACGACGGACAGGTGCCGATGGAGATGAAGCGGCTGAAGCAGCTTGAGGACGAGAACGGCAAGCCCAGGAAGCTGGTCGCTGACCTGTCATTGGACAAGGAGATGCTGCAAGACGTCATCCGCCGAAAACTGTGAGGCCTGGTGGCAAACGCGAGCTGGTGGCGGAGACGTGCGGTGAGTGGGACGTGTCGATCCGGCGGGCTTGCCGGGTTCTGGAGTTCGACACTTCGACCTATCACTACAAGTCCCGCCGCCTCGGATCAAGGAGGGGCGACGCGTGTCCGCTATGGCTACCGGCGCGTGCACGTGATGCTCACGCGCGAAGGCTGGGACATCAACATGAAGCGAACCTATCGAATTTACAGGGACTTGGGCCTGCAGCTCAGGAACAAGACGCCGAAGCGGCGTGTGAAGGCGAAGCTGCGGGAAGGCCGGGAGGAAGCCGTCGGCACGAACGCCGACTGGGCGATTGGACTTCGTCCACGATCAGCTCGCCACCGGCAAGAAGATACGTGTCCTGACGGTCGTCGACACGTTCTCACGCTACGTGCGGTGCTCGATCCGCGCTTCAGCTATCGCGCGGAGGACGTGGTCAAAGCACTTGAGCATGGTCAACTCTTCCTAGAGGAGAATGTCCATGACTTCGAGGGCGGCGATCTCGCCTTTCTCGAGCCGGCGCACGACATGATCGAGCGCTTCGAGCGCCCGCGGCATCTTCAGCCGACGGAGGTCGTGGCGGATCCGCGTGGTGTCGAGCGCGTTCGTCATGGACGTTGCTCCTTCGCCATCACCCGGGCGACGGCGTCGTAGAGGGCCAATGGGCGCCGAGCCACCCTGTCGCCGCAGCCGTGAAGGATAACCTCATCGTTCCTCAGACGGCGGCGCTTGTGGACGTGAATGTTGCGATGACCCGGCTCGACATGACGCTGGTGCCGGCCTTCGAGGATAGGATTGGGTGGCAATGAGCACGCCGTCCTCGAAGGTGCGAACCTCTTCGGCCAGCGTGTGTACCTCAACGACACAGCGCTTGGTGGCGTCGGGCATGCTGTATAAATTGCCGCCGACGCTGAGCATGCGCTCCCGGCTGATGCGTCGCTCGAGCTTTAGGACCGATCGGAACGGAGCCAAAGGCAGCGGCCGCAGCGCTGTCCGCTCCTCGGCGAAAGCTTCGTTGACGACATGCCTTGTGGTGGCGTGAACCCTCGGGTTTGCGACCGTGTTCAGCCAGTGACGCAACTGGGCGTTCAGGTCTTCGAGATTGCCAAAGGACCGGGCCAGGAAGAACTCCTCGCGAATGTAGCGGAACGGCCGCTCGACCTTGCCTTTCGTTTTGGCGCGGTAAGGCCGACACCCTTGGCATGGAAACCATTGTGGCGGGCAAGATCGACGAGTGCGGTGCGGCGATCCGGATGATATTCGTATTGCCTCACCGTGGAACGCTCCCGAACGATTTTTCGTTGCCTCACCATAATGTTCCCCAAGGCTGGAATTCGGATCAATGCACCATCGGCTCGATTGCCGGCTCGACGTGCATTGGGCCGAACACCATCGCGTGTGCCTTTTCCTTTCGCCAGATCTTAAAGCGGCGCTGCACCGTGCGCAGAAGATGAGCAGGATATTGCCCCGGCTGCTCCGCCTGCAGACGCACCAGCAATTCGTGGCTCGTCCGCCATGGCTCTTCGTCGAACCAGGCGCGCAGCCGACGACCTCGCTTTTGCTTCAGCTTGGCTCTTGCGGTTGGGCGGATTTCCCCCTTCGTTCCAGGCCGTCCGCAGGCCCGACAGGAACTGATCCAGCGCCGGCTCGCTCGCCGCCGGTGCCGGCGTGCAGGATCCATCCGCAATATCGACGAGGCGCTGCTGCGCCAATCGCATCTCCCGCAGCAGTTTTACCGGGTCCAGCCGCGCCTGTGTTTGCACCAGCCTGGCACGAACCTGCTCAGGCGTGCATGGATCTGCCAGCAGTCGCTGGCTCGGTGTTGCCGCCGGGTAATGGCGCTTGCGCACGCGGGCGCCATCCCGTTCCTTTCCGGCCAGCTTGAAGGAGGGCTGGAAGAAGTTCACGAACAGTCGCACCCTTGCGTAGAGTTGTGCCAGAGCCGCAGCGGCTTCTAGCCCCTCCAGCCGGCGATAGTCGACGATGCGGCGAACCACAGCGCCGTTGTTCTGTTCGACGAAGGCCTGGTCACCCTTGCGCTATGCGGCAGCGCGTGAACGCGATCCCCGCCTCTCGACAGTAGACGCGTATCGTCTCGTTCAGGAACACGCTGTCATTGTCCGTGTCGAATTCGAGAAGTTGGAACGGCAGGAGCCGCCGTATTTCAGTTAGCACCTCGCTTAACAGCTTCTGCTCACGCACCAGCAAGGGCGCGCATTCCGTCCATCCGCTCGCGATATCGGTAAGACAAAGCGTCTGTATGAAGCTTCCACGCGCCGTCGGCCCGCTGTGCGCCACCAGGTCGGCCTCGACGAATCCAAGTGCGGATTCTGCCAGTCAGAGAAGGTTCGGATCGGAACGCTGCGCCGTAGTGCGGTGGACGCTGTGTCGACGGCGTTTGGCCCACTAGCGGTGTCTCGAACCTCGCGAAGGGCCCGGTCGATCGTGGCCGCGCTCATCGCCAATAACCGTGTGCGGATTTCTGGGCGTTAGATGAAGGTGCCCATGACGCTCCATCGCCTCCACCAGAATCGAATCAGCATCTTCAGAGGCTTGCCGCAGATGCGATCCGAAGCTTCCCAAGCACGATCAGCGATTCGCGCACCGCGTCGTCATAAAGCCGGCGCTCCGGCCGCGCCCCCGAACTCCGCGCCTGTGGTCCACTCCGCAGCAAACGCATGGCATGCTTGCGGTGGAAGCCACTCACCGCCGCGAACTCATCGAGAATGCGCGACTTCTCTGCCCGATCGCCTCCGGCGTAGTGCTCCGCTACCACCTTCACCAGTTCATCCCGCGTCGCCATGCTCATCCGCCTCATCTGATTTGCTCCCGCCCAAAACTGCGGGGAGCAAATCAGATGAGGCACGGTCCAACATCCGGGAGCAGTTCAGACGACGCAATGCGAGGTCTCTCCCAGATCGCCGCGCTATAGACGAGGACACGGTTATAGACGACGCCACCGGTAGGCCGGACGTTGCGCAGGAAGTCGGTAACGGCCGTGTAGCCGCCGCCATAGCCGAGGTCCTTAAGTTCGCGGAAAAACCGGCTGCCGGTGAGCCCGGGATATCGCGTGACGCGTTCGCGAAGATAGGCCGTGAAGGGATCGATCACCGCCTGGCGCGGCTTTCGCGGTCCGTAGGCCGGAGCCTCGAGCCCGCGCTCAATGTATTTGCGCACCGTCTTGCGGTCGATCCCGCTCTCGCTGGCGATCGCCGACACCGACAGGCCTGCCGATACAAATCCAGTATCATCATCATCTCCCCGATCTTGATCACCGAAATCCCTCTCCGGACCATCGGGAGAAGCATCAACGATCACGCGCCGCCGGTCTCCCGGAGCGCGCTCCGGAAGACCGGCGACAGCGCTAAACTCGGGAAGATTCAAACGGCACTTCTGGGAGTATTGAGCCGGCATCGACAGACCCTTAGGGTCACGAATGCGCCTGATAGGCGCGCACCTCTTCTAGCCTGGCTTCTCCGGCGATCGGCCAAAAAATCGACTGAACTTCGGCCACGTATGCACGTAGGATCGCTGGTCTCCGGCGACAAATTGCGGATCGTCAGATATTCAATCATCCGCTGACGCAGAGGGCTAATCTGGATCATCTGGGGTTCTCCTGTCTGGCAGGTTGGCTCAACACCAAATCTTCTCAGGCAGGAGCCTCCTCAGACTAGACCCGCGCTCCATCTACCCCGGCAACGGTTTAGTTGTGTGCCCAGCATGTTCAACCGCTTGGGGGGTCAAAGTCCCTAGGCCCGGTCTGATGGAGGTGAAGGCTTAGCAAAGCGCAAGGGCATTACCGCGAGGTGGTGTCTAAAGGAAGCGTGGAGCAAAACCGCGATTTGACGAACAGAAACCGGATATGAGGCATCCCTGGCCGGACGAGCGGGCAACGTGTCGCGAACTCCATATCCATCAAGGGGCAGGGCTGTAGATCCGGCAGGTGCGCGGGAAAGGCGATTGAACTTACCTGGGGAGGCCTGTGCCATGTTCCGACTTCGGAACTGAGGGAACCGCAAGGTGACCTGACCGTGACGCAGGCGTCAGCAGAGGGCGTAGCAAATAATGCTGTCGGCAAGGCTACTGAGGCACTCCAAGGCCTAAAGGCGGAGCAAACGGATAGGCCGAGCCGGAAACGATGACCGAAGGCCCGAACGATTGGAAATGGCAAGTTAGGACTGGCAAATCATGAGTGGGAAAGCGGCAGAAGCCCCAGTATTCTGCGGCGCGACAATGAAGCTGCGAGCGTTGCGTCAATCAAGATGAGAATGCTGGCGGGTTGGAATGCGGGGAGGGCGTAGCCGACTGGAGTTTCAACCCGCCAGCGCCGCGCCTTTCGGGGGCGTTTGTCTGGTGATCGCGGTCGACCGGGTATGCCGGTGGTTTTTCCGATTTGGAGGAATCACTTTGTGCCCGGCCGCCACATAACCGATCACCAGATGAGGCTCTACATGAAGTTCCGTCAGACCAATTCGACAGCCGTCGCCGCGGCAAAGGCGTCGATCAGCACAGCCACGGCCTATCGCATCGAGAAGGATTCGAGGCTGCCCTCGCAGAAGGAAGGCGCCGCGGGAACGACGCCGTGCCGATCCGCTGCCGATATTTTTCAGACCGAGGTCGTGCCGATGCTGCAAGCGGCGCCCGGCATTCGCGCGATAGCTATCTTCGAGGAGATGCTCCGCCGCGATCTGGGCAAACGGCGTTCGCCGTACGCTGGAGCGGCGCATCTGCTCCTGGCGCGCCGTCCACGGCGCGAAGCAGGAGGTCACCTCCGACAGGTGCATGAGCCCGGCCGCCTCGGCCTGTCGGATTTCACCGACATGGGCAAAGCCGGCATCACGATCGCCGGTCAACCGCTCGACCATCGGCTCTATCATTTCCGGCTCGCCTATTCCGGCTTCGAGCATGCTCATGTCGTGCTCGGCGGCGAGAGCTTCGTTGCCCTGGCGCAACGTCTGCAGAACGCGCTGTGGTCGCTCGGCGAGGCTCCCCGCGAACATCGCAGCGACAGCCTCGGCATTCCGCAACCTGGACAAGGACGCCCGGGAGGACCTGACGCGCCGCTACGACGAACTGTGCGGCCACTACGGCATGACCCCTTCCCGCAACATCGCGGCATCGCGCATGAGAACGGCTCCATCTAAGGCCCGCACGGCCATCCTCAAGCGGGCGATCGACGACGCGGCTCTGATGAGAGGATCGAGCGATTTCGGCGATCTGGCCTGCTACCGCCGCTTCGTCGACGAGATCGTCAGCTGGGTGAACGCCCGCAATTCCAAGCGCATCGACATCGAGCGCGCCGAGCTCCAGGAACTGCCCATCCAGGCGCACATCCGACTATGAGGAGGTCACCGTGCGCGTCACTCATCGGGCGGCTTCACGCTGCGCAAGGTGTTCTACACCGTGCCCTCACGACTGATCGGCCATCGGCTCACGGTGCGCCTTTTCGACGATCGGCTGGACATCTTCATCGGCGGCACCGTTCTCGTGACGCTGCCGCGCGGACGTGCCTCTCCATCGGGCAAACACGACCAGGTCTTCAATTACCGGCATGTCATCCATTCGCTGCGTCGCAAACCGATGGCGCTGTTGAACCTAGTCTATTGCGACCAGCTCTTTCCGCGCGAGGCGTATCGGCACATCGACATGCTTATGGAGCGACTGCTGGAGCGGCAGGCCTGCCGCATCATGGTGGATCTTCTCGCCATGGCTCACGAGCGCGCCTGCGCGGACGACTGCCACATCTATGTTCGCGGCTGCCGCGCCGGCGAACGGTTATGGCTTCCGTAAGCCGTCTCCTGACCAAGAAGCTGCGGCTGAATGTCACGACCCAGGATCGACTGCGCCAGTGGATCGCGCTGTTTTCCATTCGAAAAAGCTTAATCTGATGGTGGACGCGCAATAGCGGCAACCCGGAGCGAAGGCTCCAGCGCAATCCGGCCAAAGCTACACCATTACCCGCGGCTCGAACTTGACGCGATCAAGCGCGATCATGCTCTTAAATTTTCGGAGGTTGGGGTTGGTATAGAGTTTTGTCTTGACGAAGACGTCGAAGGCCTCGACGTCCTCGACCGCAACGATCAGAACGAAATCGGCGTCGCCTGTAACCATATAGCATTGGGTAACCTCCTTGGCCGCCCGCATCGCGCGCTTGAAATCATCGACAAGGTCCAGACGTTCACGGTCAAGCTCTACGGTCACGACAACCGTAAGCGATTTGCCAAGAGCCTTCGGGTTCACGAGCGAAATATCCGCAACGATTATGCCATCCACACGCAACTTGTTCACTCGACGCATGCATGAGGCGGCCGACGAACCGACAAGCTCCGCGAGTTCGGCAAAGGAGAGCCGATTGTTCCTCTGTAGCGCTGTAAGGATCCTTCGGTCTAGATCGTCCATCGTGCGATGCCGCTATTTCTGACCATTTTAATAATCGCTTGACGATCATAACAATCGCATTAATTTTCGCAATGTTTGTTGCAATTCGTCCCGACAATTGAAACAAATCGGCGCTCCTGGGCCGGCGGATGATTGAAAGTGCGGCCGTAACACAGCCGAGTACCAAGGTCATGCGGTCGCGCTCAGCCTGACGGGTCGTGCTGTGGAACGATCTCCAGGTGAACCGCGGCAAGTGCGCCTACGCAGCAACGGCAGGAAGGAACGGCTAGTGCCTGCGGCGCGGCGATCAGGATGAGATTCGTATTGTCTCACAAGAGTGCTCCCGAGCAGCTCTGTCGTTGCCTCTCCTGGATGGTCCCCGTCGTCGCGACCCGTCACTCCGTTGTGCCGAACACCATTTCATGAGCCTTTTCCCTTCGCCATATTTTTGACGCGACGTTGCAGTGTGCGCAGAAGGAGACTGGATATTTCTCCGGGTATTCCGACTGCAGCCGTGCCAGCAATTCCCGGCTCGTTTGCCACGGCCCTTCTTCAAACCAGCCACGTAGTTCGTAGGTGACCTCGTCTCGTTCAGGAACACGTTGTCATTGTCCGTGTCGAATCCGAGAAGCTGGAACGGCACGAGCCGCCGCAATTCTGCCAGCACTTCGCTCAACAGCTTCCGTTCACGCACCCGCGCATTCCGTCCACCCGGCCGCGACGTCGTAAGACAAAGCGTTTGTATGAAGCTTCCACGCGGCGTCGGTCCGCTGTGCGCCACCAGGCCGGCCTCTACCAAGCCAGGCGGAGGACAGACGGCATCGCAGTATGCCAGATCTGGCGTTTCAGCCACCAAGCGGAGAGGGCGGCAATATGAAGAATAAGATGATTGGGGTGGATTTGGCGAAGAATGTAATCGTGCTCCACAGCACGTCCATGAACGGCCATGTGAAGTTTCGAAAGAAGCTGTCACGCCCCCAGTTTCAGAAGTTCATGACGGAGCATCCGTCGGCAGTGGTTGTGATGGGAGCCTGCGGCAGCGCCCATCACTGGGCTCGGGGAGATGACGAGGCTCGGCCATGAGGTGAAACTGATCGCGCCGGAATCTGTGAAGATGTGGTAATGGGCCAGGCGCCACGGTGCCTCTCCAAATTGTGCGATGGCATGGGAGGCAAGAAGCGATCAGACGCCGTAGGGCTCGTCTATCCCCACTGCGGGGCGCGCCGAACGCGTTCGAGACGGGGAGGCTCTCATGGCCTGTCTTCCGCATCGCCCGGGGTAAGCTCGCCGCCTAGGCGCTACAGCTACGGCCCACGCGTTGAGATTCCGAAAACAAAGGCCGCCGATCTGCTTTGGAAGGTCAAGACACGTACGGATAACCAAGCTTCAGGAGCTCAATTCCATCCTGCGCGGGTGGCGAACTACTACCGTCACTGTGCCTACGCCGGCCGGATGTTCACCAGTCTCGACTGGTACACTGGCATGCGTATAGTGCGATCGTTGCGTAAGAAACGCCCCAAAGCGCGGTCGCGTGACATCTGGGCGGCCTATCAGCCCAGCAGCCGCCGGCCGACGAGACGGCTCTGGCGCGAGGGATTGGTCGAGCAACACATGCTCGCCTGGACCCCCGTCTGCCGCTTCCATCTCACACGGATGGATACGGCCTGACTTTACCATGTCTTCTGGAGAGCCGAGTGCGTAACGAAAGACGCATGCCCGGTTCGGGGAGAGGCGTGAGAAACCGTCGCTGCAAGGCGGCGCGGCGCTTACCGCCTACTCAACTATCGTTGAAAGAGGCGCCGTTTGCATTCTTGACGCGGCTAGCCAGGTGAAATGCGAGTAGAAGGTGGCGTCAGGAGCCGATGCCTTGACGACCTTTTTTCGAGGTTCGGATCTCGAGGTGTCCCGGATCGGTCTGGAAGCGGGCCCGTTCTCATAAAATGTTTGCCGGCCTGCCTGACTGCAGCTGGATTCGATGTGGTGTTGCTGGAGACGCGGTATGTGAAGGCGGCTCTCTCTGCGATGACGGTGAAGACCGACCGGCGCGATGTCCTGGGCGTTGCACACCTGGTGCGAATGGGTTGGTACCGTTCGGTTCATTGTAAGGCACTTGCCTCGCAGGAGATCCGCATCGTATTGACCGCTCGCAACCTTTTGCAGGGAAAGCTGATCGTATCGAGCTCGGGATACGGGGCAATTCTTCGGGGGTTCGGACTAAAGATTAGGACCGTAACCCGCAAAATGTTCGATCTGAGAGTGCAGAACTAGTGGCCGACATTGACGACGATCGCCAATGGCATGCTGGCAGTCCGCTGCTGATAATGAGGTGGCCAAGCTTCATGAGGCGCTCCTGAGATCGCACGAGAGGATGAAGTCATCGGGCGATTGATGAGCGTACCAGGCGTAGGCGCGTTAACGGCCCTCACGTCCAAGACGGCGATCGATGATCCAAACCGCATAAAGCGATCTCGCGATGTCGGTCCGCTATTCGGGCTGATGCCGCGGCGGAGGTTACCGGCGGCATATCCAAGGCTGGCGACATGGTGGTGCGATCATCACTGTTCGAGGCCGCGACCGTGCTCTTCGCTCGGCGTGCCTTGCGTCGTCGACAGGCTGATCCAGCAAGCTCTGCTGCAGGTTCTCCAGGAGAAGTGGGATCCTACGGCTTCCGCCCCGGAACGCTCCGCTCATCAGGCGGTAGCCCAATCGCAATGCTGCATTGCCGAGGGTTACAGCTACGTGCTCGTCTTGATCTCGAAAGATTTTTCGATCGAGTCAATCACGACAGCCTGATGGCGCGCGTTCCCGCGAGGGTGTCCGACAAGCGCGTGCTCAAACGCATCCGAGTATTCCTCAATGCAGCGGTGATGGAGGGCGGCCTGGTCCGTTCGGTGGACGAGGGGACCCTGCAAAGGCGGCCCGCTCTCGCCCCTCCTAAGCAACCTCCTTGCCCGACGATCTCGACAAGGAACTGACCCAACGTGGCCACCGTTTTTGCCGCTACGCGGACGACTGCAACATCTATGTTCGCAACTGCCGCGCCGGCGAACAGGTTGTGGCTTCCGTAAGCCGGTTCCTGACCAAGAAGCTGCGGCTGAAGGTCAACGAGGCGAAGAGCGCGGTGCGCGACCGGAGGAGCGGAAGTTGCTCAGCTTCAGCATCGCGAATGACGGGAGCGAGCGGCGCATCGCGCCAAAGGCTGCGCCAAATTTAAGCCGCTGATCCGGGACATGACACGCCGGACACGGGGACTCAGTCTGCCGCAGATGATCAAAGAGTTGAACCCATACCTCGTCCGTTGGCGCGGCTACTTCGGCTTCTGTCAGACGTCTCGAGTACTCACAAATCTGGAAGCGTGGATCCGCCGGGACTACGCATGTATCCCTGCCGGCAATGGGGGAACGGGCAAAATCGCTTCAAGGAACTACGCCGTCATGGCGTACCAAAGTTCGGAGCTGCGGTTGCTGCCGGTTCACCGACGCGGTTCTGGCGCATGTCAGGACACCCGCGGTCCAACGGGCCCTGCGCAACCATTACTTCGAGTCTCACGGTCTCCCTCGACTCCATGTCTCTGCCCAAGCTTAATCCGACCGAATCGCCGTGGTACGGACCCGTATGCCCGGTGGTGTGGGAGGGGCGGCGTCGCGAGACGTCCCCCTATCCCGATCAATCAGTCTTCGCTTCACCGCAAAACCCCAACCCTCGATTTTCCAAACAGCCTCTAAAGCGCTCCTCGAACGTACACAAGGGCGTTCGAATTAGGGCAACAAATTTCAAACCAAGCCCCTTTGCATGGTCTGCATTTCAGCAGGCCGTGCATTTTGATACAAATTCTCCTCTCTACGGTGCTAGCGTTTACCATGACCATTAGGCTTTGAAAGAAACTACAAACCAATCCTGATCACCACAAGTCTAAAAAGGAGGCGCGGATTAACCGCGCGACTAACTCGAGAAGGGGAACGGAACATGACAATCTCTCGACGCGATCTCATTAAGGTTGGTATTGCCGCCGGAGCGACTTTATCTGCCCCGTCGGTGCTGACGGCACAAACGGCGCCAACCGCGGGGCGGACGGTCCGCATGGTGAAGATCGGTGAACTCCGCGTCTTCGATCCAATCTGGACAGCGGCCGGCATCACGCAAGATCACGGCGCGGCGATTTACGACACCCTGTTCGCGCTCGACTCGAAGTTTTTGCCGCAGCCGCAGATGGTAGGCAATTGGGGACTTTCTGACGACAAAAAGACCTATACATTTGAGCTTCGCGACGGTCTCGCCTGGCATGATGGCACTGCCGTCACCGCGTCGGACTGCGTGGCTTCCATCCGCCGTTGGGGCGAAGTGGCTCCCGGCGGGCAGATGATCTTGGCCCGGGCCAAGGATATCTCGAAGAAGGATAACAGAACGTTCACCATAACACTCAACGAGCCCCTCGGATTGCTGATCGACCTCCTGGCGACCTTGTCCGGATCGTGTGCATTCATGATGCGTGAGAAAGATGCCACCAGTCCTGCGACAGAACAGGTGACGGCCAATATAGGATCTGGCCCCTTCAAGTTCAACCAAGAACTCGCTCGTCCTGGGGTTAGTTTCGTTTACGATCGCAATGAAAATTACGTTCCACGCAGCGAGGGGGCCGACGGCCTGGCCGGCGGCAAGATCGTGAGAGTCGATCGCGTGATATGGGACAATATCTCCGACCCGCAGACGGCTCTAGCTGCTTTGCAAACTGGCGAGGTCGATTACCTTGAGCAGCCCCCTGCAGACTTCTACGCCTTGATCGAGAGTGATCCCAACCTTGCACTCCAGATTTTGAACAAGAGTGGCGAAGACATGTGCCTGCGCATGAACTTCCTGCAACCGCCGTTCAATAACGTCAAGGCGCGCCGGGCCATTCTTCACCTGTGTGATCAGGAAGCGTTTATGCGCGCCGCATCTCCAGACCCCAAGTACACCAATACCGTAAGGTCGATATTTGGAAACACGACCCCAATCTCCAACGACGAAAACACCGGCTGGTTTAAGAAGGGTGGCGATCCGGAAGAAGCGCAGCAGCTGTTCAAGGAAGCAGGGTATGCCGGCGAAAAGATCGTTATTCTACAACCCACTGACATTCCGTACCTGAGCGACCCATGCCAACTCTTGGCGGCCACTTTGAGAAAGATCGGTGTGAACGCCGAGCTTGCACCTAGCGACTGGGGGGGGCTTGTCCAGCGCCGGGCAAACAAAGGACCCATAGAAGACGGCGGCTGGAACATCTTCATCACTACCGAAGCTGAATATTCCCTAGGCAGTCCGCTCGATACGCCCTTGCTGCTTGGGAACGGTGAAAAGGGATGGTACGGCTGGCCGGCAAACGAAGCATATGAGGCCCTTCGTGCAAAATGGGCTGACGTTGCCTCCCTCGACGAGCGCAAGGCACTTGCTCGAGAGATGCAGCAGCTATGGTGGGACTTCGTCGGCGACGTGAGGTTGGGTCAAATCGTTTCTCCGCGCGCGCGCCGGAAGTCCCTTACAGGCCTCATCGGAATGCCACAGATCACCGCGATGTGGAACATGCAGAAGGTATAACGGCGCAATGGTCGCTTACATCCTTCGCCGAGTATTTTCGACCGTCGCCGTGATGGCGATGGTCGGGATTTTCGTGTTCCTGCTTCTCAGACTAGTGCCGGGCGATCCGGCGGCTATGATCGCCGGCAAAAATGCCACTCCACAGATGATCGCCGGTATCCGAGAACAGCTTGGGTTCAATGATCCGCTGCCGGTTCAGTTCGTACATTGGGCGTTGGGCATTCTCAGCGGTGATTTTGGGATCTCGATATTTTCTGGGCTACCGGTTATCGAGCTCATCTCGCAGCGGCTTGAACCGACCCTCTCCCTGGCGATCCTGACGATGATCGTTTCGGTGACGGTCGGGGTTTCTTTCGGCGTCCTCGCCGCGTGGCGGACTGGCGGTCTCGTTGACCGCCTCCTTGCGGCCTTTTCAGCATTTGGCTATTCGGTCCCAGTCTTTGTCATCGGATATTTTCTCATATACTTCTTCGCGATCAAGACACATTGGCTTCCGGTTCAGGGATATCGGTCCATCCAAGAAGGCCTCGGGCCTTGGTTTGTGCACCTGATCCTTCCCACCGTGGCGTTAAGTCTTGGCTTCATTGCATTCATCGCCCGGGTTACACGGGCGAGCATGATCGAGGTTCTGTCGGAAGACTATATGCGAACGGCTGCCGCCAAGGGCGCTTCGTCCTATGCCATTCTTTTCCACCATGCCTTGAAGAATGCTGGCGTCCCGATTCTGACCGTCATCGGCATAAGCTTCGCCTATCTGATCGGCGGAGTGGTCCTCACGGAAACGGTGTTCAATCTCCCCGGCATCGGTCGTCTGGTCGTGGATGCGATCAACAACCGCGACTATCCTATCATCCAGAGCGTGCTCATCCTGGTTTCGGGTCTGTACGTCTTGATCAACCTCACGGTCGATCTTGCCTATACGCTTATCGATCCCCGGATCCGGTACTGATATGACGCTCATCTCCGCACCAGTTGAAGCCGCGCCGATGGGTCGGCTATCCGATCTTCCCCGTCTGGCAAGGCGACACCCGCTGGTCCTGGTCGGCGGCGGCCTGTTGGCGCTCCTGATCATTCTAGCGCTCGCCGCGCCGCTTTACGCCGGCGACCCGGTGAACATGGATCCGTTCAAGCGCCTCCAGCCGCCTTCCGCCGAGATGTGGTTCGGGAGCGACAATCTGGGTCGGGACGTGTTTGCGCGAACGATCTTCGGCGCCCGCATCTCCCTCCTAGTCGGGCTGCTGTCGGCAGCGACCGCAGCCGTGGTCGGGCTCCTGATCGGTGTCATCGCGGGCTACAGCCGCAGCTTCGACAACGTCGTCATGCGGGTCATGGACGGCCTGATGTCGATCCCGACGATTCTGCTGGCGATTGCGCTCATTTCTCTGACAGGCCCCGGAATCGGCATCCTCATCGTCGCAATCGCGATACCCGAGACGCCAGCCGTCGCGCGGCTGGTTCGTTCGGTAGTTCTGGGTGTTCGCGGACTTCCCTATGTGGAGGCCGCGCTCTGCGGCGGGGCGCGCCTACCGAGGGTACTATGGCGACACATCCTGCCCAGCACCATTCCGCCGCTTATGGTCCAGGGCGCCACCGTCTGCGCCAGCGCGATCATGACGGAGGCGGGGCTGAGCTTTCTCGGCGTGGGCGTGCCGCCCGAGATTCCGAGCTGGGGCAACATGATTGCCAGTTCGCGCCTGTATCTCGCCATCGCCCCATTGACGATCTTCGCCCCCGGTATCTGCCTTGCCGTCACAGTCCTTGCGGTCAATCTTCTCGGCGACGGCCTGCGCGACATGTTCGATCCTCGCTCAAAGCGGAGACGCTGACATGCTGATGCGAGAATCTGCAGAGCATGGTGTGCTTCTCGACGTCCGCGACCTTGAGACGCACTTTTACGGCGAGGAAAGCGTCACCCGCGCCTTAAGTGGCATCAGCTTCCAGGTCAGGAAAGGCGAAACGCTCGGCGTCGTCGGTGAATCCGGATGCGGGAAGAGCGTCACCGCTCTCTCCATCCTTCGCCTGCTGCCGAAGCTGACCGCCAGGACTGTAGGTGGCGAGGTCCGCTTTCACGGACGTGACCTGCTTGAGTTGTCCCATCGGGAGATGCGACAAATCCGCGGCGACCAGATCGCCATGATCTTCCAGGAGCCGATGACGAGCCTGAACCCGGTCTATACGGTCGGCCAACAGATCGCCGAAGCGGTGCAGATCCACACGAAATCATCCCGCTCTGTGGCTATGGGAAAGGCCGAAGAGATGCTCCATCTCGTCCGCATAGCTGACCCGGAGCGTCGCGTGAACAACTATCCGCATGAAATGTCGGGCGGGATGCGCCAGCGCGCCATGATCGCCATGGCTCTCGCCTGCTCGCCGGAACTGTTGATCGCCGACGAGCCCACGACTGCGCTTGACGTCACCATCCAGGCACAAATCTTGCGGCTCATCGTCGATCTGAAAGAGCGCACGGGAACGGCCGTCATGTTCATCACGCACGATCTGGGTGTTGTGGCCGAGACATGCCAACGCGTGATTGTCATGTATGCTGGCCGAATCGTAGAACAGGCGAACGTGATAGATCTGTTCGCGCGTCCCGCGCATCCCTACACTCAGGGTCTCATGCGATCGGTGCCTGACCGGCGGCGCGGCCGACAGCGCCGCCTTCCGGAAATTCCCGGCATCGTGCCAAGCCTGCGCGAGCCCATCGTCGGCTGCAGCTTTGCGCCTCGCTGCCCGTTCGCGATCGACATTTGCCGCGACAAGACGCCTGCCCTGCGTGACGTCGGGTCGAGCCACGCCGCGGCCTGCTGGCGCGCCGAAGAGGTGATGGGCGCATGAACGGTCCTCTATTGAAAGTCGAGAATCTGACCAAGCATTATCCGCTCGGCGCGGGAATCTTCAAGAAAAGCATTCCGGTGATCCGGGCGGTGCAGGATGTATCCTTTTCCGTCGAGGCGGGCGAGACGCTCTGCATCGTCGGCGAATCCGGCTGCGGTAAGTCGACTGTCGCGCGGCTCTTGATGCGGCTCGTGCTGCCGACTAGCGGGCGCGTAATGATCCACGGGACCGACATTGCGGGCCTCAAGAAGGACGCGCTTCACGCGTGGCGCCGTCGGATGCAGATGGTATTTCAGGATCCTTACTCGTCGCTGAACCCGCGTCTCACGGCCGGACAGATCATCACCGAACCCGTCGAGAATTTTGAGCGCCTCACCCGCAAGCAGCGTCAGGCACTCGCCGCGGACCTTCTCCGAAAGGTCGGAATGTCGCCGGAAATGATGCACAGGCTCCCGTCCGAATTGTCGGGTGGTCAGCGCCAGCGGCTCGGCATTGCACGCGCCCTGTCGCTCAACCCCTCTCTCATCATCGCCGACGAAGCAGTGTCAGCCCTTGACGTCTCCGTGCAGGCACAGATCCTGAATCTGCTTCTGGACCTTCAGCAGCAGATGGGCCTCGCCTTCGTCTTCATCTCGCATGACCTCGGCGTCGTGGAGCACATCGCGCATCGCGTTGCCGTGATGTATCTGGGGCGCATCGTGGAGCTCGCCCCGAGCGAGGCGCTGTTCGCCAAACCCGTCCATCCCTATACTGAGGCGTTGATTGCGGCGGCACCCGTGCCGGATCCGACGCGGGTTCGGCTGGACGTGCCCGTCGAAGGCGAGGTGCCGAGCCCCATTAATCCGCCGAGTGGGTGCGCGTTTCACCCGCGCTGCCCGCTCGCGGTCGAGCGTTGCCGCATCGAAGTCCCACCTCTGGTGCCGATGGCTGACGGGCGCGTCGTGGCATGTCATGTACGCGCTCCGGCGACAGGGGTCCCGGGCCGGCTGACTGAAGCGGGCGATTATTGCTCAGTTCTGTGACATTAGCCAACAGATTGTATCACCCGGTCGAACACCTCAGGCGCGCCGCTGACACGAACACCGAAGGTCGCGCCAAGGACGGCAAGAACAACAGTTATATGAGGACGGTATGGAAAAACATTCACACGAGAACGGTTCTCACCCAACCCAGCATGGTGGCAGCTATGATACGGTCGGTTCGATTGCAACGAACGTCGCGGACGGGTTCACGATGGTCGCAGTCGGCGACCTCCTCGTGACGCGGCCGCTGACCAAAGGCCCGCATTGCGGCTTTGGGGACATCGTCAAGATCCTTCACGATGCTGATGTCACGTTTGGAAACCTTGAGACCAACATCTTCGATATCCGATCGTTCAACGGCAGTCCGCAGGCTGAATACGGCGGTGCGTATGTAATCAGTCTACCTGAGCTCGCACCCGATTTGAAGGCGATGGGCTTCAACGTCTTGAGTCGCGCGAACAACCATACGCTTGACTGGGGCGTTGAAGGCATGCGCGAGACGAGCCGACTGCTCGATCAGAACGGGATCATCCATGCAGGTGCCGGCGAGAACCTCGCTCAAGCCGGCGCTGCTCGCTTTCTGGAAACCGCACGCGGCCGTGTGGCGATGCTATCGTTCGCAGCAACGTTCACACCGATGTCGCGTGCGTGCGACCCGGCGGGTGAGGCACCGGGGAGGCCAGGCCTAAGTGCCCTCCGGCTGACGCAAAGGATTGTCCTTCCGCACGATATGTTTGAAGTTGTTAGTCACATAAGCGACTCCCTTCCTTCTTACAACCCGCCTAGGCAGGATCCAGCCAATGCCGTAGTCGCAAACTGTGAGTTCAGGGCGGGTGAGAAGCTTGGCTACAGTTTTGAGCCGAATTCGCGTGACGTCGCGGATATACTGCGCAATCTGCGCCGCGGTAAGCAGTTCGCGGATTTTTGTATCGTAAGCAATCACGGGCACGAGCCGGGCAATTGGAGTCCGGAGGTGCCGGACTACGAACAAGCGTTTGCCCGCCAATTGATCGATAGCGGGGCCGACGCTTACGTCGGCCATGGGCCTCACCAGCTACGAGGGATCGAAATCTATAAGGGTCGTCCGATCTTCTACAGCCTGGCGAACTTTATCTACGACCCGCTCAGGACACCGACTGGATCAGACATGTACGAGGCCTACGAGAAAGATCCCCTCATTCACACAGATGCGGAGGTGACTGTAGACGAGGAATTTGGCGGCGGACACGACAATCTCGGCTTCGCCGACCCAGTGTATTACGAGAGCGTCATCACAGTCAGCCGCTTTGAACAGAACCGACTCTCCGAATTGCGTCTTTATCCGGTCGAGCTCGGTCTAACGCAGAGGTTTGCCAATCGCGGCGTTCCTCGACCTGCCAGTCATAGCCAAGGGAAGGCCATTCTAGAGCGCATGCAAAAGTTATCCGAGCCGTTTGGCACCAATATCGAAATAGAGAACGGAGTCGGCCTCGTGAAGATTATCAAATGATCGTGTGAAATCAACAAATGACTGACACTGCTTGATGGGCTCGCACCACGAACATGCGCCTCGATCCGTCAAGGATCACACAAAATGAACAGAGCTAACTCACAATCGGGGGCAAACCGAGGAGCACGTGCTTGGTGGCGATTATAGTACCCGATGATTGCTGAAACTCAAGTGACAGGCTCGTGTGCGGGCCCCCATTCTTCGATGCTATTTTCGGCGTACCCATAGCTGGTGAAGAGCCGTTCGTCGAGATGGCGTAGTCGGGGCTTCGGTTCCGGAGACGCCGGTGCTTTCCTGACCGGCATGTTCAACTCTCTACGCAAGCCTGAATGTGTCGCTTGAGCTGACGCACTTATGCGTCTTGGATGGCGATGGTCGGCTCGGGCACGAGTCCCGGGTCGGAACTGAGCCCGGAGACGATCGCCACGGAGCTGAAGAGGATCGGGACGGCTCCGAGGCGGGTCCCGCTATCGCAGTTGCTGCTCTTCGGACTGGGGGACGCCGGAGGCCAGCCATCTGCATCGAGGGGCGGCACGCGAAGGCTGCGATGGTCGCGATGAATCGCAACAAGAACGACCGCAACGATGCGCGCTCCATCGCGCATCTGATCCGGTCCGGCTGGTTCAAGGCGGTAAACGTTAAGTTAAGTCGGTGATGAGCCCGGAGCTGCGCTCGCAGCGGGTGACGCGGGACTTCTTCGTCAACAAGCTCCGGGACCACTAGAACGAGATCCGCGGGCTGTTGAGGCCATCGAAGGTCGGACGTGTCAGTGCCAGCGGCTTCGATACCCGGATCCGTGGACTGGTCGGCAATCCGCAGCTTGAGTTCTGCATTGGTGCTCTGCTTGACGGCCGTGCCGCGATGATGGCGCAGCTGTCGGTGCTGCATAGAGAACTGCTGAGGGTCACGGCCAATGACTAACTGTGCCGGCCCATACCCGGCGTCCGGCCGGTAACAGCCTTGGCCTTCAAGAGGGCCATCGACGATCCGGCGCGCTTCCGGCGATCAAACGTTATTGGCGCCCATCTTGGACTCACGTCGGGACAGTATCAGTCAGGCGAGACTCATGTCCGAGGTCGCATCAGCCGATCGGGCGATGCGTTCACCGAACTGCGCTGTTCACGGAATGGCAGAACCGGCCGCTGGATGCAGTCTATCCGCGGGTCTTCTTCGACGCGATCCGGCTCAACACGGGGGACGAGGGCTTCGTTCGCAACAGGCCATCTACATCATGCTCGCCATCCTGCCTGACAGCACCAGGAGATCCTCGGCATCTGGATCGAGCAGACCGAAGGCGCCAAGTTCTGGCTGCGCGTCATGAACGAGCTGAAAAAGCGTCGCCGATCGCTGTCGTCGACGGCCTCAAGGGCCTCCCTGACGCGATCGGCGCCATTTTTCCCCAGACAACGGTCCAGACCTGCATCGTTCACCTGATCCGCCATTGGCTCGAGTTCGTGTCGTGGAAGGATCGCAAAGCCGTTGTGCCGGCGCTCAGGACCATCTACCGGGCCAAGGCGCCGGCGCCGGTATGAAGGCCCTGGAGGACTTCGAGGCCGGCTTCTGGAGGCAGCGCTCATCACTCAGAGCTGGCGACGCAACTGGGAGCACGTCGTGCCCTTCTTCGCCTATCCCGAGAGCGTGCGCCGCATCATCTACACGACCAACGCCATCGAGACGCTGAACTCAAAGCTGAGACGCGCCGTCCGCACCAGGGGTCACTTCCCCAATGACGAGGCGGCAATGAAGCTGCTATATCTAGTTTTGAACCACGCGGCCGAGGAAGGGAAACGGCCGCCGCGCGAGTGGTTCGAGGCCAAGACCCAATTCGCCGTCGCCTTCGGCGAAAGGTTCGTCAGCCGAAACCGGCCTCGCGCACAGAATTCCTGACAGTCCCCACGAGCTTCGAGAGGGCCCCACGATCAATCCGAGGTCCGGACAGGGATGAGGCGAAGGCCGCACGACTGTCTGATACTGCTTCAGCGCGCAACCGCAAGCCCGCCGTGTAGCATCGTCCGCCGCACCTTTGACCCCCATTCTGAGGCGAGCGATGCCGACCGTGAACAGAAGCATTACCCCAGATGGACCCAGACGGACCGGGATCGACCAAGCTTGGCACCGAAGCCCCGACTACAGTAGGCACTCGTCGGGTAGTGGGCCATTGAAACTTTCCACGGAGCCGTATCCGGCATTTTTTCTCGGTGCCATTGTTTGTTCTCCGAGTCGCTCGCCCAAGATCGTGACGTGGAGCATGGCATCAGCCAGCAGACGCTTCAGCTTCTCCTCCTCAAGGCTCTTCAGCCGCTTCGCTTCCGATACATCCATGCCGCCATACTTCGAGCGCCATTTATAGAAGGTCGCGTGGCTCACTCCGTATTTGCGGCACAGCGCGGTCGCCGAGAGCACCGCCTGGTGCTCTTCAAAATGCCAACGATCTGTTCGTCAGAAAACCTTGATCGCTTTGTTGCTTGTCTCCTCATCCGAGGAACAGGCTAACCTCAAAGCGAAGGACAATTCAGAGGAGCACGTCACTCGTAGTGCGCACATGACGGTCTCGTTTCATACATCCAACGTTTTTGACGGAACTCTCTCCGGCCCTTGCGTTATTTTCGGACTACGGGAAGCGCTAGGCGCAAGGCTAATTCCCAATGCCTTGCCGACGGTAGTGCCGATAGTGCCACAAGACATAGAATTCGTAGATGAGACGCGATGCCACTGTGGGTTGCGTAGCGCAAGGAGAAGCAGTGTGACCGTGCAGACGACGGACAAGGGATGGAACCCGGCTGTCGGCCCGTTGCTGAGCTCAGACAAGCTCGATCCGGCTTTACTTGACCAAGCAATTATGGAGATGAAGCGCGATGCAGTGCCTGGTCTCGCGCTCGGTGTTTACTACGAAGGCCACGCTGCCACTGCGGGCCTCGGGGTTACTAATCTCATCGATCCAAGGCCAGTTACTGGCGACACTTTGTTTCAGATTGGGTCTATCACAAAGACTTTCGTTGCGACCGCCATCTTGCAATTGGCCGAGAGAAGGCGGATACAGTTGGACGATCCCATCCGCGTTCACCTGCCGGAATTCTCTGTGGCTGATCCAGATGTCTCGGCGGCGGTCACCATCCGCCACTGCCTTACCCATACGTGTGGCTGGGAAGGAGATTTCTACGAAGACACTGGTTGGGGCGAGAATGCGTTAGCGACAATGGTTGCGCGGATGTCCAAGCTAAGGCAGGTCACACCTTTCGGCGGAATGTGGTCGTATAACAATGCGGCCTTCTACGTTCTCGGCCGCGTTCTCGAGGTAGTGCACGGGCGTCCGTTTGAGAACGTAATGGAAACATCGCTGCTCGCACCGCTCGGCATGGATGGCGCCTGTTTTTTTGCCCATGACATGCTCTACCGACGCTTCGTTGTAGGGCACGCGCAACACGGAGAAGAGACCGTCGTTGCAAGGCCATGGGCGATGCCCCGATGTGGCAACCCGCTTGGCGGGTTGATAGCAAGCGCTGAGCACCTTCTGAAGTACGCCAAGTTCCAGCTGGAGGGCTCAGCGGTACTCGGAGAGGCTATGAGGCTTGCCGCCTTCGAGCCTGCAGGACCGACAACCGACACCGCGGAGATCGGGTTGGGCTGGTGGCTGGACGATTCATCTGGAGAACGGGTCGTCAGCCATAGTGGGAGCGCAAATGGCCAGCAGTGCTTGTTGGCAATGATTCCGTCGCGACGCTTCGCCATTGTGGTGATGACCAATGGCAGGGGTGGCTCGCTGACATGGCAGCGACTTCTGCATTGGACGATGCAGAACTACTTCGGCCTAACGTCGCCGCGGGTTCAGGCGCACGCAAGCTGCGACGTCGACACGTGGCTGGGAACCTACGACACGGTGCTGGAGCGTCGTGTATTGCGGTACGAGGGCGAGCGACTTGTCCTCGATCGAACGTGTGGCGAGTGGCTCGATGGCATGTTTCCTCCTCCGAGGTCGCAGCAAGGCATCGATGTGCAACCAGCTGGTGAGGACAAGATGCTGATTTACGCCGGCGAACGCACCGAAGAGGTCGCCACGCTATTGCGCGATACGGGCGGGGACATCCGCTGGCTGCGCTTCGGCTTGCGTGCCGCCCGACGAACGTAACTCTCCGGCTCCTTTGATGAGCCCGCCTAATCAAAGTATAACTTGACACTGGCCGGCTGCATCCAACCTTCCGGCAGCGCTTGACTTATGCATGTCAGGCCGACATGCATCTGAAACACCCTTACCCGCTTGCCTTCAATCCATTACCGCGCGGTCAGCGGCCCCTGAAACACCATGGACATGGCGGCCCCCCCCGCATCCGGCCGCGCTCTTCGGCCGCTAGCGCGAGAACGTCTTGGACCCGGAAGCGCATGGCGCCCCTGGAAATCATGGCAGGCGCGGACAACAAGCAGCGACAGGCGGGGCGGCCAAACAATCGCGCTCTTTGTTGACTATCTGCGCGAACCGGTCTCGGCCTTTCCCGATCTGAGCGTCGCCGTGCGCCTGACGCGCGAAATTCGTGAGCGCGGCTATGACGGCGCCTACACCGCCGTGAAACGCTTCGGCCGCGATCCGACCGGTTCGAGACCCCGGCCGGATATCAAGCACAGGTCGACTTCGCGCGTTTCCTCACCGAGTTCACCGACGCGCCGGGCGTGATGCGCATTGTCTGGCTGTTCTCGCTTGTGCTTGGCCACTCGCGTTACATCTTCGCCCGCTACGTCATGCACTAGGACCTGCAGACGCTGCTGCGCTGTCCATATCCTTGTGCGGAGACGGCATCATGCGGACGTTGTTCTATGGGGCTGCACCAACGCTGATGCCTCACGTGACGAAATGGTCGTCCTCAAAGCCTGGGCGATGAACGTCGCCAAGCGGCGCGGGATGCGCTAGGCAATCGTCGCGCTCGCACGTCGCCTGATCGTGATCATGCATCGCATGTGGCTGGACGCCGAGTTCCGCTGGACGCGAGAAACCATGACGTTGGCTATCTGCCAAAAAGGCCGGGAAGGAGAGGCAGAGAGTTCAGATTCGTCGGTGCAGATGCGACGGCAACGGCTGCTACGGCAGACCGCACAACTACCCTCCGCTCAACGGGAGACTCCCCGCGTTCCTTGAACGCCGCTCTCGGCGGTTGGAGACATTCTCCTGAACAAGCACCCCGTGAACGCGGGTGGCAATCCACAATACCAATGCATCTTCGTTACTTACCGAGACCAGTGCGTGTCCCATGGTTGAATCGAAGTAGCTGCTGTCCCCCGGGGAAAGACGAACGTGCGCATAGTGTTGGGTACACAGCAGCACTTCACCCGACAGAACATAGAAAAATTCCTCCCCCATATGCCCCTCGATTCTGGAAAACTCCTCAATCGAGTGCGCACGCACGCGCGTCAGCAGAGGCGTGAACTGTTTGGTTGAAAGGTCGGCACACAGCATAGCGTATTCGTAGTGAGGCGTCTTTTGCAGGATGCCCTGGCCTGCGCGGGTCACGACCAAGCGCCCTGCGGCGCCCTTCTTGGTGGGGCTGCCGAAGAGTTCAGTCACATCGACATCAAGTCCGGTGGCAAGACGCAGGATCGTGTCGTAAGTCGGCGAGACCTGCCCGTTTTCTATTTTTGATAGTGCAGAAACAGATAGGCCTGATTTCCTTGCCAAATCACTCAAGGTGATCCCGAGTTCTTTTCGTAGCCTATGGGCAGTAACGCCGATCGGCGGGCACTTATACTCCTCCTTCACATATTCCAACTGTGCCATCGCTATTTCTCTTCCATCGTATATTCCGTCAGTTTTGCGAGAACGCTGGGACATCGAGACGTGTTCTTTGTCTCGGAGGCACCACCGACGCACTCCTGGCTAGCTTTCCGTCCCCGCGCCTCGGCGACATCATGCGGCAAAGCCAATATGGCACGAGAGACCTAACCAAATTATCTTATAGGCAAAATCCTTTCTTGCAATGCGATTCTCGCTTGAAGCGCTACAGGAACCAGTGGAAAGCCACGCGTCCGCAACATTAGAGCCTGAGTCATAAAGACCGCTTGGGTTTCACGATGTTGCGAGCCGCCCGCGTGAGCAGGCGGAGGCTGGCGATGAGGATTCATGCTTCGGTGGAGGCAGTCGTTCTCTCGAAATCCCGGCGGCGGCAGCGGCCGAGCGGCGAATGTCCGTTCCACCACCCGTCTGTGCCGTCAGAGGTGAAGCTGCTGCGCCAGCTCGAGGAAAGAGAACGCCAAGCTGAAGCGGATCGTCGCTGACCTGTCGCTCGACAAGGCGGTGCTGCAGGACGTTCTGCAAAAAAACTCTGAGGCCTGCCCGCCGTCGCCAGCTATGTCGTCGCTCACAACGATCAGGGCGCTCCCGAGGTTGTTCCGCCTCATTCTTATGATGCCCAGCAAGGCGAGAGCCCGACCGATCCCGAAGAGATGCATGACCCGCGAAAGATGTCGCACGCCGGCGAAGCGGAGAAGCTCGACAAGCGCTTGACTTCAACCTGTCGAATAGAGGATCAACCCTCGGACCCGCAGTGTAGGGCGAGCCACCTCACCGGCAGAGGCGGACACGGTCTTACGGTGGGAAACCGCTATTCACCGTAGGCAGGAACGGCGGGCCGGGCACGATGGTGTTCGTGCATCGGCCACGACCGCACCGCATGTTCGTGGCAGAGGGCAGGCAGATCCACAAGGTACGAAGTGGCGCGGCTATGCAGTTGTGTCGCTCAACCTTCGCTTTTTGAGAGCTGCAAGAAGGTTGTCACCAGCCCGGATGATGTGCCCTCCCATAAACTTCACGACGTTAGCATCGCGGTCTTTGCACATGCTTAGAATTTGTCGATGGTCGCGCTCTGCTTCATCGAAACCAAAGGTCACAAGTAGCTGAATCCTGATGTAGCGATCAATCTGGATATTGATGCCTTGGAGAATGGCGAGTGTTTGAATTCGTCCCGCAGGCAGGTAGAGGCTGCGGTGGAACTCCCAGTTCAAAGCGCCTACCCTGGCAATGTCGCGATTGTGATATGCGTCTTCGAGTTGTTTCAGGATTTCCTCGGAGTGAGCCAGGTCTTCGGCCGACAGGTAATCTAAAGAGCGACTTAAAATATCGCATTCCAGCATTGCCCGAAGGTCGAAAAGTTCCCTGATCTGATCGACCGGCAGTGCCGAAACAATCGCGCCCTTATGAATTCTGGAAACAATCAGTCCGGCTGCTTCCAATTGGCGAAATGCCTCGCGCACAGGCATTCGGCTGCATTCGTATTCCGTTGCGATCGTCTCCTGGATGAGCGAGTCGCCCTCTTTGAACTCGCCACTGAGAATGCGTTCGCGCAACGACTCTGACAGCGCCTCAGGCAGGCTCTGCCGTTGAAGGCGAAATTTTGAGCGCTGATTTTTCTGTTCGAGCATCTTGTTGATCACTGATTGTATCCAATAGCAGCTTTAGTAATTTACGCCAAAGCGTGGTCGCACGGAAGGCCATCTTTTGCGGGAAAAGGGATCACATCAAGGGCTAGCCGGGTCTTATTCACGACGGAGCGTCTGCGAGGTTGGCGGATGTTGCCTAAGCGATTATTTGGCGTAGGATCCGGGTGTCTAGGCCAATCCTCCACCACGTCTGGCGACACCCTATGACGAGGTAGATAGCGACCTCCGTTCTGGCAGAGTGAGGTTGCTAAGAGAATCTCAGGTTGTGTGTCAAGTTCTTGTGTGGATGCCAGCCGTTTTGCAAGGAGAACCTGAAGTATTGGACATGTGATCGAGTGCGGTCTGTGTCAGGCCTTGATTTGCGGCCGTTCCATATGCCGCGGGCCGGTATGGTGATGCGCGGATCAGGCCCAAATCAGAAAAGCGAGCTTGCGTGGGCTCTCAACTTGACTCTGGTTTTCCCTGACCCCGATCTGATCGATCATTTGCCCATGCAGTTCATGCCTTCCTCACATCCCCGACGTCCCGGTCTCAGGTGCGTTGTTGCAAATCACGCAAGCACCGTCGCCGGATCTCGGTAGTCCTCCTGTTTCGTCAGCATGGCCCAGATGCCACGCGCCATCTTATTGGCCAGCGCGATTGCCACCAGCATGCGCGGTTTCTTCAACATCAAGCGGGCAAGCCAGGAACCGTCGGGCGCGCGCCTCCGAGATGCCCATCGAACCACGGCCATGGCGCCGATGATGAGCAACCGCCGAATATCGCGCTGGCCCATCTTCGATACCTTCCCTAGTCGTTGCTTGCCGCCGCTCGACTTCTGCCGAGGGACCAGCCCGAGCCAGGCGGCGAAATCGCGACCGCACTTGAAGGCTTCCATCGGTGGCGCAAAGGTTTCAATGGCAAGGGCAGCGATAGGGCCGACACCGGGCATGGTTTGCAAGCGCCGAGATGTTTCAGCTTGCTTCGACAGCGTGTCGATCGTCTTCTTCAATGCCGCGAGCCGGCTGCTCAACTGGTCGATCTGGTCAAGTAGAGCGCTGCAGATGTCACGGACCAGATCCGGCAGGTCTGCGCTCTCGTCCTCGACGATCTCTGCCAGACGTGGCAGGTGGCCGATGCCTTGCGGAGCAACATAACCGAACTCATAGAGGTGCGCGCGCAGCGCATTCACCAATTCGGTTCGCTGATTCACGAACTGCTCTCTGGTGCGAAACACGATAGCCCGGGACTGCTGCTCCTTCGTCTTCGGTTCGACAAAGCGCATTGTCGGTCGTTGCGCTGCTTCGACGATCGCCTCCGCATCTGCGACGTCGTTCTTCTGCCGCTTGACGAACGGTTTGACATAGGCCGGGGCAATCAGTCTTGGCTCATGGCCAAGCCGAGCCATCTGACGGGCCCAGTAGTGGGAGCTGCCGCACGCTTCCATCGCCACGACACATGCCGGTTGACTCGCCATGAACTTGCAAAACTGCAGGCGCGACAGCTTCTTGCGGAACACAACCGATCCATCAGCTGCCGCCCCGTGCAGCTGAAAGACGTTCTTTGCCAGATCGATCCCAATGATGGTAACCTTTTCCATGGATGCCTGCCTCTCCTTTGCGTGGCGCTAACACCACAAACTTTGGCACATTGCGATGCCGTCGGAGAAGGCTGGCATCCACCCCATCAGCAAAATGGCGTGGCCATGGTGCTGGTCATGCGGCTTGGCGAAGAGCCAGCTTCTTGTGCTCGCGCAGGTCGTCCATATTGGCACCGCCCGCGCCTTGAGAAGAGTCTCCGCAATCAGCTCCAGTGTGTCACGATGGGCCATCACTCGCGAACCCGCGCTCAAACCTCTTCGGCGTCGTCGGGCCAAGCTTCAGGCCAAAGCCGCGCAAGACGCCGCGGATGCTCATCTAGACATCGTGCCGTTTCGCCTGCAGCAGCTTGCGCGTGGTCAGCAGGGCGCGGACCTCCTGTGCCGGCAGTGACTTGCAGTGCACCGGCCGGAACCAGCCAACCCGCATGAGTTGGGCAATGCCGCGCGCGTCCTTGCGATCCGTCTTCACAGGCATCGCCTTGAAGGCATCGCGCACATGGTGCGTCTCGAGAAGCTCCACCGTCAGGCCGGATGATTGCAGAGCAGCAAACAGCCACTGCGACAGCGGGCCCGGTACTTCGAGCGCTGCAAACCAGGCGATCAGCGCCTCCGCTCGCTCGCCACCTTCGCTTCCCTCTCAATCTCGCCCTGCCCATCAACAACGCAAACACTGGAGCATTTTCCAATGACACATCAATCCTGGCATAATAGTCCACGGTCGTCTCTCCTTGATGTTTGGCGCTGGCTTCGGGCCATGACGCCGTTCACACCATCATTGTGAGGGACGACCGCCGCGACCAAAACCCCTCGTTCGCCGGCGCGAGGGCCCGTTACCGCATCTAGACATGTCGGTCGACCTATTGTAGATTGGATACAGTGCGAAATCGTTGAACGGATTGGAAGCCATGACAAAATGGAGGGGCGTGTTTCCCGCAGTGACTACGAAGCTCACGAAGGAGGGCAACATTGATCATCAGGCAACGAAGGCCAGCGTTGACCGCCTTGTCAGCGCCGGGGTTGCAGGCATTGTCGTACTCCCGATGCTCGGCGAAAATGCGTCGATGTCCCTGAAAGAACGAGAAGAAATCATCCGTGGCGCTGTTGAGGTGGTTGCGGGCCGCGTTCCGGTTCTGTGCGGCCTTGCCGAAATCACGCTCGACGATGCCAAGGCCAACGCCAAGCGCTACGAATCCTTCGGCGCCCAGGGCCTGATGGTCTTCCCGAGCCTCGGTTACAAAACCGACGTTCGCGAAACGGTCGAGTGGTACAAGGGTATTGCCAGCGCTTCCTCACTTCCGATCATGATCTACAACAACCCGATCGCTTATGGCGTCGACTGCACGGTGGAGGTTCTCAAGCAGCTCGTCGACACTCCGGAATTCGTCTGCGTTAAGGAAGAAAGTGGCAACATTCGTCGCGTCACTGATATGTATGTCGAACTTGGCGATCGCTTCAGCATCTTCTGCGGCGTCGACGATCTGATCGTCGAAAGCTGCGCGCTAGGCGTGACGGGCTGGGTTTCAGGCATGACCAACGTTTGGCCGTCTGAATGCGCCGAACTCTTCAGCCTCTGCGCCCAAAACAAGTACGAAGAAGCGCGCACTCTCTACCACATCCTGACGCCGTCCTTCCATCTCGACACCCACGTTAAGCTGGTTCAGTACATCAAACTTGCCGAGAGCCTGGTCTACGGCGCACCGGAATGGACCCGTGCACCGCGCTTACCGCTCGTCGGCGAAGAGCGTGAATACGTCATCTCCACAGTTCAGCAGGCAATCGACACCCTTTCGCAGCGGGCCAAGAAGGCCGCCTGACCTCTTCTGGCATAATATCGTCCCGGGCACGGCAACACGCGGCCGGGCTCGTTTTTGAACCAGTCGCAACAACGCTGTTATTTCGGCGCGGGCACGCGCCCTCCAGGTCCCACGTATCCCCGACGGCTAAGCGCCGAATCAAGACCGTCCGTCCGGCCAACCTTTGATAGAATGTTGACTATTGAGAAAAGATTTAGAGACAATTTCTTTATTTTAGGCATCGGAGGCAGACATAACTCTGGCCAGACGGACCTTCGTCGGTGCGGCGGGCGCATCAGCGATGGTGGGCTTACCGAGAGCGCGCGCGGCGACGAGACGCCGCGCCGCTGCGGCGTGCTCCGCGTAGCCACTGCCCTCGAAGATGTCCGCTCTTCCACCATAGATTGCATCGTCGAAGCCTCGTCGACCGGGTTGCGGGCATGAGCACACGATCCCTGTTTCAACAGGGAAGAATCCAGCAGACGAAGCCACCGCGCTAGGTGTTTGATCCCAGGCTTTGATGGGGCATCCTTGTCCTCCGAATCGAAGGAGGCACTATGGGCCAGGTTCTTCATGGGAGCGCCTGGACGACAGAGGCGGTCCGTCGAGCGATACAGCATGGTCAAGAGAGCCTGAGAGCGCTGGCCAAACGCTACGGGATTAACCAGAAGACTGTCGCCAAATGGCGGGAGCGAACCCCGGTGGCCGATCTGCCGACAGGGCCAAAGAGCCGCGCATCGACGGTTCTCTCGCCCGAGGAGGAGGCCGTCATCGTCGCCTTCCGGCGCTACACTCTGTTGCCACTCGATGACTGCCTCTATGCCCTACAACCGACGATCCCGCACCTGACGCGCACGTCACTGCATCGTTGTCTTCAACGTCACGGCATCAGCCGCCTGCCGGACATTGAGGGCAACAAGCCGGCAAAGAAGAAGTTCAAGAGCTATCCGATTGCCGTGAGCGCCTTCGTACCCGTTGGTGGCCGGCGGCGCCCAACCTTCGGGCAGGCGCTTGGCCTTGAAGATTTTGACGACCATTGGGTAGCAGGCTGCCTCATCGGAGGAATGTTCAGATGAACACGCCGCCCAGACAAGCGGACATGCAGCCGAGAAGGTCGATCTCGGCGAAGAACTCCAGATAGTCACCAGGCCGTACCGGGCTTGCCTTCATAAAATACTGCTCGTGTCCCTGGTGAAGCCGGTGCACATGAAGACATTCAGCACATCATGTACATAGGTCTCGGCTTCGCGAAGCGGCAGACCGGTCTTTCGCGCCAACGCGCGGGTAAGGTTGGAGTGGCAGCAATGATGGTACTGGCCACCATGGCACAGAAGATTGTGCGTGTAGGGATCGCAGCGCGTGCCGATGACGTCGTGCACCGCGCCGCCGAATTCGTCGAAGCCGAACCAGTCCAGCGTGTCGTGGGTAACGGTGGCGATTGGGCGGAGATAGGGGAAGCTGGAAAAGAGCTGGTCCCCGAGACCAACATGGGTGCCGTTCAACGCCCGGTTCTTTCCGCTGTAGAACTTCTCATCGAGGTTGTTCAGGTTGAATAGATTGAGGTCGCCAACCTGCGACCCTTCTGCAAACAATCCGGCAGAAGTGGCCAGTCGGCACTGTCCATGTCGCCGCATCCCGCGGCGGCACAATGACTGTCTCGACGAGTTTCAGATCGTCGCGCAGCGCGCGATAGGTCGAAAGATCAGGCTGCGGTAAGCTATCGATCGGGTAGCAGATCACCGGCTTGATTTCCTTGCGGGCAGCGGCATCTGCGGGGGCCGAAGTCGTCGGAATGGGCTTCATGTAGTTTCTCCGTCGTTTGCTCTCGCCGGGAGCCGCCGTTTTGTACGTCATCATCATTCTATCGTGGCCAGCACTGCGCCGAGGCCGACCGCCTTGCCAGCTTCAACCTTGAGGTGGATGCGACCCGCCTTTGGGGCGAGAATACGTGTTTCCATCTTCATCGCCTCGAGGAGCGCCAGTGCTTCACCATGGGCGACTTCCGCCCCGTCCTCCACAAGCCATTGCTGCAGGGTCCCGGGGATCGGAGCCGGCACTGCTCCATCACTTGCCGCTGCGGTGGCGACTTCAGACGGCCGCGGTGCGGAAAGGCCGGAAAACAGCGCGGCTGGTAGGCCAAGTGTATGACGTTTGCCGTCGATCTCGATGAAGCTGCGCAACAGACCGCCCTGGATAGGGTCGACGCGCGGTACAGGATCGATGCCGCGAAATGCTGTCTCGATCCAGTTGGTATAGACCCGGAATCCATGCTCGCCGGTGAAGTCGGGGTTTTGCACCACAGCGCGGTGGAAAGGCAGCACCGAGGCGACACCCTCGACCCGGAACTCGGAGAGCGCCCGGCGGGCGCGGATCAGCGCCTCCTCTCGCGTCGCGCCGGTGACGATCAGCTTTGCCATCATGGAATCATAAAGACCGGGGATTTCAGAGCCGGTCTCGACGCCAGCATCGAGTCGAATCCCGGGGCCGGAAGGAGCGCGAAAAAGAGTGATCAGCCCCGGCGTCGGCAGGAAGCCGCGGCCGGGATCCTCGGCATTGATGCGGAACTCGAAGGCATGACCGCGGGGCGTGGGCGTTTCTTTGATCGAGAGTGGCAGGCCGTCGGCGATGCGCAACTGCTCGATGACGATGTCGACGCCCGTTGTTTCCTCGGTCACCGGATGTTCCACTTGAAGCCGCGTGTTGACTTCGAGGAAGGAGATGACGCCGTTCTCCGACAGCAGGAACTCGACGGTACCCGCGCCTGTATAGCCGGCCTCCGCGCAAATCGCTCGGGCGGCATCATGAATACTGGCGCGCTGCTCCTCGGAGATGAACGGAGCGGGGGCCTCCTCAACGAGCTTCTGGTTGCGGCGTTGGAGCGAACAGTCGCGCGTGCCGAGTACGACCGTGTTTCCGTGGCTGTCGGCGACGACCTGCGCCTCAATATGGCGAGGCCTGTCGAGGAACTGCTCGGCATAACATTCGCCGCGGCCGAAGGCCTCCATCGCCTCGCGCACGGCCGAATCGAAGAGTTCGCCGACTTCTTCGAGCTTGCGTGCGACCTTCATACCGCGCCCGCCGCCTCCGAATGCAGCCTTGATGGCAAGCGGCAAGCCCACTCCCCTAGCGAACGCGACGGTTTCCGCGGCCGAGGCAAGGGGCCCGTCCGAACCCTTGACCAGCGGCGCCCCAACCTTGGCTGCGATGCGCCTGGCTTCGACTTTGTCGCCCAGAGCGGTGATGATATGCGGCGCCGGACCGACCCAGATGAAGCCGGCCTCGATGACCGCTTGCGCAAACTCCGGGCGCTCCGACAGGAAGCCGTAGCCGGGATGGACGGCATCTGCTCCGGTCCGGCGAGCGATGTCGAGGATCTTTTTGATGTCCAGGTAGGTGTCGGGTGGACGGCCAGGTCCGAGACCATAGGCGTCGTCGGCAAGTTCGGTATGGAGCGAATTGGCATCGGCATCGGAATAGATCGCGACCGAGGCTACGCCGTAGTCGCGCGCGGCGCGGGCGATACGGATTGCGATTTCGCCGCGATTGGCGATCAGGAGCTTCTTCATCGGTAGGTTTTCCTGATAAGCGGGTCGAAGGCAGCGATGGCGTTGAAACGGATGTTCGCGCCAATGGGAATCTGGCCCGCGAGGTCAATATGGTGGCGAGCGACAACGCCGATCACCGGGTACCCCCCGGTTAGCGGATGGTCGGCGAGGAAGAGCACCGGCTGGCCGTTATGCGGCACCTGGATCGCCCCGAGTACAGTGCCCTCCGAAGGGAGCTCCGCTGCATCACGCCTTTCGAGAGGCTGCGCGCCGGCAAGTCGCATGCCGACCCTGCTCGATTCCGCCGTCACCTGCCAGCCCTGACCAAGGAGCGCTGTGACTGCCTGTTGCGTAAACCAGTTTGTGCGGGGCCCGAGCACGACATCGAGCGTTACTGTGTCGTCGGCCTTCGGCAATTTTTTGGGCGTTGTTTCGAAGGGATCGACGGCAGTGGTGGGTTCGTTGGCCGGCACCAAGATGTCACCCACCATGATTGGTGCAGGCCCAACCTTCGCCAGCGTGTCGGTTGCCGCCGACCCGAGAATGGCTTCGAGATCGAACCCGCCGCGCAGGGCCAGGTAGCTGCGCACGCCTTCGGGCGGGGGGCCAAGCACCAACTCATCCCCTGCATCGAGCGCGAAGGGTCGGCCGAATGGTGCTGAGAGACTGCGGCCGTCCTCGGTCCGGATCGCAAGCGGCGCGGGCGCACCCGCGACCGCAAGCGTTACCGGGCGGTCAGCCTTAAGCGCGAAGCCGCCGAAGGCGACCTCGATTGCTGCAGCCTCGCGCCGATTGCCGACACACAGGTTTGCCTGGATGAGGCTCCATCTGTCTAGTGCGCCCGATTCCGCGACTCCCTGGTCTGCGCGGCCAGCGCGGCCCAGGTCCTGGTAGAGCGCCGGACTGTCGGTGCGGGTGACGAGAAGGCCTGCCGTGCGGACAACTTCCGTCTTCTGTTCCGGTGGTGCGAGAAGGGGAATGGAGGCCTCTTTTGCCACGTCGCAAAAGCGGACGCGGTCGCCGGGAGCCAGGAGCGCCGCGCGAGTCCGGGTGGTGTCCCATATCCTCAGAGGGGTTCTGCCGAGGAGCTGCCATCCGCCCGGGCTGTCGGAGGGATAGATGCCGCTGAATTTGCCGCCGACAGCGACGGAGCCTGCCGGTATCCGCACGCGCGGGCTCTTTCGGCGCGGCACGTCGAACCCGGGATCGTCGCAAGTCATGTACGCGAATCCCGGCGCAAACCCGGTGAACGCCACGGTGAAGGTCGCTTCCGTATGGCGGCGGGTGACGTCCTCCACCGTCCAGCCGAGAATGTCGGCGACCTCGTTGAGGTCCTCGCCGTCATAGACGACAGGAATCTCGAAGGTCTCGCCCTTCCGCTTGCTACGTACGGAAAGATCGATGCGGGATATGGTGTCGATGAGCTTTGCACGGTCCGTAAGCAGAGGATCGAAGCGAACAAGCAGGGTACGGGCGGCGGGCACGAGATCGACTGTGCCCTCTGGCCAGTGGGTCAGCAGACCGTCGAGCAGCGTCAGCGTTGTGGCGAGGTCATCGAGCTCGACCAAGAATGCATCACCGCCGGCGGGAAGCAATCGCAGGCACTCAGCCATGGGCAAAGGACTTCAACTCGACGCCATGGCCAAGAAGTGAATCGCGCAGCGTGCGGGAGATGTTGACGGCGGCCGGCGTGTCGCCATGAACGCAGATCGACTGAGCTTCGAGCCTGATGTCTGTGCCATCGATGGCGGTGACGCGGCCCTCGACAACCATGCGCAGCATCCGTTCCGCGACCGCCTTCGGATCGTGGATGACGGCGCCCGCGAGCCGGCGACTGACGAGGCTGCCATCGGCATTGTAGGCGCGGTCGGCGAAGGCCTCGCAGACGACTTTGAGCCCTGCTGTGCGAGCGTGATCAACAATCGGTGCGCCCGAGAGCGCCATCAGGACGAGCGAGGGATCGACTGCTTTGATGGCTTCTATGACATCGACTGCCTGGCGGGCATCCTGCGCAATCGTATTGTAGAGCGCGCCATGCGGCTTGACGTAACGCACCGTCGTTCCGGCAGCCTTGGCGAGGCCTTGCAAAGCGCCGATCTGGTAGATCGTGTCGCCGATCAGTTCCGCGCTGGACGGGTCCATATTGCGTCGGCCGAAGCCGACGAGATCGCGATAGCCGACATGCGCGCCGACGGAAACGCCACGGCTCACCGCTTCGGCCAGAACAGCAAGGATGCCCACTGGATCGCCGGCATGGAAGCCGCAGGCGATATTGGCGCTGGTGACAATGGAGAGCATTGACACATCGTCCCCCATCGCCCAGGGGCCGAAGCCCTCACCGAGATCACTGTTGAGGTCGATACGTGCCATAGCGTAGCCTGCTTAGCCGATGAGCTATTTTGTTGACTAGCACGAATCAAATTGTTCAACAATCCGAATTCTTGACGGCAGCGAAACGGAATGGCAAACGTGGGGACAATGGAACCCGTCGATCGATCGCTAGCTGAATCGGTGGCAGCTCGAATACGCGAGCTCCTCATCGCCGGTCAGTTCGCGCCGGGACAAAAACTTTCGGAGGAGCAGGTTGCCGCCCGGTTAAAGATTTCGCGCAATACGCTTCGCGAGGTCTTCCGACTGCTCACAAGTCAAAGACTGCTAAAACACATCCCCAATCGCGGGGTCTTTGTTGTTGCTCCGGACGAAGCGGCGATCATCGATGTCTATCGCGTGCGTTCGGTGATTCAAAAGGGGGCGGTACAAGGTGCTAGCAGGGGGCATCCGGCTCTTGCACGAATGCGAATGCTGGCCGAGCGAGGACGGAAGGTGAGCTTTGGCGGCGATTGGAGACAGGTCGGAACGATCAACATGGAGTTCCACCGCGCCATGGTCGAACTATGCGATAGTCCTCGTCTCAGCGCCTGCTTTGACTTGGTGCTTGCCGAACTTCGGCTTGTCTTCGGCCAGCTCGAGGATACGTTCCACCTCCATGAGCCCTACATCGACCTGAACGCGTCGCTAGTCCGCACGCTTGAGGACGGCGAAATTCCAGACGCGGTTTCGCAGTTGGACTCATATCTACTCAAGTCGGAAAGGGCGGTGCTTGCTGCGCTCCAGCGCAGAAGAAGCGAAGAAGCTGAGATTGCTACCGGTTAGTGGTCCGAGCGTACTCGAAGGGCCTGTCGGACCAGCATGCAGGCGCGCTGGTGCTGAACTTCGCTGCGAATTCGGACTGGGCCCGCGTGCGACCGGAGGTCTAGGCCGTGTGGACAGTTACTGCAACCAAAAGACAATAGCCGCGAGAGTGACAACGGCGCGGTAATTGCGGGCGGTTTTCTCGAAGCGGGTTGCGACCCGGCGGAACTGCTTGAGCTTGGAGAAGCAGCACTCGACGAGATGACGCCGGGGCATAGAGGTGCCTGTCGAGCGGATATTTGAGCGAGCGCGATGGATTATTGGGGACGACAGAAACCGCATTCTTGGCGGCGATGGCTTGGCGTAAATAGTCGGCGTCATAGGCGGTGTCGGCCATGACCACGTCGGCGGACAGTCCTTCGATCAAGGCTGCGGCTTGCGGCGCATCGCCCTTTTCCCCTGCAGTAAGCGTGAACCGCACAGGGCACCCCAATCCGCGAACGGCCATGTGTATCTTGGTGCTCAAGCCGCCGCGGGAGCGACCAAGGGCTTGATTTCAGACCCCCTTTTGGGGCCCCAGCCGCATGTTGGTGGGCTCGGACGATGGTGGAATCGATGATTAGATATTCGAAGTCCGGATCATCGGACATGGCCTCGAAGATGCGCCACCAGATACCCTTGCTGCTCCATCGACTGAAGCGGCGGAATACGCTGTTCCAATCGCCGAATACATCGGGAAGATCGCGCCAGGGGGAGCCCGCTCGCACAATCCATAGGACCGCCTCGACGAACATCCGATTATCGCGGCCGTCGAGCCCTTCTGATCAGGACGCCGGATGATCAGCGGCGACATCCTATCCCACGCCCCGTCACTCAATATCAACCGATCCATTACACCCAAGGCTGCCTCCAAAAGCAGGCTTGAATCATGCTACGGTCAAAAAGGGAATCTGGAGAGTCCACACCACCTAGACTAGAACAGTAGCCGGCGCGCTCGCGCAGTACGCGTGGAGCTCAGCGGCCGTTCGTGTTGGCGCTTTTCGTATGCTTCGTCGTCGGCCACTACATTGATCCGTGCTTTGCCTGTCTGAGTCGACGTCATATTCGGCTCACGATACCCGCCTCGCACCGGCGGCAACATGGACAAGGGCTGCTCGAATCCTGATCTATACCGGAGGCGCAACGTCATTGAGCGAGTTGTCTGTCGGGTGGCTGAAAGGATGCCGATCCAGCGCCACCCGGCACGAGAAGCTCGCGGTTAACTTTGCTGCGATCGTGACGCTCGCACTCCTGCGTCAATACCTGTTGACAATCAAGCCGTCACACAGGATCCAGTTGCTCGACAGCATCCCAATTTACCTCAACGCCGAGGCCTGGAGCCTCAGGCACGATAGCTTGGGCACCATCGAAAGTCACGCCGCCAGATAACAAGTCATCACGCCCGAGCGTGAGAAAGGTGACATGACCCTCGCAGTCGACAGGATAATGATCTTTTATGACCGCTGCGACATGAGCGGAGGCGGTATCGCCCACTAGGTTAAAAGGATTGGTATCCACACTGACGCCGATACCTGCGGCGGTACACATGCCAATGATCTGGATTGCCGGGTAAAAGCCCCCCACACGATTAAGCTTTAGAACTACCCGGTCGCACGCCTGTTCAGCGATGATGTTGATCATCGCCTCCGGAGACCACACGGATTCGTCAAGTATCAGCGGCGTGCGGGACCGTTCACGAACAAATTTCGCGCCCACTATGTCAGCATAGTGCAGTGGTTGCTCCATAGAAAGATTGTGATGGGCTCGGTACTTCTCTAATTTGGCTACAGTCCATTTGGCATTACGCCAGCCCTGGTTGGCGTCCGCATCAACATATACATCTGACGGGGTGGCATCTAGCGCGGCTTCAAGAAAAGCTAGCTCGGACGCCATACGTTCATGCGAGAACCCGTGATGCAGCATGGTGTCCCCGACCTTTATCTTAAGCCCTTTAAAGCCTTTCTTTGCATAGCTGCGGCATGCATCAGCCATCTCATTTGGCGACTTGTGATAAAGATTTGTGAGCAGATCTAGCCGCGTCCGGTAGGCCCCGCCGAGCAGTTTATGTACGGAAACGCCGTAGGCCTTGCCAACGAGATCATGCAAGGCCATATCCACGGCAGCCCGCGCTGTGCGACCGCCCGGCATTCCACCTGAGTATACTCGCTCCATAAGAAGATGAGCCAAAGCGAAATTGCTGGCGTCATGACCTTTCAATGCCCCTGCATAAAGACGAAGGCAGCTTATCATTTGCGCACTCGTCTCACCAAGGTACCAAACCTGGCTGGTTGCCTCTCCAACGCCGATTAGCCCATCCTCGCTGGTGATGCGGACAATGTAAGAAGGCGGCGCACTTGGCCAAACAGACTCGTCACTGTCCCAGGATTCCTTCAGCGACCGGCAAGGCAACTGCCAATAATCGATAGCGACGATCTTCATTTTTCCTCCGAATGGGCGTGTTTGATCAACCTTGCGTAGTGATAAACTGCATCTGAAGATAGCTGCACAATCATCGTAGATTGGAATGGTGCGGCAATCTTGTCCGTTCTTGGGGTCGGAACAAGAACTTCTCTCAAGAACTCGGTACCGGAGTACGTGGCGAGAGAACATCGTTGTTCGGACAGCTTCGAGAAAGCAGGTTTTGCTTCACGTCGAGCGGTCAGTCCGCAAGGCGTATGCAAACGGTTACCGCTTCATTCTATCTACTCGTGTCAACACGAACAGCTATCCCGGAAGGGGATGCCGATTGCTGGGTGGAAAACGCGGTCCACACGGCGGCGGCGTTTCCGGTGAGCGTGATTATGAGACGATTTCTCCTCAGTCCGTGACGCGTTTGCGAATAACCACGCAAGTACCGTGCCAAAGGAGAAACTATTTCAAAACAATATGATGGCTCTCATACTGCTATGTCGTATGTCCAACATTGTCGAACATCGGATAACGCGGAACACGGTTGAATGAGGGGTGAGGGGTGAGTTCCGCTTTGCACGCGGAGGAAACCTGTCGTCACTGCTGGGAACGCCGGGCACCCGATACCTGCTGTCGGGTTTGTCGAGCCCGCGACACGGTGGTGTTCGGTCAGAATTCCTGCGGCACTCTTATTGAAGCCATTAATATGTAAAAAATTGTGTCTTCGGATCGCTCAGCCAAATTGGCACGAGGTTTGCGGCCTTCGGTGTGAGGCGGCGGCAGCTGCCGACCGGCACTCCTGTCGCGGGTCACCGCTATCGACGGAACGAAGGAAGCAGAGCACCACCATGTCAGGGCTGCGTCAGATCGCATTCTACGGGAAGAGGGCATCGGCAAGTCCCCGACCTCCCACACTACGTCGGCTGCAACCCCAAAGCCGACTCCACCCGCCTGATCCTGAACGCGAAGGCGCAGGATACGGGTCCTGCCCCTCGCGGCAGAGGAACGTTCCGTGGAAGCCCCGCACTCGAGGGCGTGCCCCTTCAATCTGTTTTAAGCGGTATCTGCGTTGCAAACGCCGAAATGCCGCAGATTCGGCCTTGGTTTTTGTTAAGGAGGCATGAATGAAACAAGGTCATTTCATTTCCCATGATCACCGAAGTCTTGCCGGCTACGACATCATCGACAACCCTTCGCGAGCTCATCCTTTCCAATGGTCTGGCGCATGATTGTATATCGGCCGCGATCGCCGGGGCATGCCGGCTTCAAAGGAATATGGGCGGCATCGTTAAGTTAACCCGGCAGTGACCTACAGAGGGCATAGGGAAGGCATGAGCCCGACCCCTCATCCTCGCTATCCCGCCACCGTTTCCCTGCGGAAGTGATCAGCCATGCTGCCTGGTCGTGCTTCCGCTTTCTGCACTATCAAAGATAGAAAACGGGCAGGTCTCGCCGACCTACGACACGATCCTGCGTCTCGCCACCGGACTTGATGTCGATGTGATTGGACTCTTCGGCAGCACCACCATGAAGGGCGCCGCAGGGCGCTTGGTCGTGACTCGAGCAGGCGAGGGCATCCTGCAAAAGACGCCTCGCTACGAATACGCAATTCTGGGCGCCGACTTTTCTACCAAACAGTTCACGCCTCTGCTGACGCGCGTGCGTGCGCACTCGATTGAGGAGTTTTCCAGAATCGAG